>NZ_CP066775.1:3081486-3389635 GCF_009754905.2 Mucilaginibacter ginkgonis | reverse complement strand
CTGCCGGCAGCGCAATGTTATGTTCCAACTTACCGTTCATGTCGTACTGCTGCACCAGCGAGGTTGCATCCTGCAGGTATTCGGCAAAGATCTTTCCGCCACCGGTACTTACGCTCAATGCATTTTTGGTTTGGGGGATCAGGTCTTTCCAGTTGTTAGGTTTTGGGTTGGCAAAATCTACAGTTACCACGCGGTGATTGGGTGCGTACAAATTGGTGTAGATATACAGCTTGCTGCCCACATTGTCTATCACGTTATGTTCATTGTCGAAGTTATTTACCACGGTGACAATAGCACTGTTGGGCTGGCTCAGGTCCTGAACGTACAGTTCATTACCCGTTGTGCTGTTGGCAGCTGTGATCACCAGAAAGCGTTCATCTTCGGTTAAATAGGCGCCAATATACCGGCGCTGGGTTTGCTTCCCGCCGAAGATCAGTTTATCTGTACTTTGCGATGTGCCCAGTTTATGGTAATACAATTTATGATATTGGGTCATGCCGCTTAGCTGGCTGCCTTCTTTTGGTTTGTCATAACTGCTGTAGTAAAAGCCATCATTTCCTTTCCAGGCAATGCCGCTGAATTTTACATTGCGCAGGGTATCTCCAACCTGTGTAATGTCTTTTGTATTGAGCACTATTACTTTGCGCCAGTCGCTGCCGCCTTCTGATATCTGGTAGGCCGACAGGCTGCCATCCTTGCTGAAGTCGAGGCCTTGCAGTGAGGTAGTACCATCCTTTGAAAATTTGTTGGGGTCGAGAAAAACCTCAGGCGCGCCGCCGTTTTTTTGACGATAAACCACACTCTGGCTTTGCAGCCCGCTATTGCGCGAGTAGTAGGTCCACTCGCCTTGTTTACTTGGCGCGCTGAACTTCTCGTAGTTGAGCAGCACTTCCAGGCGCTGGCGAATGGCATTGCGGAACGGGATCTGATCCAGGTAAGCGTGCGTCACCTTGTTCTCTGCCTGCACCCAGGCTTTGGTATCTTCGGCGCGGTCATTTTCTAACCAGCGGTATGGGTCGGGCACGGTAGTGCCGAAATACGTATTCACGGTATCCACTTTACGGGTTACCGGGTAAGGCAAAGTTTTGATCATGTTTTGGGCGAAGGCGCTGCTGCCGATGATAGCCAACATAGGTAAACAAAGCAGGTTTTTGGCGTTCATGGTTTGTTTGATTAATTGTGAAAGCGGCGGTAATTTAGAAAAAATACTGACATGATGCTTCGGGTGTAACATGTGACAGTTTCTCTACAAATACTGACTTATTAGTATCTGACAAGGACTTGTCAGGGCTGCAAACGCCTCATTTTCAACCATGCACAATGGTGTCAGTGTTTCAGATTCGCCATTTTTTCTCGAAAACTGTCACACATTGTCACAGGGTGTGACAGTAGTAAATTGGTGGAAGTGGGGAAATAAACGTTATCTTACCCCGCCTTCTCCAAAAAGTCCGGTAGTGATTTACCGACGATATAGTTCCAGCCTTGCGAAAAGCTTTCGCGGGCAAAGTCTTTTTCTTTAGGGAAGGTTTCCAAACCGGTATGTATCAGTTTTACGCGCGTAGCCTTGCCGTATGGCGTGAGCAGCCAGCTTACTATCGAATAGCCGGAATATCCGTCGTAGGTCCATGTATGGCTTAGCTTAGCGCCGCGTTCAACTTCCAGCACTTCGCATTTGTGCAGGTAGGTTTTGTCTTCAGAACCGCCGGTGAACTCAAACTTATAACCAACCTCGGGCTTAAATTCGGCCAGGTCAAAATACCACTGCTTCATTTCATCCTTATCGGTAATGGCTTCCCAAACTTTATCTGCCGGGGCGTCCATAGTATGCTCAATAACAAAAGGTTGTGCTTCCATAAGGCTAAGCTACCTTATAGCTGCCACGTTAAAAAACCGAAAGTAAATTTTATATCACAGGCACTATGCAAAACGGCTTATTAGTATACTTGCAGCGTGGAAATGAAACACATAAAAGTGGTGGCGTTCGACGCCGACGATACGCTTTGGGTTAATGAGCCATACTTCCGTAAAACTGAGGAAGCATTTTACAAACTGCTGGAAGGTTACGCCTCGCTGCATGACATGGAGCGCGAACTGCTGAAGACCGAGCTGGATAATATCCCGCTGTATGGTTACGGGGTAAAGGGCTTTGTGCTATCCATGATAGAAGCGGCCATGCGCATTACCAACGGGACGCTTACCCAGGAAACCATTGCGCAGATCATTGTACTGGGCAAAGCCATGCTTAACGAGCCGATCGAGTTACTGGATGGCGTTGAAGATGTGCTGAAGAACCTGCAAGGCAGGTACAAGCTGGTTGTGGCCACCAAAGGTGACCTGCTCGACCAGGAACGTAAGCTGCGCAAGTCTGACCTTACCAAATATTTTCACCATGTAGAGATCATGTCGGAAAAGGATGATGCCAATTATTTGAAACTGATCAGACATCTGGATATTCAGCCGCAGGAACTGCTGATGGTGGGTAATTCCCTGAAGTCGGACGTGCTGCCCGTGCTCAACGTTGGCGGTTATGCCATTCACGTGCCTTACCACATTACCTGGGTGCATGAGACGATTAATCACACGGTGGAAAATAAAAGGCTTGCAACGGTTGAAAGTATCGGTGAAGTGCTGAAGTTTTTGTAAGCCCATTAGATCGTCATTGCGATACGCTGCAAGCGGAGAAGCAATCCCCGACCTACAGGGCCGGTTTGCTGTATTTAGATTGCCACGCAGATTGGATCAATAGATGCTCATAATCGGATACTACTTGCGCACATTGACCCCTCCCTAACCCTCCCCAAAGGGGATGGAACTAAAAACTGCCTGGCTTATTTGTTTAAAACGGTTTGGGAAGCGGTTGGCCTGCGTTAGGGATAGCAGTGAAAACCCCGCAAGCCGCAGAGCGGCTGAGGAGTTGCAACGAATAGCCCGATTGCGCAGCGGGAACGCCCAAAATCTTCAGCTAGTACAACAATTCTAATTTTAAGGTCTATAGTTTTTGTTGAAGAGTGTATACGTAAAGAGATCACACCACCCTATAACTTATTTAGCGCATAATCCCGATAGCTATTGGGATTCGCTCTGCTCCTGAATGACATTTATTTTTTTGCTCATAATTGCAACCATCTCTCCCCGGCAAATTTGTAACACATTTGTTAGCGCTGTCCCTAAATTATTGACAGCTAATTTGATATGTTTGTTTTCGCACATTAACTAACTTAACATGAAGAGAAATCTACTTTTAACAGCGCTCTTAGCAGCTTCGGTATTTACCGGCGCTTACGCGCAAGAGGCTGTAGACCAGGATATGGTCAACAAGATCCGCGAAGAAGGCTTAAACCATTCGCAGGTAATGAACACGGCTTTTTACCTAACGGATGTATCAGGTCCGCGGTTATCAGGTTCGCCGGAGCTGCGCCACGCGCAGGAATGGGCAATGGGCCAGTTGAAAACCTGGGGCATGAGCAATGTGGCCTTAGAGCCCTGGGGAAAATTTGGTAAGGGCTGGGACGTTCAGAAAAACTATGCTGCCATTACCGTTCCGTATTACCATGCTATAATCGCTATCCCTAAAGCATGGACACCGTCTACCAACGGCCCTATTAAAACTGACGTGGTTTTGTTGAAGGTTGATACCGTTACAGACCTTGACCAATACAAAGGCAAGCTGAAAGGCAAGATAGTGATCATGGATACCAAGACCACTTTGGCCCAGGGCTTAAAACCCGATCTGACCCGTTATACCGACGAGGAACTGGATAAAATGGCGAAAGCTGGTCCGGAGCAGCCACGCGGCCCGCGCCCGGGTAATGCAAATAATTTTATTGAGACCCGCCGCCGTATGATGGCTATGCGCACAGCCGTGTCGACTTTCCTGATGGACGAAGGTGCAGCACTGATACTTAGCCAGGCCCGCGGGACAGACGGCACGGTGTTCACTACGAACGGTGCATCTTATGCAGAGGATGCAAAACCTGTTCTTCCTGAATTGGAAACCAGCGGCGAAGATTACCTGCGCATTGTGCGTTTGCTAAAAGGCGGCATCAGCGTACAAATGGAAGCCGATATCCAAACTAAGTTTTATACAGACGACCTGCAAGGTTATGACGTAGTAGCTGAAATACCGGGTACAGATAAAAAACTGAAAGACCAGTTGGTAATGCTTGGCGGCCACTTTGATTCTTGGCATGGCGGAACCGGCGCGACTGATAACGCAGCAGGCAGCGCAGTAATGATGGAGGCTTTGCGTATTTTAAAAACAATTGGTTTTAAACCAAAACGTACCATCCGTTTAGCATTATGGACTTCAGAAGAGCAGGGTTTATTCGGGTCACGCAACTATGTGTTAAACCACTTTGGCGATCCAAAAACCATGACTTTGAAGCCCGAGCAGGCAAAAGTTTCGGCATATTATAACCTGGATAACGGTACCGGAAAGATTCGCGGCATTTACCTACAGGGCAACCAGGCGGCCGGACCGATATTTCAAAGCTGGCTGGCTCCGTTTAAAGACTTAGGCGCAAGCACGGTAACCATCGGCAACACAGGCGGCACGGACCATTTGTCTTTCGACGCGGTTGGCATCCCCGGCTTCCAGTTTATCCAGGAGCCTATGGATTACAACACCCGTACACACCACAGCAACCAGGATACTTATGACCGTTTAAGCGCCGACGATCTGAAACAGGCAGCAACTATAATTGCTTCGTTTGTTTATAATACATCGCAGCGCACAGATATGATACCCCGAAAAGAGTTACCTAAACCGCCACCGGCAGCAGGTAATTAAACCAGAATAACAATCGAGAAACCCGGCATAGTCCGGGTTTTTTTATGCCCTTAACTTTCGCGAGGCGAGCCGCTGCGAATGTTAAATTTTGTTAAGGAATGTTAAAGCGCTTTGTTTAACTAAACCATTAGTTATATTTGGTTTCAACTTAATTTATTTGAAACCAATTAATTATCACTAATGAAAAAACTCAACCTAATTTTTGCGGCACTATCTTTAGCCGGCACCGCATTGGCACAAAAGCCTGAAATGGCCCAGGCAATAGTACATTATAACTTTACACATGTAAGGGACACTACCAACCGCGAACATCCTTATACAGAAAAGATGACGCTCTTTTTAGGCCCTACGGCAAGTGTGTACAGAAGTTACGACAGAAAATTGCAAGACGCCATGATGCGCCAGCAAGCCGCAGAACAAATGGCGGCACAAAAAGGCAGCGGGCAGGTTACCTTAAAACTTACCGGCAACCGGCCGACTACCCGCGCGGAAATATTCCAATTCCCGACAGTGCATAAAATGTACCGAAAAGAACAATTGTTGGCCACCATGTACCTGATAGAGGATCAACTACCGATTATTAACTGGAAGATAAGCGCTGACACTACCTCATTCGGTACGCTGCATTGCCAAAAAGCAACAGGCCATTTAGGCGGGCGTGATTATACGGCTTGGTTTTGCCCCGATCTGCCGTATCATACCGGCCCGTGGAAATTAAGTGGCCTGCCCGGACTTATCGTGGAAGCGTATGACGCAAAAAAGGATGTAATATTTAAGTTCGATGGCATGGAAGAGGCGAAAGCAACGCCGGTAACTGAAACTACTACAAGCGCCAACCCCGACCAGATAAAACTAATCGGAAGCGATAGTAACAAAGACCCTAATCTGATCGCGCTGCCCGCCGACGCCGCTAAGACCACAGACAAGGAGTATACCAAATTGCAGGAAGCGATGCGTAAAGACCCCCAGGCATTTATGGGCAGTATGGGCGGCGGTATGCGTATGATGCCGCAGGGTGGCGCACCATCTTCACCCTCACCCGGCATGCCTCAATCTGTAAATATAATATCGGCGCCGCGAACTGCTGCTACAAACAATCCGTTAGAATTACCCGAGAAGAAATGACCTGCATCATAAAACATCTTGCTGTACTCATTTTTTGGGTGCTGATGGGGATGGTTTGCCATGCGCAAACTGTTAAAGGCACTGTGCAGGATAGCTTGGGCAAACCTGTACCCTACGCCACCATCAGCCTTAAAAATACGGGTAACCTCATCCTTTCTTACACCACAACTACAGAGAAGGGGAATTTTGAAATATCCGTTCCGAAGGGTGCAGACAGAACAGGTTTGCGTTTAGAGGTAACATCTGTCGGCTTCAAAAAAGAAACCAGGCAGGTGCAGGACCTTTCGATCGCCTATAACTTTAAGTTGGCTGCAGCCATTCACCAGCTGCAAACAGTCACCATAAAAGACAAGAACCCAAGGCTGCGTGTAAGCGGTGATACATTGAGTTACAAGGTGTCTGACTTTACCAACCCCCAAGACCGCGTAATCGGCGATGTCATCAAAAAACTGCCGGGAATAGACGTTGATAAGAACGGCAAGATAAGCTATAATGGTAAGGCTATATCAAACCTGTACATTGGCGGCGATAACCTGCTTGATGATAAGTATAACATCGCCACCAGCAGCATCCCGCATGGTGTGGTAGACCAGGTGCAGGTAATGCAAAACCACCAGCCTATAAAAATGCTGCAGAATAAAGTGGTGAGCGACGATGTCGCACTAAACCTTACCATAAAAAAAGAAGCCAAAATGCAGGTGGTCGGTCAGGAAACCATAGGCGCGGGGCTGCCCGGTAATTACTATGCAGACCTTAATGCCATGGCTTTTAAAGACAAGTATAAAGCCATCAATTATTTTAAGGGTAACAACGTGGGTATCGATGTAAGCAACGATCTGATCGCCCATAACCAGGAGGCTTTCATGTCGAGGTTAGATAATGACAGGCCTGGAACAATTTTGTCTTTAGGCACCGCCGGGGATCCCGACCTGCCGCGAAGCCGTTACCTGCTCAACCGTTCGGGTTTGCTTAATCTCAATAACCTTGTCACCATTAAAAAAGAAGTGCAGCTGCGCGCAAATATTTCTTATTTCCGCGACAGTCAGCGGCAGGATTATCGCAAGCTGAGCGAGATCTATTTGCCAAATGATACGGTGCGGTATTCGGAAACTCAGGTTAATAAAAACCGGCCAGACATTTTGCACGCGCAGTTTATGCTGAACATGAACAAGAGCAAATATTATCTTAATGATAACTTCTCTGCCGATTATAGTCATTACAAAGGCTACTCGTCGCTGGTGAGCAACGGCATACCCGTGAACCAGGTACTGAGCGATAACCTAACCAATTTTAGCAATGAGTTTGACTACCGGCAAACCTTAAAGGGCAATACCATTGTAAATCTGTACAGCTACATTAACCACTCCACGGAACCGGAAAACCGCGTCATCGACCCCAACCTTAACCCTTCGGTCTTTAATAACAATATTGCCTATAATCAGCTTACCCAAACGGCCAATATCCCAACCTGGTTCAGCAATAATTATCTATCCTTAGCCATTCCGCGCGATTGGGTAACGCAGACCTATAAAGCGGGAATAACATCACAAAGCCAACAATTAAACTCGGCACTCTCTGTTACGCAGTTAAATAACTCAGTGAACCTGCTGTCAGACAGTGCATTGAACCATTTAAACTGGTCGAGGCAAAAATTTTACACTGAAGCGGTTTATGACTTCCCCGGTACGAAACTTAAAGCCAATATTACACTGCCGCTTAGCCTGCAAAACACCAGCTACAATGACAGCTTTTACAATTTGGATGAACGGCTGACAAGGCTGTACTTCAGCCCGACCTTGTTTGTGAAGTACATGACCGGGATTGAAAATTTTGTTACGGCAAATTATTCGCTTCGTAATAATATCGGCAATATCCAGGACGTGTACCGGGGTTACATACTCACCAATTACCGCAGCCTGTATGCCAACAACGCCGATCTGAGCGAAAGGCAAACCCAAAACGCGTCTGTAGGGTTTAACTATCGCAAGGCTATTGTACTTTTTTTCTTTAGTCTTAACGCGGGTTATACACATGTTAATATCAACAATATCGCCTCGAGCGTTATCACCAATAATATCACCCGGCGCATTGTGCTGCCGTTTGATAACAACATCAACAGCTGGAATTTTAGCGGCAATATCAGCAAATATGATTTCGGGTTGAAAACTACATTCAGCGCCGCGGCAAGTTATCAAACCACAAAGCTCAACCAAATTCTCAACAGTCAGATCTTGCCCTACACAACCAGGTCAACGCTGCTGTCCTTCGGTGCCGACACCCGCATCAGCCCGAAGGTGAACACGTCGTATCATGCCGATTATCTGATCACAGAAAGTAATTCTTCGGCAGTGGCGGGCAGCAACAAATTTCAGCGGCTTACGCAAAGGGCGTCAGTAAACTACAACCCAACGAATAACTTATTTTTATCGCTTTCCGGCGACTATTATTATACCCATCAACCGGGCGCGAATGATCTGAAGTATCCGTTCGCAGATGCCAGTCTGCGCTATCACTTCCTGAAAACTAAGCTCGATCTGGAAGTAACCGCGCAAAACCTCCTCAATACGCAAAACTACACGGCCGTTTATCTGTCGGCCAACGTATATTCGGCAAGCACTTATACCATACCCGGAAGAATCTTGTTAGCTAAAGTGCTGTTCAATCTTTAAACTGATCGACTGAGACTATGATGTTTCGATTTAACCTCAAATATTTCCTCTGGACTGTAGCGCTCTTCCTTACCGAGGTGGCTATCGCGCTTTACATACACGACGCGTTTATCAGGCCTTACTTCGGCGATTTCCTTGTGGTAGTATTGATCTTTTGCTTTGTAAGATCGTTCTTTAAAACACGGCTCGTGCCAACACTCATCGGCGTTTTATTATTTGCCTATCTTATTGAAACAGCCCAATACTTTCATATTGTAAATGCGCTTGGCCTGCAGGGAAACCGGCTTGCAGAAACCGTTATCGGCACCGGGTTCTCATGGGTAGATATGCTGATGTATACGCTTGGGGGGATGTTTCTTAAGGTGATCAACGTTAATGATAAGAACCATTTGCCCGCCTAAAAACCCTTATTTATAAATTTAATTTTCAATATTTTTTGAAAGTTCAATTTTGATAATTAGGTTTATACATGGATCTGCCAGAAGCGAAACATAAATTTATAGAGGCCTGGGGTAAGCTAGGCTCTGAATGGGGCATTAACCGCACCATGGCACAAGTACATGCTTTACTATTGATAACACCCGGCGAATTATCTACAGAAGGAGTAATGGCCGAACTAAGTATATCTCGCGGTAACGCTAATATGACTCTTAGGAATTTGATCGGCTGGGGACTGGTAGAGAAAAGACTGCGTCCGGGGGAACGTAAAGAGTATTTTTGTTCGGATAAAGACACCTGGACAATTGCCCGCCAGGTTGCTAAAGAACGCCGAAAACGTGAGCTTGACCCTGTTCTTAAAATATTAGGAGAGTTAAGTACACTTAAAGGGGACAATAAGGACCCTGTATTTAAAACCTTTCATAAATCTGTGACTGACATTAACAATCTTGCTAAAAACGTCGATAAAACTCTAGATATAATGCTAAAGGCAGAAGAGAGTTGGTTTTGGGGCTCAATTGTAAAAGTTTTTAAATAACTTTTTTAATGATGTCTTTCAAGAATTACTGAAAGTTTAATATTTACCTAACATCTTTATTACATGCAAGTTTTAAATTCAAGAGCAGACGGTTATGTTTTCGCTAACCTTTTTGCAGTGGTGGTGATCAGCATAACAAAACATTTTATGCCACCCTACATAAATGGTGTCCTTATCTTTTCAGAGTTTATTATCATTCCGTTGGTCATGGGGATTATAAGCTCGTGGTTTTGGCGTGATCTTAATTTATCCAGCCGTCAATTATTGATGTCCGGCTTTTACAACACACTACTAGCTATTGCCTTTAGTGCCATGTTTTTAGGCGAAGGAGTTATTTGTCTAATTATCGTGTCACCGTTAATATGGGTTTGCATAAGTGCCGGCACTTTCGCGGGGCGTTATATGTTTAAGAGGGACAACAATAATTTGAATTTCAGCATACTATCGCTGCTGCTTTTCATTTATATGATGGATGTGCGTTCAACGCATGACTACCAAAACGAGGTTTCCGACGCAATGGTTATAAACGCACCTGTGAGCGAAGTTTGGTCGCATGTTGTCGCATTCAAACGTATCAATAAGGAGAATAATTTTTGGCTATTTAAGGTTGGGATGCCAAGTCCGGTTCAATCAACTGTTGACGGGTATTACCTCGGCGCAAAACGCAAATGTATTTTTAGCAATGGTTACACTTTCGATGAAAAAATTTCGACGTTTGAGATTAACAGAAAACTTACCTTCGATGTAACGCACCAACCCCGTGATCCCGAAATAATGGGCCATATAGACATATTACGTGGCCAATTTTTGTTAAAGGACAACGGCGACAACACCACAACACTTATTGGCAACAGTTGGTACAAGCTATACGTCTTCCCTGTTTGGTATTATGATATTTGGGCAAAAAGCATTACGCGCAATGTGCATTTACGCGTAATGGAACATATAAAAGAACTAAGCGAAGCAAAGTAAATGTTCAATTTTATAGTTCGGCATCTTGGTTTCCTAAAAATCTTTCCTGGCTTAGCCATCCTTTTTGATAACTGGCTAAAGATATATACATTAATAACGCAGCCACACCTCTTGGACTGGCTTGATGAAATTAAGCTAGAGGTTAGCGAATGGGATGGTGTAACGGTTTGCACACATAAATATGGTGGTATACAGTTTAATAAAGGCGATAAAGAATTAGGGCATATCCATAGTAATGGGTTGCTCGATATCCTACTAAATCGCGCCTTGAAACAACAACTAAAGACTGGCAATAGAATACAAGACCATCATAAATTCAAAAATTCCGGATGGATAAGTTTTTACTTACGCGAAAAAGACGACATTACTTATGCGCTTAAACTTTTAAGGCTTGCAGAGAATAAAATAACAAAGCCGGTCGAATAGTGTAAAAAGGATTATTAATTGATTTAACGCCACTTGCATGCCTCAATAAACAGATCTGAACGTTGCAATTGCTTTAATGATCTATTTCTACACCCTTCAACCGTGTCAATGCCTCCATATAGTAATAGTCTGCATAGGTAAGCGGCACGTCAACTTCGCTTTTGGCGGGCAAGTGTCCAACGCTGTGCTGCAGGATAAACCCGCCATTAGTCCCCCCAGGTGCCAGGTACGGCGACGAAGACAAGGTTTTCAATATCGCTTTTGCATTGCTTAGATATTTTTGAGCTATTGCCCCACTGTTATACTTTCTTAATTCCAGCAATGCCGATGCTGTTATAGCTGCAGCAGATACATCACGCAAAGCATTGGGTATGTTAGGCGCGTTATAGTCCCAGTAAAGTATTTTGTCTGATGGTAAATTAGGATTATCTAAAATAAACGATGCGATATGGTTCGCCTGGTCGAGGTATTTTTGATCATGCGTTTCGCGATACATCACCGTATAACCATATAAACCCCAAGCCTGTCCTCTTGCCCACGCCGACTCATCCGCATAACCCTGTGCGGTACCCTTATGCTTCACTGCACCGGTTTGCTCATCGTAAGTCAGCACATGATATGAGCTATGATCCGGCCGGAAGTGGTTCTTCATGGTTGTGTTGGCATGGGTAACGGCTATTTTATAAAAGCTAGAATCGCCGGTAACCTTTGTCGCCCAAAACAGCAGTTCCAGGTTCATCATGTTATCTATGATCACCAGAAAATCGCCGGGCTTGCCGTTCCATGAGCGTATGCAGCCCACCTTTGGGTCAAACCGTTTGGCAAGCGATTTTGCACTGTTTATCAATATTTGCTTGTATTCGGGCCTAGGATCTATTTTTAAAGCATTCCCAAAACTGCAATACATCATAAACCCTAGGTCGTGCGTGCCTGTATTATATTGCTCTTTGGCAAGCAACCCTAACATGCGATTGGCCTCAGTTAGGATTGCCGGATCCTTTGTTTCCCGGTAAAGCTGCAGTAAAGTGCCCGGATAAAAACCACTGCACCACCAACCCGAGTCGCTGGTGCCTAAACTATCGTTCACCGCAAAGTAAGTCTTAGGAAACCTTTCTGCAGGCAGACGCCTCATCAAAACTTTGTACTGGGCGGCGGCGGCCCTAAAACGCTCTGCGTAGTTTACCTGCGCATTCGATGAGGCAATCGTTGCTAAAAATAAAAATACAGCCGCAACAGTTACTTTTAATGTCATGTTCAAATCACTTTCAGTTGGTCTTTTTTACTCGTTGGCTGTCTCAAACCGCCATTGCGTCAATTAAACACATTACTAGTACTAAAAGCGCTATGGTGATTATATTTAAATGACAAGCCCGTAAAACAAGATAAATTTTACGCGGTTAAACATAGATATAAATAGTATAAATTAGCCACTTCAAAAAGTTTTAACATTCTACCATAATCCCCCTTTTTTATGTCGACCGACAATTCGAAGAATATTGCAGAGTTAAGTGTAAATACATTACGGATGCTGTCCATAGATATGGTACAGAAAGCCAATCAAGGCCACCCCGGCTTACCTTTGGGTGCCGCGCCAATGGCTTATGTGCTATGGAATAACTTCTTAAGGTTTGATCCGAAAGAACCTAAATGGCCAAACCGCGATCGCTTTGTTCTATCGGCGGGCCACGGCTCTGCATTGTTGTACAGCTTGCTGCACATGTATGGTTATGATCTTTCTATGGAAGATCTTAAAGGGTTCAGGCAATTAGGCTCACGCACTGCAGGACACCCCGAGTCGACGTTGACACCTGGCGTAGAAGTTACTACCGGCCCGCTGGGGCAAGGTTTTGGCAACGGTGTAGGTATGGCAATGGCTACCCAGTTTTTGGCAGCCACTTACAATAAAGAAGGGCACGACCTTGTTGACCACTATGTTTACAGTATTGTAAGTGACGGCGACCTGATGGAGGGCGTTGCTTCTGAAGCAGCATCACTTGCAGGCCACTTGAAACTTGGCCGTTTGGTCTATTTATACGATGATAACTCTATCTCTTTAGACGGTCCAACCAGTGAAGCATTTACTGAGAACGTTCCTGAAAGATTTAAAGCTTACGGATGGCATGTGTTAACCGTAGACGATGGTAACGACCTTGATGCGTTAAAAGAAGCTATTGAAACAGCAAGAGGTGTGCTTGACCAACCGTCATTGATCTGCGTAAAAACAGTTATCGGTTTTGGCAGCCCGCAGGAAGGTACCAATAAGGTTCATGGCGCAGCATTGGGCGAAGAAAACGTTAAAAAGACCAAAGAGTTCTTTGGCTGGGACCCTAATAAAACATTCTTCATTCCCGATGGTGTGCAGGAGCACATGAGCGAAGCTGGTAAACGTGGCGAAGAACTGCATAAAGAATGGAAAAATAAATTCGAAGAATTTAAGAAAGCATATCCTGACGAAGCTGAGCTATTTGCGCTGAGCGAAGACGGCAAATTGCCCGAAGGCTGGGACAAAGACATGCCTACATTTGACCTGGCTAAACCTTTAGCAACCCGCCAGGCATCGGGCAAAGCGCTTGAGCAGCTACGCGTAAATATTCCATGGTTACTAGGTGGTTCTGCCGACCTTGCAAGTTCGAACGAAACACCGGGTAAAGACGGCAGCGGCGCGTTCCAGCCGGGTAATTATGGCGGCCGCAACCTTTGGTATGGCGTGCGCGAGCATGGTATGGGTGCGGTAATGAATGGTATTGCCTCTTATGGCGGCACTAAAGTTTATGGTGCAACCTTTTTAACGTTCTCAGATTACATGCGCGGTTCGATCCGCCTGGCTGCTTTAACCAAGGCGCCAGTAACTTATATATTCACTCACGACAGTATCGCTTTAGGTTCTGACGGGCCAACCCACCAGCCTATAGAGCAGATATCATCTTTGCGTTTAACACCAAACTTAACCGTGCTACGCCCTGCTGATGCTTACGAAACCGTTGAGGCCTGGAAAATAGCTGTCAGCAGATTAAAAGGGCCTGTTGCTTTGATCTTATCCCGCCAGGTGTTGCCCGTGTTAGACCAGAATAAATACGCACCTGCCAGCAATGTTTGGAAAGGTGGTTACATTTTAAAGGACAGCGATGGCCAGCCCGATGTAATTCTAATTGCTACCGGCTCTGAGGTACACCTGATCCTGGAAGCACAGGAAAAGTTAGCCGCCGAAGGTATTAAAGCCCGCGCGGTAAGTATGCCGTCATTTGAGATATTTGATCAGCAGGATGAGGCTTACCGCGATTCTGTTTTGCCGCCAAACCTTAAAAAACGCGTGTCTGTAGAGGCCGGTGTTACTTTAACCTGGTACAAGTACGTTACAGAAGAGGGAACCCCGATCGGTATCGATCGATTCGGAGAATCAGGCGACGGCGATGCAGTAATGGAACATTTCGGTTTCACTACAGACCATGTGATTAAAGCAGCTAAGGCTTTGCTAAAAAAATAACAAAATGGAAATAGGCATAGCTGCAGATCATGCCGGTTTTGAGCAAAAGAACTTACTTTTGCCTTTGTTAACCGCCGCCGGTTACCAGGTGAAAGACTACGGCGCGTCTGTGTATAATGCAGACGATGATTATCCTGACGCGGTTTTGCCTCTGGCTCAGGCTATTTCCACGGGCGAAATAAAACGGGGCATTGCCATCTGCGGCAGCGGCGTAGGCGTTTCTGTGGTGGCTAATAAACTCCCCGGCGTTCGCGCGGCCTTGGTTACAGAAACGTATTCGGCACACCAGGGGGTTGAGCATGACGACATGAACCTGCTTTGCCTTGGCGGCAGGGTTATTGGCCCTTCACTTATCTGGGACATTATAGAAACCTATCTTAAAGCAACTTACATTGGTGGTGGCCGCTTTCAGCGCCGCCTCGATAAAATAATAGCGATAGAAAATAAACACATAAAACCATGAAAAATCCATTAGCACGTATACCCGATTTTGGGCAGAGTATCTGGCTCGATTATATAAAACGCTCATTCACCCGCGATGGCAGCTTAAACAAAATGATTGATGAAGATGGCCTTCGTGGCGTAACTTCAAATCCTGCTATTTTTCAGGAGGCATTTGCCAAAGGCGATGATTATGATGAGGCCATTTCGACCTACGGTAAAGAAGACATCTCGGCCGAAGACCTTTTTCTGAAAATTGCAATTGAAGACGTGCAGGAAGCTGCCGACGTTTTCAAAGGCGTTTACGCCGACACCAACGCATTAGACGGCTACGTTAGCCTGGAGGTGTCGCCATCTTTGGCTTTACAGACAGAAGGTTCTCTAACAGAGGCCCGTTCGTCATGGAAAGCGCTTGACCGCAAAAATGTGATGATAAAGATACCGGCTACCAAAGAAGGTATACCTGCCATAAAACAGCTGATCAGTGAGGGTGTTAACATCAACGTTACCTTATTGTTTAGCTTGCAACGCTATAAAGCTGTTGCAGAAGCTTACGTAGAAGGTTTGGAGCAGCGTTTAGAACAAGGCGGATCTTTGGAGAACATCGCTTCGGTTGCCAGTTTCTTTTTGAGCCGTATAGATACCGCGATAGACCCGATGCTGGAAAAAATAGCTGCAGAAGATCAGCAAAAAGCTTTAGTAGCTAATCAGCTTAAAGGTAAGATCGCCATTGCCAGCGCCCGCGATGCTTACCAGATCTATAAAGACGTTTTCAAAAGCGAACGTTTTGCCAAACTTGAAGCACATGGCGCTAAACCACAGCGTTTACTTTGGGCAAGTACCAGTGTAAAAAACAAGGCTTATGACAGCCTGATGTATGTGGAAGAATTAATAGGCCCTGATACGGTAGATACTGTTCCAAAAGACACGTTGGATATTTACCGTGAAAAAGGTCAGCCTGCATCACGCTTAGAAAATGGGCTGGAAGAGGCCCGCTACCAACTTTATCAATTAGAGACAGTTGTGGGCATAAACCTTAATGACGTGACTAAACAACTGGAGGAAGAAGGCATAGAAAAATTCATCAAGCCTTTTGATACCCTGATGGATACGCTTAAAGAAAAACGCAAACAGGTTACTTCATGAGCAACAGCCCTTCCATAAAATCATTGTTTCTCGATTTTGGCGGGGTGTTGCTTACCAATGGCTGGGACAGGAATTTAAGGGCAAAAGCCGCTGAACATTTCTCGATCGACCTGGCGACGATGAACGACCGTCACCGCGTGATATTCGATGCCTACGAAGCGGGAAAGATGACGTTAAATGAGTATCTGCATTTATTGTTGTTTTTTGAACCGCAGAGTTTCAGTGCCGAAGAATTTAAGCAGTTTATGTTGGCAGGTTCGGTAGAATTCCCGGATATGGTGCAGTTGATAAAAGACGTTAAGCAAGCTAATGGCTTAAGTACCGTAGCTGTTAACAATGAAGGCCGCGAACTAAACCAGTACCGCATCGCAAAATTTGGTATGAGAGAGTACATAGATGTATTCGCATCGTCTTCTTTTGTTGGTGCCCGCAAACCCGATAAGAACATTTACCTCATCGGCTTAGACCTGGCGCAGGTAAAGCCGCAAGAGGTGGTCTACCTTGACGATCGGGACGTCTTTATACAAGTGGCTAAACAGTTAGGCATAAATACAATTCATCATACAGACATCGAAAGCACAAAAAAACAATTGCAGGACTACGGGCTCAAATTAAATTAATTGAAAACAAAATAGCGTTAGCGATAGCAGTCCTTCAACAGGCTCAGGATAGACTCCAAGCCCATCGAGGAAAGCGCGGGCCGCGAAGAGGCAACGCCAAAATTAAAACTATAATTATCGATTTGATTATTTATTAGATAAATAAAAATTATCGACACGTAACATAAATTCATTCTTACATCAATTATAAATCATACGACAAGATTGCCGCGCTATTGCTCGCAATGACATAACAAAATATTAACCTCCCTATAAATACCTACCATGAAACAATACGAATTTGGCATAGTTGGCCTTGGCGTTATGGGCCGCAACCTGCTTTTAAACATAGCCGACCACGGTTACGCGGTGGCAGGCCTGGATCTTGACCAGGGCAAAGTAGATGCTCTGGCAAATGAAGCAACAGAAAAGCAGGATGTGAAAGGCACTACGTCTGACAAAGAATTTGTTGAGATGCTGAAGACACCCCGGGCTATACTATTGCTGGTGCCGGCAGGGAAACCGGTTGATTCGGCTATTGCCGGGCTTGTACCATTACTGGCAGAGGGTGATATCATTATTGATGGTGGTAACTCTTACTTCCCCGATACAGACCGCCGCATAAAAGAACTTGATGAAGAAGGCTTGCATTTCTTCGGAATGGGAATCTCTGGTGGCGAAAAAGGCGCGCGTTTTGGGCCAAGCATGATGCCGGGCGGCGATCAGGACGCTTATAAACGCCTGCAGCCGATTTTCGAGTCTGTAGCAGCCAAGGTAAACGGCGAACCTTGTGTTACCTACCTGGGAAGCGGCTCGGCCGGCAACTATGTTAAAATGGTGCACAACGGTATTGAGTATGGCATTATGCAGTTGATATCAGAGGTGTATGATATTATGAAACGCGGGCTGGGTTTTGATGACACCAAGTTGCAGCAAACTTTTGCCCAATGGAATGAAACAGAGTTACAATCATTCCTGATAGAGATCACCGGCATTGTTCTAAATAAAAAGGATGATGAAACGGGCCGTCCGCTCATCAATATCGTGTCTGATGTTGCGCGTGCAAAAGGTACAGGTAAATGGACATCGCAAAACGCGATGGACTTACAGGCGCCTATCCCTGTGATTGACGCGGCGGTTGCCATGCGCGATCTGTCTAAGTACAAAGAAGAACGCGTTGAAGCGTCTAAAAAACTAACCTGGGATGGCAGCGAGGGCAGCATCGATTTGGATCATATTAAACATGGCTATTACTTTGCCATGTTAACAATTTACGCGCAAGGCCTGGAACAGTTGGCCATTGCCGACAAGGCTTATAACTACGGCCTAAATCTGGCAGACATTGCTAAGATCTGGCGGGGTGGCTGCATCATCCGCGCGACTTGCCTGGAAGATTTTATGCAGGCTTATGTGAAAAACCCTTCGCTGCCAAACATAATGCTTGATAACAAGATAGGCAAAGACCTGTTAAACCGCCAGGAAGCAATAAGGGCTGTAGTGAAATATGCAGCCGGTAAAGGTATTCCGGCCTCAGCATTCATGTCGGCTTTGAGTTATTTTGATGCCTACCGCAGCGAAAAATTACCTACTAACCTGGTGCAGGCACAGCGCGACTATTTTGGCGCCCACACTTACGAGCGCACAGATAAACAAGGCACCTTCCATACCCAATGGGATTAATTAGCTGTTACACACCCCTACCATGAAAAAAGAAAAAGAAGTATCGCCTACCATCATAGTCATATTTGGCGGCACGGGCGACCTTGCAAAGCGAAAGCTGATACCGGCTTTCTATAATTTATATAACGACGGCTGGATGCCCGACAAGTTCGCGATAGTTGGTTTGGGCCGTACCGAACTTAATGACGACCAATACCGCGACCGTTTGTTTGAAGGCCTGACAGATTTTTCGCGCAGCGGCAAACCGGCCGACGATAAATGGAAGGTATTCAAGGAAAGTATTTCTTACTACATATCAGACATAGATCACCCGGCCTCATACAAAGGTTTAGCAAAAAAGCTCGACGCCATTGACAAAGAGTGGGGCGGTCGTGCAAACCGACTGTTCTACATGTCGGTGGCACCACGATTTATCGCCGCTGTGGCTACGCACCTCAATGAATCCGGGCTAACCTCTATTCCCGAGCAAGACCGCATCGTGGTTGAAAAACCTTTTGGCCATGATAAAGAAAGTGCCATCGAGCTCAACAAGTTACTGGTAAGCAAATTCCAGGAGCAGCAGATCTACCGCATAGACCACTATTTAGGTAAGGAGACGGTACAGAATATCCTGGCCTTCCGTTTTGCCAACGCGCTGTTCGAGCCGCTTTGGAACCGCAGCTATATCGATTATGTGCAGATAACTGTTGCCGAGCAGGTAGGCGTTGAAGAACGCGGCGGTTACTATGAAAGCGCGGGGGCGTTAAAAGACATGATCCAGAACCACCTGCTGCAATTAGTATGCATGGTAGCTATGGAACCCCCCATATCTTTCGATGCTGAAGAAATACGAAACCGTAAGGTAGATGTGCTGCGCGCTATCCGCAGGTTTACTGCCAATGATGTAAGCACCGATGCCGTACGCGGGCAATACGCTGCAGGCTGGATGGAAGGCAAAAAAGTAGTTGGCTATCGCGAAGAGCCTGAGGTAGCGCCTGATTCTAATATTGAAACCTTTGCAGCCATAAAATTTTTCATTGATAACTGGCGCTGGCAGGGGGTTCCGTTTTACCTGCGTACCGGCAAACGCCTTCAGGAAAAAACATCTTCAATCACCATACAATTCAGGCCGGTGCCGCACTCAACCTTCCCGCAAATGCAGGCAGAGGCGTTGTCGCCGAATAGGCTGACCATCAACATTCAGCCGCAGATGGACATTCGCTTAAGGTTCATAGTCAAGAAAACCGGCATCGAGATGGAATTGAATCCCGCAGAGATGGTATTCGATTACAACAGCTCAAAGGAATCGCCTGAGGCATATGAAACCCTGTTATTGGATGTAATGACCGGCGATACCACCCTATTTATGCGTTCTGACCAGGTGGAAGAGGCTTGGGACGTAATAACCCCGATACAAAAAGCATGGGAAGGCCGCACCTCATTGTCTTTCCCTAACTATGCTGCAGGAACCTGGGGGCCAGAAACTGCGGAAGCGTTGATCGCCCGCCAGGGCCATACGTGGGCTATCAATTCGCACCCAAAAACAGAAAAATAATGGCATCAACAGTAAAGATATTCGACGATAAGAACGAGATCAGCACGGCATGTGCTAAAATGTTCACAGACCTTGCGCAGAAAGCCATTGCAGAAAACGGCAAGTTTGTTGTAGCGCTGACAGGTGGCAGCTCGCCGGAGACGTTGTACAAAGATCTGGCAGAGGCATCCTACAAAGAGCAGATAGACTGGAGCAAAGTTTTTGTGTTTTGGGGCGATGAGCGGTGGGTGCCTTTAACCGATGATAAAAGCAACGGAAAGATGGCAAACCGCACGCTGCTTAATAAAGTCCCTGTACCAAAAAACCAGATCTTTTACATGTGGGCAGATAAGGATGTGAGCCAATATGCAGAAGAATATGAAAATGCTATTCGGGAGGTTTTGGGTGACGGAATGAGGTTCGACCTGATCCTATTGGGCATGGGCCCGGAGGGCCACACCGCGTCGCTTTTCCCATATGAGCCTGTTCTGCACGAAGAGACGAAATTGGTGGATGCCTATTATTTGAAGTCGCAAAACATGTACCGCATAACATTTACCGCTCCGCTGATCAACAAAGCTAAAGAGATCATCCTGATGCTGTACGGTAATGAAAAAGCCGAAGCTTTATATGAAGTTTTGGAAGGCGAGCGTAACCCCGACCTGTATCCGGCACAACTGCTAAACCCCGTAAACGGGAATATTACCTGGCTAATAGATAAAACAATAGCTAAGGATCTAAAAAAAGAATAATTAAGACATGACTCCCCTCTTGAGAGGGGTTTGGGGGTGTGTCCTTTTACAATGATTACACACCCCTACCACTACACTGCCCACTGCGCTGCCCTCTCAAGAGGGGAATTTAAAAATAGAACACAACATGTTACCTATAAAAGACCCAACCACCACTGCCGCCTGGAAAGCATTGCAGCAGCATTTTGATAAAAATAAAAGCCAAAAAATTGCCGACCTTTTTGCCGGCGACGAAAAGCGCTTTGATAAATATTCGTTTCAGCTCGACGACATCTTTGTAGATTTTTCAAAGAATCGGGTATCAGACGAAACGCTTGGCTTGCTCATACAACTGGCAGAACAGTGTGAAGTGAAACAGGCTATCAACGCCATGTTCAGCGGAGATCTGATCAACCAAACTGAAGGACGATCTGTATTGCATACCGCTTTGCGCAACTTCTCGGGTAAACCGGTCATGTCTGAAGGTAAGGATGTAATGCCCGACGTATTAGCATCGCAAGCTAAAATGAAGCAATTTTGCGAAGAGATACATAACGGCACCCGCACAGGCTACACAGGTAAAAAGATTAAGTACATTGTAAATATCGGCATTGGCGGCAGCGATTTAGGCCCGCTAATGGTAACCGAAGCGCTTAAACCCTATTGGGTTGAAGGGATGGAAGCGCATTTCGTGTCGAATGTAGATGCCACCCACATTGTTGAGGCTTTGAAACTTGTCGACCCTGAAACTACACTTTTCCTAATCGCGTCTAAAACATTCACCACACAAGAAACCATGACCAATGCCGAAACGGCCAAAGAATGGTTTCTACAAACCGCTAAAGATGAGAAGTTCGTGGCGAAGCATTTTATTGCCTTGTCAACTAACGAAGAGGGTGTTACCAAATTTGGTATCGACAAAGAAAACATGTTTGTGTTTTGGGATTGGGTTGGCGGTCGTTACTCTTTGTGGAGCTCCATCGGGCTTTCTATCGCTTTAATGATCGGTTACGACAATTTTGAGCAACTGCTTAAAGGCGCTTACGCGACAGATCAGCACTTTCAAACCGCGCAATTTGGCGAGAACATTCCGGTATTAATGGCGCTGATCAGCCTGTGGTACTTAAACTTTTATGGCGCACAAACTGAAGCTATTTTGCCGTATGACCAATACATGTACCGCTTCTCTGCTTACTTTCAGCAGGGTAACATGGAAAGTAACGGAAAGAGTGTGGACCGTGCAGGCAACCATGTACACTATCAAACCGGGCCTATCATCTGGGGCGAACCGGGCACCAATGGACAGCACGCGTTTTACCAGTTGATACATCAGGGTACTTTATTGATCCCTTGCGATTTTATCGCTCCGGCTATTTCGCATAACCCCGTTCGCGATCATCATCAGAAACTAATCTCTAACTTCTTTGCGCAAACGCAGGCCCTGATGAACGGTAAATCAGAAGATGAGGTTATTACTGAATTACAGAAGCAAGGCAAATCTGATGACGAGATCAAAAAGCTGGCACCGTTCAAAGTATTTGAAGGTAACCGCCCAACCAACTCTATCCTGATAAAAGAAATTACGCCATTCTCGTTAGGCGAGCTGATCGCGCTTTATGAGCATAAAATATTTGTTCAGGGGATTATCTGGAACATCTTCACGTTCGACCAGTGGGGAGTAGAACTGGGCAAGCAGTTGGCTAGTTCAATTCTGCCTGCTTTAAAAGACGATGGCGAAGTGTCATCTTACGACGCGTCAACCAATGGCCTAATCAATAAGTATAAGAGTATGCGATAAAATTGTAGAGTCGCAAAATTTTGCGCCTCTACATTTATTGTTTTACTAGCGCCCATTTAGGCACATAACCGGTCCCATTTGCCAAGGCCACTTTATAAAACAGGCGGCCTTTTTGCAACACCTTTACTTTAGCATTAGCGGCCAAAGTAGAGACAACCGGCGACATGTAATCTGCCAGTTGGTGCATGTAAACAGAGTCGCGCAGATTATTTTTTAGGTAAGTAACATAGCTGCTATCGCGTTGGGTTGTTGATTTTACCAATATCAAGTGTTTAATTGGCGCTTCTGCAACTACTGGTTTTGGCCTGGCAGTATCTTTCTTTATTATCACGGGCTTAATTGCAGCAACTGTTACCGGTTTAGCAATGGCAGGCTCCGCCGGTTTAATTTTATTAATGCTTTGTTTTGCCATGTTTGCCGTAACTACCGTGGCTAAGGCTGCTGTTGCAGGCTGTGGGGTAATTTTTGCCGGTGCAGTAACCTTAGGGCGATTACGAGCGATCAAGGCCCTTGTATGTTTCTTATGCTTGTGATGTTTCTTTAGTGCCGGCATAGCAGCGGCGGTCTCAGGCTTTGCGTCCACCTTGGTGGATTTGTGGCTATTGATCAGGTTCACCAGGTAAAACCCAAGCAAGCCTGCAATTAAAAGTATCGAAATCGCGATGAAAGCATTTGTAGTCTTTGCCTTAAAACGGGCTAACTGCTTCAGGTGCGCCCGCTTTAATGTTGCGTCATAGGCCTTGCGTTTCCCCGGATTGCTTAAAATGGAATAAGCATCGGTTATTTCGTTGAAATGATTTTGAAGAAAGCCGCTGTTGTCACCTTCTGCCGGCTTTAACTTGGCCGATAAAGTTTGATAAGCGGCATCTATCTCCGCCGCGCCCGCAGTTTTCGCAATGCCCAGAATATAGTAAAGGTCTTTCATCTTGATTAGTCGGATTAATTAGTTTCTGTATGATTAAAAATATTGCGCTTAGTTTAATCGCCCCCTAAGGTATTTTATCATTTCCTGAAAAAATATACGGTTACCTATTGCGTATTTAAGACACAATGTTGATATATTTAGCTTTCTCAATTAAAACCTAACATTGTGATAAACAGAAGAAACTTCCTGAAACAGGCTGGTATGCTTGGTGCGGGCACCCTTGTACTACCGGGCGCGGCCAAAGCATTTTTCGCGGCCCCGCCACATGCCCTTGGTGTACAATTGTTCACCTTATTTAACACCATAGATGCCGACGTTGCCGGCTCATTGGCCAAGCTAAAGGCTATCGGCTACACAGAGATCGAGTCGGCATTCAGCAAAAAGCCCAACTACTACGGTATGTCGCCAAAAGAATTCGCGGCGCTTTGTAAAAGCCACGGATTAAGCTGGAGATCGCATCACGTGCTGGGGGCGCCATTTAAATTACCTCCGGGAACCAAGATGCCATTAGACGCGCAAGGCAAACCACTTAAGATCACCGGACTTAAAAACCTGAAGGAAGACATGCAGGAACTGGTTGACCAGGCCGCAGAAGGAGGCATACAGTATTTAGTTTGTGCTAATATACCGACAGCATCGATGGCAGAGCTACATGACGCGCAGGAGATATTGCACCGCACCGGCGAGGCTTGTAAAAAAGCCAAACTGCAGCTATGTTATCACAACCACGATATGGAATTTGTGCAGGTTGAAGGCAAATTGCCTTATGACATGCTGCTGGAAGTTGACGCAAGCCTGTTGAAAATGGAACTTGACCTGGCATGGGCTACCTATGCTAAAGTAAACGTACCCGAATTGTTTAAAGCACATCCCGGCCGTTTCCCGTTACTCCACGTAAAAGACATTAAGGCCGACAAAACTTTAGAGCCGGTAGGTGAAGGTATGGTTCCGTTCAAAACCATTTTTGCACACGCGGCGACAGGTGGTGTTAAGCATTATTTTGTAGAGCATGACATGCCTGCAGATGCTTACGCCAGCTTAAGCACCAGTTATAAAAACTTACGTGCAATGGGCATATAAAATGCCTCTTGCTTAAGCCCCTCTCAAACAGAGGGGCTTTTTGATTTTCCAAACAAACCCACCATTATGAAAAGGTGCATTTTTGTAGGCGCGCTTCTGATCTGCTTAATCGGCACTTCATACGCGACTTCCGTATTGGTGTTCAGCAAGACGAAAGGTTTTCACCATGCCTCGATACCGGCAGGTATAGAAGCAATCTATAAATTAGGCCGTGAGAATAATTTCTCTGTTGATACCACGACCAGCGCTGATCTTTTTACTGCCGACTATCTTAAAAAGTATGATGCAGTTATATTTTTAAACACTACGGGCGACGTACTGAACGATACGCAGCAGGTCGCGTTTGAGGTATACATTCGCAACGGACATGGTTATGTAGGTGTGCACGCCGCTTCAGACACGGAGTACGGCTGGCCATGGTATGGCAAACTTGTTGGCGCATACTTCACCAGTCACCCAAACCAGCAGAACGCAACGTTTCACATTACTGACCGGAATTTCATCGCCACAAAAAACCTGCCCGAGCATTGGCAACGGTTTGATGAGTTATATAACTTTAAAGACATTCAGCCTGACTTGCATGTGCTGATCACCATAGATGAGTCGACCTACACCGGTGGCACAAATGGCAAGTTTCATCCTATGAGCTGGTACCACAATTACGATGGCGGCCGTGCATTTTACACCGCCTTAGGCCACACCGACGAATCTTACAGCGACCCGCTCTTTCTTGGCCATTTGCTGGGTGGAATTAAATATGCTGCTAAGATGAAGTAAGATTGATGAGTTGACGATAGTCGCTTTCGGTATCTATGTCTAAAGCCGCGCCTTCAAAAGCTATCGCGATGACGTCCTCTCCATTATCAGCGATTAATTGCCTTGCGCCCTGATCGCCGCGCAATGTCGTGAGCTTATCAAAGTAACGTTCCGGGAATAGTGCAGGAACACCTTTGACCGACTCATATTGTGTTGCCACTATTTTGTCCGGGTTTGTGGTAAACGTCGAGGCAAGCTTCTTTAGGTGGTCTGATGTGATGAGGGGCTGGTCGCAGAGCATTATCAAAACACCTTTCGATTGACCTTCCATTGCAAATTCAACCCCTGCTTTTACAGATGACGCCATCCCAGTTTGCCAGTTCCTATTTTCAACTACAACCACATCTTCTGACGAGATCGCCGTTGCCACTTGATCATGATTGGCACCCGTTACCACCACAACCTCATTGCAGCCGCTATCTGCCGCGGTTTGGACTTCGTGACCAATAAGTATCGTGTTATTGTACGTAAGCAATTGCTTTGGCTTTCCCAATCGGGACGAGTTACCTGCCGCCAGGATGACTATGGTGAAGTTATCTGGCTGCATAAGCTATAACCGATTCCGGCTTGTGGATAGGGCCGTCTAAATCGCGGAGAAAGCCTGCCGGGTGCCCGTTTCTTATTGTTACCAACTCCGCCATAATCGCGACTGCTATTTCCTCAGCAGCCTCTGCGCCTATATTTAAACCAACCGGGCCAAATACCTTATCGACAAACCCGGAAGGA
The DNA here is from genome assembly GCF_009754905.2 of Mucilaginibacter ginkgonis. NCBI lineage: Bacteria > Pseudomonadati > Bacteroidota > Sphingobacteriia > Sphingobacteriales > Sphingobacteriaceae > Mucilaginibacter > Mucilaginibacter ginkgonis. The sequence continues at coordinate 3,363,739 of NZ_CP066775.1, read as the reverse complement.
ATGATATGGCCTTCGTTGTGCAAATCGTCAAGCATTCTGTCCTTCTTCTTCTTAGGCCCTAATATTCCGATGTATTGAACTGAAGGCTTATTGATGAGTGCTTTTAAAACGGCAAGGTCATAAATGTAATTATGGCTCATCAATACAGCGAAACCGAAGCTATCAACTCCCTGTTCTAACTCACCCACTTTGACACAGCGTAAATTGGCTGCGCCCGGAAATCGCTCAGGTGTGACCAGGTTTGCCCGGCCATCAACGATATTCACTTTCCAGCCTAAGTTTACAGCAAGCTTCAATAATGGCTGCACGTCATTACCCGCACCGTAAATGGTTAGCTGTGGAGCCGGTTTAAGATTTTCAAAGAAAATCTCTATTTCTTCTCCATCTATTGAAAGGCTTTGCACTACAGATTGCCCGCGGGCGAGTGCCTGCCTTGCTTCAATAGTTAGCAGTGCTTCTAATTGCTTATTCAGTTCGCTTTGTGTAAAGATTGCACCTGCGGTAACAAGCATTACCGCCCCTGAATTATCCTCCGGCTGCTGGCGCTTTAAGAAAGTTGTCAACACTGCCGGCTCATTCGCGTCTGCAGCGACCCGAAGCAACTCCATTGCTTTATCACCGGTTTCAACGGGCTCTATAAGCACATGTACTAGCCCCTGGCAGCCTAGCTGGGCGCCTTGTTCCAGGTCATCGTCCAGGTCAAGGCTGTCATAAATTACAATTTCGGGCTTGCCTTGCTGCATTACCTTCAGCGCCCTGCGGCGGGCATCGCCTTCCAGGCAACCACCGCTTATGGTGCCCGTAAGCTGGCCCGTATCTGTGATAAGCATACGCGCACCCGGCCTGCGATAGGCCGAACCCTCTACCTGCACAACTGTAGCCAGCGCACATTGCCGCCCTTGCTTTAGTTGCTCGTCGCAAGCCAATAAAAGTCGCTGCAGTTCGGTCATGTAATAAATGTAGTTAATTACTTGTTAACCTGATGGCCATAAGCCCCCCAAAGTAGAGGAGCATACATCCCGCGCTGATAAAATTCATGCGCATCGCGTATTTAAAATTTGCGTTCGATGTTGATTTACCCACCTTGTAAAACCAGTAATTGAAATAAACAAAAATTGGTGCAGAACAGATTAAAAAGCAATACAACGGCATTAACGATACTTCGCGCCAGTATAAATATGTAAGCAATATCGCGGTAGCGAACAGCGCCCCCGAGAACATGAACGAACCTTTATATCCTAATAATATGCTGATGGTTAGGTCGCCGCGGCGGCTGTCTTCATCATGCTGATAAACCTGCGTTAGCGGGTATGATGCACCGATCAGGCAAGAACATATCGCGCCGGCTATTATAAAGTGGGCATTCCACCCGCTAAAAACACTGGTCCCGGCCAAAGCGGCAAAGGTGCTCCAATAAATGAAGCACCCCTGAAAAATAAATACCGTAAGAAAACTCACAATGGGATATTTCTTTAACCTGGTTGCCGGGTGGCTATATAACTTCGACGTGATGCCATAGAATAATACGGCGAAAGCAAACTCAACACTAACCAGAAAACTTAATCCAAAAGCCAGTACTTCAATAAAGATGGAAAAATAATATAGGCTGATATCTACTTTGGGCGGCTTTTCTAACAGACCTATACTTTGTTCATCGCGGTCAAAATAACTGTTGTAACCATTGCTTGCAGGGAATGCCAGCGCGTGCCAGATAAAGAAAATGAGAATGGCTTTAAACGCATCAAACTGCGGAACCTGGCTAAGCGCGAAACAGAATACCGGCATTAAAAAAAGCGAAAACACAAAACGTAAATGCGCGATAGCCGACCTGCTGGGCAATAAATGTTTCAGCACCATTAAACTAAAGTAACAATACTTCCGTCAATTATTTATTAAGTTTGAAGCCAATCCTACAACATGAAAAAATACTTTTTTATTGCGATCATATTCATTGCCGCAGCATCTTTAGCTCAAGTTAAACAAACAGTAACTAAATCGACTGTCACCTATGAGATCAAAAATATGGGAATTAACACCCATGGAAATTTCAGCGGGTTAAAAGCCGATATCAATTTCGATGAAAAGCATTTAAGCACTAGCAGCATAGAGGCCAGTATAGACGCTACCAGTATTAATTCTGACAATACAATGCGCGATAACCATCTTAAAAGCGAGGATTATTTCGATGTAGCTAAATATCCAAAGATCACCATGAAATCCGTTTCGTTTAAAAGTAAAGGCGGCGGCAACTATACCGGCATTTTTAACGTAACTATTAAAGACAAAACAAAACCTGTTGAAGTTGCATTCTCTTATACAGACGGTAGCAAAACAGGTGTTTTTAAAGGCAGCTTTACGCTAAACCGCAAAGACTTTGGTGTTGGCGGCAGCAGCATGATGCTGGCCAATGAAGCCAAGGTTGACATAACCGCAGAAACGAGTAAATAAAAAACATGAGCAGCTGCATAAGCGCAATTGGAACAGCAAATCCTAAAAATAAGCTTAAGCAGCAAGATGTGTTCGGTTTTATGGCGAATGCTTTTGGCCTTGACGATACAAACCGTGCGCGCTTACAGTCCATCTATGATCATGCGGGCATAGACACCCGCTACTCTGTCATCCCCGACTTTGCTTTTACAGATGTAAGCGACTTCACCTTTTTTGAAAAGAACGAAGCCTTAGAGCCATTTGTGTCGACCGATAAAAGGTTGCAATTATATCAGCGCGAAGCAATAAATATTGCGGCAGCAGCTGTTGCAGACTGCCTGGCAAATTACAGTAAAGACATTTATAAAGAAATCACACACCTTATTACGGTAAGCTGTACAGGCATGTACGCCCCGGGGCTGGACATAGATCTGGTTGAAAAATTAGGATTGAACCGACATACCGAGCGTACCTGCATTAACTTTATGGGTTGCTATGGCGCTGTAAACGGGCTTAAAACTGCAGACTATATTTGCCGCGCCAATCCACAAGCAAAGGTACTCCTGGTAAGCGTTGAGCTTTGTACGCTTCATTTTCAGAAGGTTAATACATTGGATAATTGGGTGGCCAACTCTTTGTTTTCTGATGGCGCCGCTGCGGCATTAGTTCAAAATAGTGATTTGTCGGAAGGATTGGTACTTGAACTGGAAAGTTTTTACACCGAGTTTTTGCCCGAAGCGAGCGCCGAGATGGGCTGGTATGTGGGCAACACCGGTTTTGAGATGCGCCTTACCTCAAAAGTATCTAAGCAAATCAAAAAGCATATTGGCACAATTACTAATAACCTGCTTGCGCATGTCGGTTTAACTTATGCTGATATTACTTCCTGGGCTATTCATCCCGGCGGAAAAAAAATATTAGAGGCCGTTGAAGAAGCACTTAATCTGCCCGAAGAAAGTAATGCAGCCGCCTATGAAGTGTTGCGCAATTATGGAAACATGTCGTCGGCCACAATCCTTTTCGTACTTAAAGAGATGCTAACCAAACCGTTTGTAAAAGCGGGAAAGGTTCTTAGCTATGCTTTCGGCCCCGGTCTCACTGTCGAGGGCATGGTTTTACAAAAGCGCTAAACAATGGCAGATGTTATCATTGTCGGCGGTGGATTGGCGGGTTTATTTAACGCTATTTTGCTGAACCGTGCCGGCCTTGTTGTAACCCTCATTGAGCGGAAATCTTATCCCTTTAACCGTGTTTGCGGCGAATATATCTCTAATGAAGTTTTGTCTTTTTTTTACTCGATGGATATTGATGTACACGCTTTGGGTGCATCTTCAATTAAAAAACTTGAGGTTACGGCGGTATCAGGCACAAAGCTAAGCCAGAAGTTAGACCTTGGCGGTTTCGGCTTGAGCCGTTACCGTTTCGACAATTTCCTGTATGAAAAAGCAAAAGCCGCCGGAGTAAATTTCTTAACAGGAACGCGCGTCGAAAATATAGAGTTTAATCAAGGCACCTTTGAGGTAACCGTTCCCGGCCAAACGTTAACCTCACCTTTGGTGATCGGCGCGTTCGGCAAACGCTCAAACCTGGATCAAAAACTTCAGCGCAAGTTTTTTTACAAACGCAGCCCATACCTTGCCGTGAAGTTTCATGTTAAGGTCGATTTTCCGGATGATCTTATCCAATTGAACAATTACCATAACGGCTATTGCGGTATAAGCAAGATAGAGGAAGACCGTCATTGTATGTGTTACCTAGCCCACCGTGATGACCTGCGCAAGTATGGTTCGCTGCCGGCTTTAGAACAGAACGTAATCCTTAAAAATCCTTACCTAAAGGAGATATTTGACCATGCTGATTTTCTGCTTGATAAGCCAGAAGTGATCAACGAGATATCGTTTCAGAAAAAGTCGCCGCTCGACGGTCATATTTTAATGAGCGGCGACACCGCAGGTATGATAGCTCCGCTTTGCGGCAACGGCATGACCATGGCCATCCATTCTGCAAAGATCTTATCAGAGATCATCATCAAACATCATCGCAAAAACAATTTCACAGACCTGGCACGAAAGTCAATTGAAACCGAATACCTTAAAGCCTGGGATGAGCAATTTGCTAAAAGGTTATGGACTGGCCGGCAGTTGCAGAAACTATTTGGCAATAACCGCATGACTGCTATCACCTTAAATGTACTGAACGCGCTGCCGCCTTTGACGCGTTATATCATCGGTAAAACACACGGGCAACCGTTTGTTTAATACCAATATGGTCAATCTAACACACCGGTCGGTAGAAAAAGAAGTAATGGACGATTTCGGGCTGCCTTCGGCAGAGATCGACCCTGTGTTGCAAGGCCTTGGTCAAATGAACAAATTATTTGGCGGCCATAAGGCGATCATTAAGGCGTTAAAGAAAGTTCCTTTACAAAATGGCGACGTCATTGCCGATTGGGGCTGCGGAGGCGGGGATATGCTGATAGCTATTGCAGATTGGGCACAAAAAAATAACATAAACATAAAGTTGCAGGGCATCGATGCAGCGCCCGCTGCTATTAAGTTTGCGCAGCAGCAGTCTGTTACTTACAACAATATAAGCTACCGGCTGGCAGATGTACTTGTTGATGAGTTTAACGAAGCAATTTGCGATTACGTGATCTGTAATTTGTTTAGCCATCACTTTACAAATGATGAGTGGATAAAGTTGGTTACCGGGATGAAGTTTGCTGCCAAGAAGGCGGTTATCATCAATGATCTGCACCGGCACAGGGTTTTATATTATGCAGTGATCGCTATAACCCGTCTGTTTACAAGCAACAAAATGGTGAGGATAGACGGTCCTCTGTCAGTAAAGAAAAGTTTTAAGCGCAGGGAGTTGGTCGATCTGTTAAATCGTGCAGGAATCAAAAATTACAGCCTGCGCTGGTTGTGGCCATTCAGGTGGCAGATCGTTATTTATAAAAGCTAAATTTAAAGCATGAAATTCAGGGTGCTCATATTCATTAACGCGCTGGCTGTGGCTATCACGGTGTCGTGCGTTAATTACTATTTCAAACATAGCTGGTACGATTTATCTATCGCTTTTGGCGTAACGTTTATCAGCAGTTTCGTTGTATTTTATTACTTAATTGAAAAATACGTTTACTCAAAGATCAAGCTGATATACAAGCTCATACATAACCTCAAACTCGGCCGCGATCTGCGCGACGCGCTAGGAGAAGGCACCAGTGCCGACCCGATAAATGATGTAGAAAAAGAAGTTCAAGAGTGGGCGGTTCAAAAAAAAAGCGAGATAGACGTTTTGCGTGGCCAGGAGAAATATCGCCGCGAGTTTCTATCAAACATCTCGCACGAGTTTAAGACGCCGCTTTTTGCCATTCAGGGTTACATAGAAGCCATAGAAGACGACGACTTGGAAGATCTGGACATGACGCGCCAGTTTCTGCGAAAAGCAGCAAAGAATGTCGACCGGTTATCTCAGCTAATCAAAGAACTGGATGAAATATCTAAGCTCGAATCCGGAGAGATACCTATCAACTTTACCCGGTTTAAAATAAATGACCTGATAAAAGAGGTTTTTGAAAGTTTGGAATTGAAGGCTCAGAAACATGATATCAAGCTCGTGTTCAAGCAAAAATATGACGATGCCACCTGGGTAAATGCGGATAAATCCAAGATCAACCAGGTGCTGGTGAATCTTATTGACAACTCATTTAAGTACGGCAAACCTGGCGGCACTACGGCTGTTAGCCTGTTTCAACTACATGACCAGGTGCTGGTAGAGATAACTGACGATGGTAATGGAATTGAGGAAAAAAACCTGCCGCGTTTGTTCGAAAGATTTTACCGTACTGACGCGAGCCGTTCACGCGATATTGGCGGCTCCGGTCTCGGTTTGGCAATCGTAAAACACATTATCGAGGCGCATGAGCAAACTATAAGTGTTAGAAGTACTGAAGGAATTGGCTCTACTTTTAGTTTCACTTTAGAAAAAATTAAACCACAACTGCCATTTCCTAATATCCCCGGCCTTAACAGTTAACATTAAATTAACATTGTTGGCGTACCTTTGAACAAATTGAATTACAATGTCTTTGAACAGCATATTCCAGTACTTTGTACCAAAAGATCAAAAAATATTCTTTCCATTATTTGAGCAGGCTGCAAATAACGTTGTAACAATGGCTACCGTTTTGGTAGAAGCTGTCAATTCCAATAACCTGGCAACGCGCGAGGAGTTATTCAAGCAAATAGATAAACTGGAACACAAAGGTGATGAAATAACCCACCAGATCTACCTGGAGTTGGGAAAGAACTTTATTACTCCTTTTGACCGCGAAGATATACACGCTCTTGCGTCCGCGGTTGATGATGTGGCAGACAATATACAAGGATCTGCAAACCGTATGCTGCTTTACCGGGTAGAAGAATTATCAGACCCAATGCTTAAGCTGTCTGACCTTGTTTTGCAAGCGGTTAATGACTTGGAAAAAGCTATCCGCGAATTAAAAGACCTTAAAAATGTTAGGGCTATTGCTGATTCATGCATCCGCATCAATAGCGTAGAAAACCAGGCCGATTATATTTTTGACCGTGCTGTTGCCGATCTTTTCCTGTATGAGAAAGACGCGCTTAAAGTGATCAAGCATAAAGAGATCTTATCTGCATTGGAAACTGCTACAGACATGTGCGAGGACGCGGCAAACGTGATGGAATCTATTTTGGTTAAAAACGCGTAAGATGGCCCAGGTTACTACGCTTCTTGTTGCCGTTATTTGTCTGGCGCTCATATTTGATTTCATCAATGGTTTTCATGACGCGGCGAATTCTATTGCCACTATCGTATCTACCAAGGTGCTCACGCCATTCCAGGCCGTGTTATGGGCAGCCGCGTTTAATTTCCTGGCTTTCTTCTTAGTAAAGGACCATAAGGTTGCTAACACGATAGCCAAAACGGTGGTAGAACATTACATAACCATGCATGTAATTTTAGCCGGACTTATCGCGGCTATTACCTGGAATTTAATTACGTGGTGGTTTGGTATACCGTCAAGTTCATCACATACGCTAATAGGGGGCTTTGCCGGCGCAGGTATGACACATGCGCTGTATATGCACGGTAACCCGCTTGCGGCGGTCGATTTAAAGCCCATTTTGGTGATCATCGCTTTTATATTCCTGGCACCGATCATTGGCTTGCTGATAGGCGTTGTCATTAATATTATCATATTGCATATCTGTAAACATGCAAGGCCTGTAACAGCCGAACGCTGGTTTAAAAGATTGCAGCTGGTTTCTTCAGGTGCGTTGAGTTTTGCCCATGGCACCAATGACGCGCAAAAGGTAATGGGTATCATTTACGTGGCGCTGGTGTCTCAAAAAGTAATTGGCAGTGGCGCTGCTATGCCCGAGTGGATACCACTTGCCTGCTACTCAGCAATCGCCTTAGGCACCATGTCCGGCGGTTGGAAGATCGTAAAGACAATGGGCACCAAAATTACAAAAGTTACTCCGCTGGAAGGTGTAAGTGCCGAGACCGCAGGCGCCATCACACTTTTTATAACCGAGAGGTTCGGTATCCCGGTATCAACCACACACACCATCACCGGTTCAATCATTGGCGTGGGCTTAACCAAAAGAGCTTCTGCCGTGCGCTGGGGTGTTACCATCAACCTCATATGGGCATGGATCATTACCATTCCTATTTCGGCTTTGGTAGCGGGGTTGGTTTACGCGCTTATTCAAATATTTTAAGCGGCTGTTAAACCAAGGGATAGTAAATGCGTTTTGTTTACTATGAAGCATACAACGCGTTGTCTCGCAGTTTACCTGATACTAGCCATCTGCAAACCATTTACCAAAACATTCGCGCAGCTATCCATCCCCGGCAATACAGAAATAGTTGCAGGCTTAAAGCAGGCGCTACAGCAGGGAACCGTTAAAAGTTCTGATCAGCTATCCGCTGTTGACGGTTTTTTTTGCGAATGCCGCGGTAAAGATCCTGCTTCCGCCGGAAGCCCAAAAAGCAGAAGCCACATTGCGCCGGCTTGGCTTTGGCAAGTTATGCGATAATGCCATACTCTCTTTAAACCGTGCTGCCGAAAGTGCCGCCGCGCAAGCCAAGCCAATATTCATTGATGCCATTAAGCAAATGACCATTCAGGATGCTTTAAATATTTTGACCGGCAACAAAGACGCTGCTACGCAGTATTTCAGGCGGGCAACTACAATAGCTTTGACAGCTAAATTTAAACCTGTAATCCATACCAGTCTTTCTACCGCGGGCGCGGCAAACATTTACGGCCAATTAGCAACCCAATACAACCGTATACCGTTTACCTTCAACAAGATTAACCCCGATCTTGATGACTACGTAACTGCAAGATGTATCGACGGCTTGTTTTACGAAATAGCGTTGGAAGAACTAAACATCAGGCAGAACCTGTCGGCGCGAACAACGCCGCTGCTGCAAAAGGTTTTTGGCTACTTTGATAAAAGAAAGCAGTAAGCGCTAGAAAGAGAAATCGATCCCTAACGTGGTTTGGAATGCATTGTAAGGCTGTCGCGTTACGTACCGGGCTGCTGCGGGGTTATTTATGGCATCGCTGTTAACATGCGGCCCTTCAGATTGCAGGTAATTGCCTTTTAACACAAAGCTAAAGGTATCGTCAACACGATAACGAATTGCTGCGCTGCCCCCGTAAGCCAGTGAACTGCCTTTAGCGCTTCTTTGATAAAAAGCTGCTGTCTGTGCAGGTGCACCGTTCAACTGCATGGTAATTTCTGGAGTAGTAGTGGTTGTCAGCGCTCCGCCAAATGCGCGTAAGTCAACAACAAAACCTTTCCAAACCGGGATAGAATATTGTGGACCTATCAAAAACGCATAGCTTTGGTAGCGGCCTGTTATACTGCCTGTAGCGCCGTCAGCTTTGTAGGATACTGCATAACCTGTAGAAATGTTGGTAGCATCATCCTGGCTAAACTGGCCCTGATCCTGATAAGAAACGGTGGCGCCAATGGCCAGATTTTTATAGAAATACACAGCTCCGTCAAGACCAAAGTTGATTCCCCTTTTGGCATAACCTGATTTATTATTGTTGTAATCAGTCGACTTAAAATCGCCAAGCGGCGAAGACAGCCCGCCAAACAAACCTATATAACTATGTACATATTCTTTTACCTCTTTTGCTTTAGCGGGCGGCGGGGTTGTAGTTTGCGCCATGGCATTAGCACCTGTTAACACAGCAATAGAGAATAATATATGGGTAAACTTCATGCGTAAGCGGAGTTGAGAATTGAATAGCATTAGTTGCTGGTGTAGGTATAAGGCAATTTGTTAAACACACCGCTGGCCACGTTAGATACATCTACCGAAGTAATATTGCCGCTGGCATCTGTGTTAACCTTCCTGGTCACAAAATTAAAGGTGCCGGTAATTACTTTCGCTACAGAGTCAACAGCAGTAACTACTATGGTACCGTCGCCGGGGCTTACGTTACCGCGTTGTATAAAAGCGTAGTTGCCGCTTGCATCCTTTTGCTGCAAAAATAATTGTGTTACTACGTTAGATGTGTTATCAACCGTATAAGTGCCAATATTAAAACCCGGTGTGTTAGAATTATTGTTGATGCGTACAGCCAGGTTCACGCGCTTTTGAGCAACTGTGGCAACGCAGTTGAACACTTTGGTTTTTGCCGCGGCGCTAAAGGCGACAGTAGTGCTAATAGTATCCGTTGGTGCCCAAGTTACACCATCAATTACTGCCTGAAGCTTTATGTTTGGATTACCAACTGTTGCCGTAACAGTTGTTTTGGTGCAACTCTGAAAAATGGCTGCCGAGGCAAGGAATATGAAAACAAGTAAAAATCTATTCATTACGTAAGTATGGCCGGCCTTATGATGGCAAAAACCATTGATTTGCAAAAATATGAATGTTAAGTGAACTACGCATGAATAAAACGCAGTTTTAACATTTAATAACAAATGCAGCCCGCTATCGAGTGGCACATTTGTTACACTTAAAGCAACTTACTTCTGCGTTTTGATCCAGTCGTTCATCTTGGCGTCCAGTACTGCTAAAGGCATAGACCCGTCTTTTAATATCTGGTTATGAAACTCTGCAAGGTTAAACTTTTTGCCCAGTTGGGTTTCTGCCCTGTTGCGCAGCTCGCGGATCTTTAATGCCCCGATCTTATAGCCTAGTGCCTGGCCGGGTATAACCATGTAGCGCTCTATTTCGGCAGTAGCGCCTTGTTCGCTTATGGCTTCATTATCCATCATATATTTAATGGCTTGCTCACGGGTCATGCCTTTGGTATGGATAGCAACGTCTACCACTAAACGTATAGCGCGGTGAATCTCGTCGCCAAGCGCGCCCATGTACTGATACGGATCTGTGTACAAACCCAGCTCTTTTCCTAAAGACTCGCAATACAACGCCCAGCCTTCTACATAGGCATTGTCAAACCCAAAACGGCGGAACTTAGGCAGCGATGTATTTTCTTGTGTAAGTGATATTTGATAGTGATGGCCCGGAATGGCTTCATGCAAAAACAGCGACTCCATACCCGATGTAGTATTGAACTTTGTCGCGTCTAAAATCGGCACATAGAAAATCCCCGGCCTGCTGCCATCCGCGCTCCCCTGGTTATACTCTGCACTGGCGGAAGCGGCACGGAATGCCTCTGTCTGCCTGATCTCAAAAGGCGTTTTTGGCACATGGTTGAACATCTTCTTTAGATTAGGCTCCATGCGCTTGTGGATATTTTCAAAAGCAGCTAATACCTGGCCTGGCGTAGTGTAAGGCATAAATTTCTTATCTGTCTTCATGTATTCGAAGAATGCCTTGAGGTCGCCCTTAAAACCAACGGCGTTTTTGATGCTGTCCATCTTTCCGCGGATGCGCGCAACCTCGCTCAAACCTAATTGGTAAATGCTATCCGGAGTCTTCTCAGTTGTAGTCTGTTGCCTTACCAGGTATCGGTACATTGCCGGCCCATCGGCAATTGACCCATAACCAGAAGTTGATCTTGCATGTGGCAGGTAAGTGCTTTTTAGATAAGCCGCAAGTCCTTTGTATGTGGGAATAACGATGCTGGTGATCGCGCTTTTATAGGCGCTGGTCAAACGTTTTTTGTCATCGTCAGAAAAAGACTTCGGGAGTGAATCTATCGGCCCGTAAAATAAACTTTTCTCGGGCGCGGCAACAACCATCGCTTCCATCTGCGGGATCATTTTTACTACCAGGCTTTTAGGCAGCACATCGCCGGCTTTAACACCTTTATCGAAATTAGCTTTCGCGGTATCGGCCCAATTTTTAAATGCGGCTAAACGCTTAAGCCAGTTATCATAATCCTTAACGGTCTTGAATGGCTGCGCACCTGTGCCTGAACCAAACTGTCCGATGGTTATTGGCAGTGCATAGAACTGGTTAAAAGGCATATATTCAAAATGGTGCTTAAAACCATCAAGGTTAATATTCATCTGGTACAGAAAAATATCATACGACAGTTTATCACCGTCATTCAGATCGTCGCGTTTATAAAGTTTTATCCTTTCCAGGTAGTTGCTATAAAATCTTTTGGCTTTTTGGATAAACGCAGCGGATCCGTCATTGGGCAATTGATCGTTATAGCGGTTATCTCCGGCGGCAGTAGCTTCTAAAGGATATAACTTTAACCGGTCTTCATAATACTCATCAAATAGCTTTGCCAGCTCTTTATTGTTAGATGACAGGTTGATCTTAGCGGGATGCTTGCACGAGGCAACGACGATTGCCAGCATAAGGAGAATGAATAACTTGCGCATTCGGGTGTTTATTTGGTCAGGTAATTATACAACAACGGTGACAGTATAACAACTAAGGCGTTACCTTGAACTTTACTGTTATCGTTTCGGGCTGATTATTAGTGTTGTGTACCCACTTCAGCTGGTCGCGTATTACATGGACGGCTTGCGTATCGGCCAGCGCGCTAACACTATCTTCTACCTTGATGTCAGACAAAGAATTATCACGATTGACGGTAAACTTCACTTTAACGGTACCTGTCTTGCCGTCGGCCGATTTGATCTTTTGATAGTTTGACAATTTATCCCAACCTATAGCCGGATGAGCACTGTCATCAAATGGTGTGAAATTTAAGCCATGTATATAACCATCGTATAAAGAAGAGTTTTTTTCTTCTAAAATGATATCGAAACGTTTACGGCTTTTAACGCGCACTTTTTGTGTTTTATAACCACTGCGGCCAACGTATAGTTCATCATCTTTATGCGCTACGATGTCGAATTCGCCATCGGCCTCTAAACGGTGCTGAATGTCTTCGGTTTTGTTCCACATTACCACCTTGGCAACAGGTTGTCCCGTTAGTATAGACACCACTCTGCCTTGAAGTAAAATAGGTGGGCCTGTACGTTTTGCCTTCCGTGCGGCAGCGGCTTTTCTGTTAGCCTCAAGTATGGCACTGTCTGCAGGGTTCATCTTATCCTTTAACGTTGACGAGGTTGTAAAAGGGATATCATCAAAGCGGTCTTTAACAGGCGTTGGTTCGCTGTTTAATGACGAAATATCGCGGCCACGCATGTTAGCACCTGCTGATCCGTTGACAACTTTTGGTTGAACCGGGCCACCCGTTGCGGCTTTCCTGGAGTTTAAATTCTTTTGCGCGACCAGTGCTGAGTCCGGCTTGGCAATACCCGCAGGAACTTTCGTAATGACCTGCGCTGGTGGGGCTGATTTTTGCACGCTGACCGTAGACACCACCACATCGCTCGCCGGCGGAATGATCACTGTTGTTTCGTTATGTTTTTGTATCAGCTGCTGCATGGCAGTAGGCTTTTTTTTCGACTCGATCACTACAGGTTTCTGCTCCTTTAGCACAGGAGGCGACACCGTAATTGGTTTCGTAGCAGCGCTATTGAGTGCTGTGCCCGGGATATTTTTTGCTGTATTAGCTGCCTGCTTATTTGCAACTTTCGTGGCCGGTGTATTGACAAGCGCCGCAGTTGTTATTGTAGCAGGCTTTAGTGTGAGTGACCTGGTTACAGCTATTTTGTCTGTCGATGGCTTTTCTGCAGATAAGGACTGCGTGCTGGGTTGAGTTGCCTGCCCGGCCGACATCCTTTTTCGCAAAGCATAAGGCATCCTGTTTAAATCGGCGATGACCGTGGATGGATGTACGCTGCCGGCGGTCGGGTCTGCTTTGCGGGCAGGTTGTGATTGTTTATTTAACGTATCCTTTTTTTTTTCGGCAGAGTCACGCCTGAGTGAATCGAGCGTATGCAGGCTGACATCAACCTTTCTGACCGTATCTTTTTTAATCGTATCGACCGGCACAACGCTCATAACAGCGGGACCTTGTATCACAGGCGGAATTTCTGCTTTTTTGTGTTGCGGAACGCCGACCAGTATCCACCATGCAGCTACTAAGGCAAAACCTATTACCGCTATAGTAGCGATGATAAGCAGGCGCAAATTAAATGGCCGCTTTTCTTCTTCATCAAACCCTATCCTGATCTTCAACCTTTGCTTAAGTACATCAAGGTTCTCTAATTGGCTCTCGCACGCTGAGTAGCCTTCAACAGCATCCGCCAAAAAGGGGTCATTCAGCGTAGCACGCTCAAATAGGTGCATGGCATGCGCGTCCAGTTCGCCACGCAGGTACTGCTCTATAGTTAATATGTCGTTACTGCCGTTAACCACCGTTGTTCTCCATGCAAATTTTTAGGTTGCGCTTACCATTTTGAATAAAGCTTTTAACCTCATTCATGCTAAAGCCCGTATTTTCTGCAACCTGTTTATAGGTTTTCTCTTTTAAATAAAACAAGCTTACACATTGCTGCTGCTGCTCATTTAGCTTGGCCATGCACTTGTCTAAACTCATAAAGTAACCTTCCTTATCGCCATCTTCAAGATGCTTTTCAAAGGCAGATTCCATAACGTCGTCCAAATTTTCGAACTTAAACCTGTAACCCGCCCTTATCTGCATTAGGCAATGGTTACGGGTAAATACGTAAAGCCAGCTCTTAAAATTTTTGATCTCGAACTTATTTACCTTAATGGTAAGTCCTTCAAAGATCTGCATTACCGCGTCTTTACTCACCTCTTCGTCGCCCAGGTATTTAAGGCACACACCAAATACAAGCGGCATGTATTTTTCAAAAAGATCACCCAGGTAAATAAGGTCGCCGCTTTGCCGGAAATGCTCCAGCAACACTTCGTCACTTACCTCGGTAGGTTTCGATCTTTTGCCAAACCAACTCATTTACAGCGTAAAATAATTTTTTTCGGTGGTTTATGAAAATCGGCTGTAACTTTTGCCAATGGATTGCGTATGCGATGCCTCAATCAAGAAATATCCGGCAATAAAAAAGCCCCGTCTATTTGGACGGGGCTCTGATATTTTAAGCGGTTCAGCTTATATAAGCAACCTTACCGGCTCTTCTAACAGATTTTTAAGGGTTTGCAGGAATTGTGCAGCAGTAGCGCCGTCAACCACGCGGTGGTCCGAACTTAGCGTTACTTTCATGACATTACCCGGAACAACCGCGCCATTCTTAACAACCGGTATCTGCTGTATACCGCTTACCGCCAGGATACAAGCGTTAGGCGTGTTAATGATGGCAGTAAATTCGTCAACACCGAACATACCCAAGTTTGATATGGTAAAGGTTGAGCCTTCCATCTCGGCAGGCTGCAGTTTTTTGCCTTTAGCCTTCTGCGCAAACTCTTTTACCTCAACAGAAAGGTGGCTCAAAGTTTTACCATCCGCAAATTTGATAACAGGTACCAATAGGCCTTCGTCCACAGCTACGGCAACGCCAATGTTTACATGCTCATTAAAACGGATCTTATCTCCTAACCAGGATGAGTTAATTGCCGGATGTTGTTTCAATGCAACCGCGCAAGCCTTAACTACAAAATCGTTAAATGATATTTTAACAGGAGCAACCTCGTTTATTTTGCCACGTGCCGCAATAGCCGCGTCCATATCGATAGACATAGTCACATAGAAGTGCGGAGCCGTAAACAAGCTTTCTGATAAACGCTTACCAATGGTTTTACGCATTTGCGTAACCGGCTTCTCGGTAAATTTCTCTTCGCCTAAAACGGTTGGTAAACTTATCGGCGCTTTAGCTTCTTTCGCAGGGGCAGCTTCTTGTTTCTGTGCTTCTTCTGCGTGCTGTTTATTTATGGTTTCGGTAGATGGTGTGAACTCTTCTACATCTTTTTTTACAATTCGGCCATTCTCTGCGCTGCCTTTAACATCATTTAAGTTAATGCCTTTATCCTTTGCGATCTTACGCGCAAGCGGAGAGGCTTTAACACGGCTATCATCGGCATTAGATGTTTCTTTTGCAGGTGTTGCAGCCGGCGCAGCATTGTTTTGAGCAGCAGGTGCTTTATCTTCTTCTATGGGTGCTTCCGCAGGGACCGCAGCGGTCTCACCGCCGCTTTGAAGCAAAGGAGTAATATCGGTACCTTCTTTACCTACTATAGCAATGATACCATTTACAGGAACACCTTCGCCTTCCTTTACACTCAGATATAATAAGGTACCTTCTTCATAGCCAACCACTTCCATGGTGGCTTTATCGGTAGCTACATCAGCTAAAGAATCGTCAGACTTGATTTTATCACCAACCTTAAAGTTCCACTTTTCAATAACGCCTTCAGTCATGGTGTCGCTAAGGGCCGGCATGCGGATCACCGTTGCCGGAATGCTTGAAAGATCGACCGCAGGCTTTGCAGCTTCTGCAGGCTGTTGTTCTGCGGGTGCAGATGAGTTTGCATCTGCCGATGGTTGCGGCGCGGGAGCTGCTGCAGTATCGGCAGACTTAGCAGCGCCTTCGCCCTCAAGGGCAGCTTTGTAATCTTCGCCCTCTTTACCAAGAACGGCAATTACCTTGTCAACCTCGGCAGCAGCACCTTCTTCTACGCCAATATATAACAAAGTACCATCCTGGTACGACTCGAAGTCCATTGTTGCCTTATCGGTTTCGATTTCGGCCAACAGGTCTCCTGATTTTATTTTATCGCCAACTTTTTTATGCCACTTAGCAATAACACCTTCGGTCATGGTGTCGCTCATTTTGGGCATCTTTACTACTTCGGCCATTTCTTACAGATAAATATTTGTAGGGTGTTATTAGTCCATTATATAAGGGTAATCTTTCTGCACATACACATCTGTGTACAACTCAGAAGGATCTGGCCATGGCGACTCTTCAGAAAACTTGACTGACTCGTCTACCTGTGCCTTTACTTTAGCGTCTATCTCTTCAAACCATTTCTCGTCGGCATAACCCTCCTTTTCAATGGTTTGTTTAACTATCTCTATAGGGTCTTTAGCTTTATAGCTTTCTACCTCTTCTTTAGTACGATACTTTTGCGGGTCAGACATGGAGTGACCTTTGTAACGATAGGTACGTATCTCAAGGAAAGTTGGGCCTTCGCCTGCGCGTGCACGATCAACTGCCTCATTCATGGCATTGTGGACTGCAACCGGGTCCATACCATCAACCGGAGATGACGGGATGCCATAAGGTATACCCAATTTGTAAATATCAGTTTCTATAGATGTACGCTCAACAGAAGTACCCATGGCGTATCCGTTGTTCTCGCAAACAAAGATCACCGGCAGTTTCCATAAAGCAGCCATGTTAAAAGTCTCGTTCAAGGCACCCTGGCGTACGGCACCATCACCCATGTAAGCAACACAAACGTTATCTGTACCGGCATATTTCTCGGCAAAGGCTATACCTGCACCCAGCGGGATTTGGCCGCCCACAATGCCATGACCGCCAAAGAACTTGTTCTCTTTGTCGAACATGTGCATCGATCCTCCTTTACCTTTAGAGCAACCGGTTGCTTTGCCATATAATTCGGCCATTACAGCATTAGGATGAGTTCCTTTTGCCAAAGCATGAGCATGGTCGCGATAAGCAGTGATCAGGCTGTCTTCATGTTTCAACACAGACATAGTACCGGCCATAACAGCTTCCTGACCTATATATAAGTGGCAAAAGCCCCTGATTTTTTGCTGTCCGTATAACTGACCCGCTTTTTCTTCAAATTTGCGCATCAGCAGCATAGACTCATACCATTTAAGATAGGTGTCTTTATTTATCTCGATCGAGCTCATTTGCTAAACAATTGTGTTATTCTTTATAAAGGAAGGCAAATCTAAATATATCCGCCGAATAATCGAAACTGCATTAAGTTTGTTATTAAATATATACACAGGTGACAATCGCCTGCCGGCTATTTAACTAAAAGCTGTGGATAATTAACCTAAAATTTATTTTCTTTCTGATTTGCATTGTTAGGGGAAAACTATAACTTTGTACTCAACAATAGACACCAGTGTCCAGTTTAATAAACGAATTGTTGTTACTGACCCAACAAACTACTGATTAAATGAAGAAAATTGTCCTTGCTATTGCTCTGTTTACAAGCGTTTTAAGCGCTCAAGCCCAAACAAAAAGCGTTCCAGTTGAGAAACCTGCCGAAGAAGAACAAAGCCTTGCTAAAGACTATTTTTCACAAGTAATGGGAGTTGCCCTTTCCGCAACATCAAACGTTAAGCTGTTTCAATTTGTATACGACTGGATAGGTACCCCTTACCGTTTCGGCGGGCAGACCAAAAGAGGTATTGATTGCTCTGCCTTTACCAAAGAACTTTATACCAACGTTTTTAACTTAACCATCAAACGCAGTTCACGCGACATTTTTAGCATGGTTAACCCTGTTGGTAAAGATGAGCTGAAAGAAGGCGACCTGGTTTTCTTTAAAATACACAGCCGCAGCATATCACACGTTGGTATTTATTTAGGCGATGGCCGTTTTGCACATGCATCTATGAAAGGTGTGGCCATTAGCAACCTGCAAGACCCATATTACAGCCGTTATTTTTATAAAGGCGGCCGCTTGTTAGATACCTTTAAAGACCAGCTCGAAAAATCAAGCGACGTGCAGTAATTGCATACATTATCCAGACCTAATTATAAATCTGATATATACCATTAACCCTCTCTGCCGAGAGGGTTTTTTTATGGAATTATTTGGCGTTATCCGTAGTATTGCGCACCAAGCCCATACCGGAGAAGAAGAAGATTATTGAGATGATACCTACTACAATAAGTGTGGTGTATTGGCCGCTGTGCTGAATGATCTCCACACCGGTGTAGATCAAGCCAATAATACCTAAAATGGTAAGGATGGCGCCGAATGTACGTTTTAAGTTCATAGTGATTTGTTTGAAAATGATTAACTTAACTGAAATTATAGATATAAAATTCAATAGCATATAATGACAACTTCTGCAATTTTGTTTTACTTATTACTGGTGATTATTATTGTCACTTTATACTCTTGCGCGGTAACCATTCAGCAAGGCACCATCGGCGTAATAACCGTGTTTGGCAAATACCGCCGCATAATGCTGCCCGGCTTAAACTTTAAGGTTCCGTTTGTAGAGCAATTGTATACCCGCATTTCTATACAGAACCGTTCCGTGGAGCTGGAATTCCAGGCCGTCACTATAGACCAGGCCAATGTATATTTTAAAGCCATGCTGTTGTACTCAGTCCTTGATCAGCAGGAAGAAACCATTAAGAATGTGGCTTTCAAATTTTTAGACGATCGTAACCTCATGCAGGCCCTGATACGCACCATCGAGGGTTCTATCCGTGCTTTTGTGGCAACTAAAAAACAAGCAGATGTACTGATCCTCCGCAAAGACATCGTTGAGCATGTAAAGGAACAGATAGACCAGATACTGGAAGGCTGGGGTTACCACCTGCAAGACCTGCAGTTGAATGACATTACCTTCGACGAGGTGATCATGAAATCTATGAGCCAAGTGGTGGCTTCAAACAACCTGAAAGCCGCTGCCGAAAATGAGGGCCAGGCGTTGCTAATCACCAAAACCAAAGCTGCAGAAGCGGAGGGTAATGCTATAAAGATAGCCGCCGAGGCCGAGCGCCAGGCATCGCAACTGCGTGGGCAGGGAGTGGCCTTGTTCCGCGAGGAAGTGGCTAAGGGTATGACCGTTGCCGCCAAAGAAATGTCGCAAGCCAATATGGATACTTCTGTGATCCTGTTTACCATGTGGACCGAGTCGATCAAGCACTTCGCGGAAAACTCGCAGGGCAACGTGATCTTCCTGGATGGCAGTGCCGAAAACATGGAGCGTACCATGAAGGAGATGATGAGTTTGAATATGCTGCATCAGACGCAGGAGAAGAAGTAGCTGTTGTTGCATATTATTAGAGCTGAATGAAAGGGTCGCTTGTATTGCTGGTGATGTATGTTGGCATAGTGCTTTTATCAATAGCTGTAAGGCGGTTAACTATCAACATAAAATCTTATTGGGCATACTTAATTCTACCTCTTTACTTAATTGCCATTGGTATTTATGTCTATCTTATGTTCTGGCTGACGGAGTATCTAAGAGATAAAAAAATCTACTTAGATATGGGGCATGCTGACATTGGCATATTTTTACTCTTTATAATTAGCTGCGTTACTTCACTAGCCTTTATAATCAATATAATCTTAGTGCGGCAAAATAAAAAGGTGTAATAAAAGATTTATCGCTTTTAAACGTTCTTCATCAAACGGAGTCATAACAAGGCTACGCTACCTGATTAATTTAATTTTTACTATTGATTAAACAATGACGTTGAGATTTGTGAGGGTGATCTGTGTGATCGCTGTTGTGTTTTTTGCCGGCTTGCGCTCCGTAAACGCGCAAGCCTACCGCCAACTTTCCTCTTTTGATTTTAAGGGCACGCCTATGCCCGGGGGCTATATCGCTTACACCAATTGTTCTATAGATTATACCTACCAACCCGTTTGGATGGATGGTTACTACAAGCTTAAGATCAACGTAAACGTGCAGGTAAATAAAAACCGCAGCTGGATAGACCGCAGCAGAGTGAATAACCCCGAGATGCTTGCCGAAGTGCTGAAACATGAGCAGGGCCATTACATTTTCGCTTACATGATGCAGCAGGAAATGATGGATGCCGGAAACAAAATGCGCTTTGGTAATGACTATGACAAACAGGTTTCCCTGGTGCTAAACCGCATCAAAAACAAATACAAACAGCTTAACGACGATTACGACGACGATACCGAGCACATGACCAACCACGTGCAGCAAAAAAGCTGGGACATGTATTTCAGGCAGTCGCTGGGCAACCGCTATGCTAACGTGGTTACGGTAAGCCAAGCCAGATAACATTTATATAGGCGTCATTGCGAGACCGGGACGGGAGAAGCAATCTCATCATAGCCAAAGAGTTTAAGTCGGGAATTGCCACCCTACGCGTGACCTTGGGTTTATCCTTTCTTTTTAATACTCCTGGTCCTCAGCGTGTAACCCCGTGGCGCAGTAAAGCCATGGCGTTTCGGCTCTTCGGGGCGCTCCTCTTCGGCTTTGTTCTTTTTGCGCGGGGTTACTTCCACGTCATAATCGCGGGCCATTTTAGTTACCCGGTCTTCCAGGCTTTCGGTGGTAAGTTTCTCGCGCAGGCTGTCAACCATTATCGGGAAGGCAAACGGCGTTGGCCGTTCAATTTCTTTAACAACCACGTCTTGCTTACTGATACGCTGCAAGGCGATGCGCAACCGGAACTCTTCTAACTGGAATGCCAGGGCCTCGTTGTACGCCTGACGCACCAATAGGTTGTTTGGCTCATATTCACTAAAAACATCAAACAACAATGAAGTTGAGGCCTGCAAATGCCTGTTTTTAACCGGCTGTCCCGGGTAGCCCGTAAACACCAGCCCACCAATGTGTGCAATATCCCTGAAACGGCGGCGCGCCATTTCATTGGCGTTCAGGCTGTGCTGTATATCTTCTAACAGGTTATGGATAGTAAACAGGTCCTGCTCCAAGGCTTCCTGAAGCCAAACGTCGTCATCGGTCAGCAACTCAAAGCCATAATCATTCATGGCGATGGAGAAAGTCGCCGGCTTTATTTTCGAAATACGGTAGGCAAAAAGTGACGCCATACCCTCATGTACCAGCCTGCCTTCAAAAGGATAGAATAACAAATGGTGCCCTTCGCGCGACTTGAACGACTCGATCAAAAACTGATGGCTTTGCGGCAACACCGACAGTTGCGACTGCAGATCGAAAAGTGGTTTAAGCGCGATAACTTCTTCGTCTTTCTCAATGCCACGTGCAACCTCGTCCAGCTTATCACGAAATACCGCCGCCAGTTGTGATGATAAAGGCATCCGCCCGCCCAACCAACTTGGTATCAATCCCTTTTTAGCATTAGACTTTTTGACGTTCGCAGTCATCTCCTTTACGTTCACAAACTCCAGACTGCGGCCGGCAAACCAGAACGTGTCGCCCGGTTTAAGTTTAGAAATGAAGTATTCTTCAATGTTACCCAGTGAACCGCCATGCAGCAGTTTTACCCGTAAACTTACCTCGCTGGTGATAGTACCGATGCTTAAGCGGTGCCGCATAGCCACCCGGCGGTTGTTTACTTTATAAACGCCATTCTCTACTTCTACCTTTAAGAACTCGTCATACTGCGATAATGTGCTGCCGCCGGTAGTAATGAAGTCCAGCAGTTGGCCGAATTCTTCGCGGCGCAGGTCGGCGAAGGCGTAAGTACTTTTTATTTCCTCGAACAGTTCATTAGCGCGGAAACCATCAGACACGGCCAGCGTCACCATATACTGGATCAGTACGTCCATTGCCAGCAATATTGGGTCGCGGCTTTCGAAATTGCCGTTAATCATGGCCTGTTTCAGCGCCGCGCCTTCTAATAATTCTAGTGAGTGAGTCGGAATAAACCATACCCGCGAGGTCGCTCCCGGGTGGTGCCCGCTGCGGCCGGCACGCTGCATAAACCTGGCAACGCCTTTTGGACTGCCCACCTGTATGACAGTATCAACCGGTCTGAAATCGACACCCAAATCCAGGCTTGATGTGCACACCACCAATTTCAATGCTTGCGCGTGTAAGGCCTGCTCTACCCAATTACGCAGCTCGTTGTCCAGCGAGCCGTGGTGCATGGCCATGATGCCTGCATATTCAGGATAGTTATCTAATATGGCATGGTACCAAATCTCCGACTGGCTGCGGGTATTGGTAAAGATCAACGTGGTATTGCTTTTAGCAACAATGTCCATCACCTCGGGCAATAACGCTAAACCAATGTGCCCCGTCCACGAATAGCTTTCTATATTCTGCGGAATTACAGATTTGATGACGATATTCTTCTCAATATTAGCCCTGACCATCCGTATCTGCTCAGGCGGAAAGCTATTACCTAATAGCACTTCGGCAGCTTGCTCCAGGTTACCAATGGTAGCAGAGATACCCCAGATCTTGAGCTGGGAATTGTGAGTGGTGAGCTGTGGATTGTTCGCGAAAAATGGGTTATTGCTGATGCTTACCTCAGCACCTTCTCCTTTAGAGAGAGCAGAGGGAGAGGTCAGATCTCTTATTAACCCTGCCAGTTTCCTTATTTTACTCAAGCCAAGCTCTACCTGCACGCCGCGTTTTGTTCCTAACAACTCGTGCCATTCGTCTATAACTACAACCTCCAGGTTTTGAAAGATCTTTGGGTAATCTTTTTGCGCCAGCATCAGGTGCAGGCTCTCGGGGGTGGTTAACAGCACTTCCGGCAGTTTACGTTTTAGCGCTTGCTTTTCAGCCAATGGTGTGTCACCTGTTCGGGTGCCTATCACCCACGGAATATCCAGTTCATCGCAAACTTCCTGCATGGCCTTGCGGATGTCGTTTGTCAAAGCGCGCAATGGCGTTATCCAGAGCATACGTAAACCATTGTTGGTGCGCTTTTGATAGGCGTCGGGATACTTGTTGATATAACCTTCCAGAAATGGCAGAAATAACCCGAATGTTTTACCGCTTCCTGTAGGTGCGTTCAGCAGGCCAGAATAGCCATTCAGGTACGCCTCTTCCATTTCTAACTGAAACGGAAATTGCTTCCACTTTTTGGCTTTGAACCAATCTCGTATAACCTGCTGTCCTTTAGTCATCAACTCTAAATACATAAACGGTACAATACTTGTTTATGTTGAGCCATGTTACGCAAATTTTTCCTGTTCGCCACATTGCCTTTAATAGCAGCATGCTCGTCTGCCCACAACGAGAAGAAAATTACGGATACCGACTCGACCGCTGTAGCAGCGGTAGAAGCCAAAATTGAAGCACCGTCTCCCGCGTACCTTATCATTCCGGGAAAAAGCATCGGCAACACGCGCCTGAATGAAAACTTAGATTCTGTTATGGATAAGTTAGGCCGCCCCGACAAGAGCGACGCGGCAATGGGCTCGTCATTCCATACCTGGTTTGCCAAACATGATACGGCAGATTATCAGACAGATATATTTGCCCATCACAATTACGACGGCAAACATGACGATATCAGCTATGTCAAAGTGATCCGCGTTACATCGCCTGCATTTAAAACCGCCGAAAATTTACATACCGGCTTAGCCATACAAGACATTGCCCGGCATTTTAAGCTAAATCATGTTGCTACATACACCAGGGGAGCAGACAGCCTAAAGGTTTATTACGACAGGCAAGCGGGCATCTCTTTCGAGATCGATAATACAGGGAAATGTACGGGCATAACAGTCCATCAGGCCGGGGACAGCACCATGACTTACTTATCTCTATATCCCGACAGGAAACGGGTAGATATAAAAAAGTAAAAGAGGCGCATTCGCGCCTCTTTTACTCAATAACCTGTGCGGATATTTTTTACTTCTTCTCCGGATATAATACAAGATTGATTTGGTTCGCGCCAAAATATTTGTTGGCCGCATCCTTGACAGTTTGCGGTGTAACCTGATCCAGGTTTTTGATATGATCGTTGATCAGATCGGGATTTGTGCCATTTTGAGCCGACCCTGTTAAATAGGTAGCCCAGAAATTGTTCTCTTTCAACTGCACTTCGGTCGAACGTTTTTCTTCGGCAGCGAATTTTTCGATGTCGACTTTCTCAGGCCCGTTTTGCTTGATCTTGGCGATCTCTTCCATCGCGGCGTTGATCAGCTTATCAACGTTAGCCGGTGCACAGCTAAAACTGATAGTAATATTATAACGGCCAACCGGGATTTTGCTGTAAGATGCCTGTATGCGGGGTGAATAAACACCGCTTTCCTTCTCGCGCAGGCGTTCTATTAATTTAATATTTACAACCTCTTCTAAGGCATCTAATTGCAGGTTGTTGGCTTCGTTATAATCGTAGTTGCCGGTCCACACCAGGTCGACAACGCTTTTATCGCCAATGCCTTTGTAAACACTTTTGGTAAACTTGCCCATTGGCGTGCGTATGCCCAGGTCTTTATACGACTGATGTTTTGCATCGGCAGGTAAACTGCCCAGATATTGTTCAAGCAATGGCTTTATTTTCTCCGGATCGAAGTTTCCTACAAACGTAAATGTGAAGTCGCCGGCATCTGCGAAGCGCTCTTTGTAGAAATTATAAGCCTTGTCCAGGCTTACTTTATCCAACTGGTTAGCGGTAGTGGTCATCCGGCGGAAGCTATGATTGCTCAGTACAGCGGTAACCGTATCGCTAAATACAGACTGCGGGTCGAGGCTGCGGTTTTGCAAAACACTGCGGTATTGCTCCACATTAGATTGCCAAACATCAGCATCTTTGCGCGGCTGTGTAAAGTACAGGTACACCAATTGCAACGCAGTCTCCAGGTCTTTCGGTGAAGTACTGCCGGCAATGCCCTCGGTAGTTTCGTTTATAAACGGCGTGATGGAAACATTTTTACCTGCCAGCATTTTACTTAATTGAATTTGCGTAAGCTGCCCAACACCACTGCTGGCAATAACGCCATCCGCAAAATTATCAGACACAAAATCGGCATCAGGTGCCAGAGACGTGCCGCCGAAACTAAACCCGCGGATCAATATTTCATTGTTTTTAAAGTCTGTAGGTTTCAGGATCACCTTTACGCCATTGCCAAGCGTAAGCATGGTAGTACCTACAGCGGCATCTTTTGATTCCGACGCCACCTTTCCGGGCGCCGGCAGCTTCTCTATTAAAGGTTTATTGCTCACATTATCTACATAAGCTGTCACCTTGTTACGGCTGTTCACCCAGCTTAAAACAGTAGCCTCTGCCGGTAGTTTATCTTTGTCTTTGTCTGCAGCCATGATGATCACATCGCGGTTTTGGTCGCTGATAAACTTGCCGGCAAGTGAGTTGATATCGGCTAATTTGATACCGGCCAGGTGTTGTTTGTAGAAATTATATTCCCAATTGATACCGGGTATGGGTTCTTTTTGCAAGAAGTTACGCTGATATTCGCCGACAAAAGACACGGATGGTGTCTTGTCACGCTCGCGCCATTGATTTTCCATGGCGGTCATTGTCGACTCTTTTGCACGGGCCAACTCAGTTTCGGTAAACCCAAACTCGCGTGCACGCTCTGTCTCGTCGAGTACGGCATCGATAGCAGTCTTTAATTTATCTGCCGATTTTGCCACGGCAAATTCTGTCAAGGCATCTTGCCCGCCCAAAAATCCACCATAATTTACCTGACCGAATAGATAAGGCGGATCTGCTTTTTGCGTCAGTTCGCTTAAACGGTTGTTAAGCATCGCGTTAAAAAGGGCAACTTTTATGTCGCGCAGGTAACCGGTTTCCGTATTGTCTTCAACCTTAGCATGCTTAATAAAGATTTGCGCCATAGTGTAAGGGAATTCCTTATCGGTGGCGATCTTTACCTTAGTTCCGGCGCGGAAAGGCACGTTGTATTTGGTCCTCAGTTTTTCTTTTGCCGGATTTTTTAAGGCCGAAAAATTTTGTTTGATCAACTGCTCAACCTGCTTAGGATCAAAATCACCTACAGCCACAACAGCCTGCAGATCGGGCCTGTACCAGTCGTGGTAAAAGCTCTTTATCGTTTCGGGTTTGAAGTTATTCAGGATGTCTACTTTTCCTATCGGCAAACGCTGCGCATAGCGCGAGTTGTTTAATACCACAGGCAGCCATTGCTGCTGCAAACGCTGCTGTGCGTTTTTCCCGCGCAGGCGCTCCTCTTCCAAAACCACACCGCGTTCGCTATTGATCTGGTCTGTGTCGAAGCTTACGTAACCTGCCCAATTGGCCAGGATCGAAAATCCTTTTGCAAATACCTTCGCACTGTCTGTTGGCAATGGTAATTGGTATACTGTCTCGTCAAAGCTGGTATAAGCATTTAAATCCGCACCGAATTTTACACCCGATTTCTGCAGATAATCTACCAACTGGTTCTTCGGAAAATCGCGGGTTCCGTTAAATGCCATGTGCTCTGTAAAGTGCGCAAGGCCTTGTTGTGCATCGTTCTCTAAAACAGAGCCTGCCTTATTTACCAGGTAAAGCTCTGCACGGTTTTTTGGCTGAACGTTTTTGCGGATGTAGTAAGTTAAACCGTTTGGCAAATTGCCAATGATAACCGCGGGGTCAACCGGTATTGGCTTACCTGTATTTCCAATAGCAACTTTTTTAATTGTAACAGGTCTTTTTTGCGCGTATGCGCCTGTTCCTGCTACCAGTAAAACAGCAGCACAAGCATATAAACTTTTAAGATTCATTTGTATTGGGTCGTTTTAATTAAGGTCTAAATAACGTGATTCAGTCGGGACAATTACACGCGTATCAAAATTTTATTGCGATATAGCGGGTACATGATCAGCCAGGTGATAATTACCAGACTAAGCGCAAAGAACATAGACGCGTTTATAGGAGAAAAATTCGGCGCGAACACAACCTGGTTATAGTAAGACATCGCCTTTACAACCTTACCATCGTGATGTACTTTTATCAGGTTGATCAATCCCGGCCAGATGTCTATCAGGATATAAGCCGCTATAGAATTGGTGCCAAATACCAGGAATGGCCACAACAATTTATTATGCTTGTTAACATCGACCACCCAATAGCAAAGTGTTAATCCTAATGTTGACAGGCCGCCGGCATACAGCACAAACGAACTGGTCCAAAGCGCTTTGTTGATGGGGAAGAACAGGTCGATGAGCATACCTAACAATACGGCTACAATTCCGTAAACAAACAGCCATACGGTTTTGGTTGTCTCGTCGCGGTCGGTGCGTTTTATCCAGGTGCCTACACGTATACCGAATATTGCGGTGCCAATTGCCGGCAGTGTACCCAGCAACCCTTCGGGGTCCCAGGTTTTTGATGACCGCCATAGGTGGTTGGTGCCAAACACTAACCTATCCAGCCATGCACCCATGTTAGTTTCAGGGTCGAGGTTAGCTGCATGACCATCCGGAACCGGGATAAATGTCATGATGATATAATAGCCAACCAAAAATATCCCGAAGAGCCAATCCTGCGTTTTTTGATTTGTTTTTACATAGATAACAGTGGCTATAAAATATACTACAGCTATGCGCTGCAACACGCCCGGGAAGCGCAGGTGGGCGAGATCTGGGTGGTAAAACATTTGAATGCCCCAGGCAATGAGGATCAGCATCACCATACGCCTGAAAGCGTTTAAGATCAGCTTGCTATGGCTTATCGTTGCACGCTTGTTTTGCATAGCATAAACAATGGCTACGCCAACCATAAACAAGAAGGATGGGAAGATCAAATCTGTTGGTGTACATCCATTCCACACCGAATGCTCTAGCGGCGCATAGACATGGTCATTACCGGGGTTATTTACCAGTATCATTGCGGCAATAGTAATACCGCGGAAAATATCGAGAGAAAGCAGACGGGGGGCTTTAACAGTTGTTCCGGCCATAATTAGGGTTGGTTTAATCAGGTGTAATGTAAGGGATTTGGAGGGATTTGTCAAGCGCTGTTATGACCGGTCATGCCGAA
Source organism: Mucilaginibacter ginkgonis (assembly GCF_009754905.2). NCBI lineage: Bacteria > Pseudomonadati > Bacteroidota > Sphingobacteriia > Sphingobacteriales > Sphingobacteriaceae > Mucilaginibacter > Mucilaginibacter ginkgonis. The sequence continues at coordinate 3,335,462 of NZ_CP066775.1, read as the reverse complement.
ACAGTTCGGCATGACAAGATGGGCATTACATGGAATAGTAGATATCCGGGCGGCAAGCACCGGTCACAAATTCAACCAGCGCCCGCCCGGGTGAGAGATCTTACTTAAAATTTATACCGCACAAAGGCTTCCATCGCGGCATATTCTGCCAGGCCAAGTTCGTCATAACAGCGTGCGGTTTCGCGGTTGCGGTCCTCGGCACGCACCCAAAACTCGCGGGCGTCATCGCCCGGGAAAACCGGTCTGTCCTTTTGCGACTGATGTTTAAATATGGCGTTGCGTTTGCGCAACACCTCCTGCGGAGAAAGTGGCACCGCCATTTCAATTTCGTATGTTTTAAACTCGTGCCACGCACCGCGATATAGCCACATCCAACAATCTTTAACCCACTCTTCTGTTTGTGCTAACCTTTGTAAAGCTTTTAAAACTATGTTAAAGCACACTACGTGGGTGCCGTGCGGGTCTGCAAAGTCGCCTGCTACAAATACCTGGTGTGGCTTTACTTTTTGGAGCAGTTCCATGGTTAACTCCACATCCTTGTCACCAACAGAATTTTTTTGTGTTTTACCGGTTTCATAGAAAGGTAAGGCCTGAAAATGGATGTTTGAATCGGGCAAGCCTGCAAAACGCGCGCCTGCGATAGCTTCACTTTTGCGTATAAAACCCTTAACGTTACGTATCTCCTGAGTGTCTATCTGGTTAGGCTGCTTAACAGCGAAAAAAGACCGCATGCCATCATAAACTTTATGCAGGTCTGCGCTGTCGTCGCCGCGGCTCTCGGCAAAGTCAATCGCGAATTCCATATAGCGCAGCACATCATCGTCCCACACTGCAGTATTGCCAGATGTTTGATAAGCCACGTGCACATCGTGGCCCTGGTCTACCAAACGGATGAAAGTACCACCCATAGAGATCACGTCATCGTCCGGGTGCGGAGAAAAAACTATCGAACGTTTTTTTGCCGGATTAGCGCGTTCCGGCCGTTGCGAATCGTCGGCGTTTGGTTTACCACCCGGCCAGCCGGTAATGGTATGTTGTATCTGGTTGAAGATGTCTATGTTGATGTCATATACCGGCCCCTGCTCTACAGCAAGTTGTGCCATGCCATTATTATTATAATCATCTTCGGTAAGCTTTAAAATTGGTTTTCTGACATTTGTAGCTAACCAGATGACGGCTTTCTTTTTTAGCAGGTTGTGCCAGACACAGTCCTTAACCAGCCATGGGGTATCAAACCGGGTAAGTTCAGAAGCGGCACCCTCATCCAGAACAAACTCTACATTATCTGATAATTGCAGATACGTTGCAGGAACCTCTCCCGAGATTTCTCCCTCAACTGCCTTTTTAACTATAGGTGCCTTCTTTTGGCTCCAGGCCATCAGGATGATCTCACGGGCCTTAAAGATTGTTCCCACACCCATGGTGATGGCTTTTGTAGGTACGTTTTGCTTGCCACCGAAATCGCGGGCGGCATCGCTGCGTGTCAGGTCGTCGAGGGTAACCAGCCTGGTGCCCGAATTTGGCGCCGAGCCGGGCTCATTAAACCCGATGTGGCCTGTACGCCCTATACCCAATAACTGGAAATCCAGTCCGCCATACTCTTCTATCAGCCTTTCATAGTTAAGACAAAATTCGGCCACGTCTTCCTGCGGCAAGGTGCCATCAGGGATGTGTACGTTGTTTTTATCGATATCGACATGATTGAATAAATTTTCATTCATGAACGTCACGTAGCTTTGGGCAGCGTTTGGCTGCATCGGGAAATATTCGTCGAGGTTAAATGTGATCACATTCTTGAAGCTAAGCCCTTCTTCTTTGTGCAGGCGTACCAGTTCTGCATAAACCGCTATTGGGGTTACACCGGTAGCCAAACCCAAAACTGCCTTCTCGCCACTCTCGGCTTTAGCTTTGATCAGTTTTGCAATACGGGCTGCGACAGTAACTGATGCCGTACGCTGGTCGGGGTAAACGGTTACCGGCAGTTTCTCATACCGGGTCTCTTCAAGAAGATTTAAACGTGCCATAATTTTGTTTTTGTGATCGTCTTCGCGGCAGCTTACCGGCTGCCTATTTATTCAATTTAAAGTTATCCATTACTAAAACTGCCGCACCAATCAGCTCCGCATCAAAGCCAATTTCTGATATTTTGAGCGATGTGTTACTCACCAGCCGCGGAATGCAATATTTATTCATGGCCTGCTGAATGGGCGCCTGCAATATCTTGCCTACCCGGGCTCCACGGCCGCTAAGCACAATGGTCTCGGGGTTCATGATGTGCGCCAGTATCGCCAGCGCCTTGCCGATTTTATACCCGGCTTCAGCTAACAAGTCTATGGCGAAATGGTCGCCGCTGTTGGCGGCATCCATAATGGCATCTCCGGCAAGTTTATGCGGGTCGTCTGTAATATGTTTCAGGCTGGTGATCTTGCCTTCTTTAATACCTGCTATCGCCTTTTGGGCAACCGCCAGCATAGACGCTTCAACCTCCAGGCACCCGCGTTTACCGCAGTTACATAGTTCGCCATTTTCTGATAAGGGGATATGGCTCAGTTCGCCTGCAAAGCCATCATGACCACGGAATAACTTGCCGTTGATGATCATCCCCAGGCCGATGCCCCACCCCAGGTTGATTACCATTACTTCTTTTTGATCTTTTGCCGCGCCAAAGCGCTGTTCTGCAAGGGCCACCAAACTCGAGTCGTTATCAATAACCACAGGCAAACCCGTTGCCTGGCCTATTACCTCTTTAAGGTCCTCGCCCTCGGCATCCAGGTAAGAGTAATTGATCCCCTCTTTAATGTTTACAAAGCCCGGCATGCCAATACCAATGCCGGCTATTTTACTTTTGGCTACGCCCGAACTTTTGATGTACTCGTTAATGATCTCAATTAGCCGTTGCAGCGACTTGGTATTTTTAAAGAGGGTAAGCTCTACCTGCTGCACATCGGCGACAGGTTTGTTGTGCATATCCAAAAGGCCAATGCGCAGCGATAACTGGTCCATTGCAACGGCCAGGACATATATAGCGTCAGGTTTTATGGAATATAGTAACGGGCGGCGGCCTCCACTCGACTGCGCGAGGCCCTGTTCTATGACAAGGCCGCCGGCAGTGAGCTCGTTGATTGATTTCGTAATCAGGGGTATGCTTTTATTCAGCCTGGCGCTGATATCGGCACACGACAATTCATGGTTAAAATAAAATTGCTTTAAAACTTTATCGGTCAAGCCGTCTTGTTTCTTAGCCTTTGCTTTCGCTTCCATGTATCACAAACTTAACAAATCATTTTATCAACTTCAAAATACTTTTTAAAAAAATTTAAAAAGTATTTATTTGTTACCGAATGAACAAAACATTGGTTTTAAAAAGTTGTACTTTGTAACACTATCTAATTCAGCCTTTAACTGTGAAAATTGCTCATCTCATTTTAGCCCATAGAGACCTGGCGCAGGTTGCCCGTCTTGTAAAACAAATTGCCCATCCCGGAAGCTTTGTTGTTATCCACATTGACAAAAAGTGCGACATGCAGGGCTTCCTGGAACTTGAAAAGCAACCTGACGTTTACTTAATGAAAAACCGCATCGACGTAAATTGGGGTGGGTACAGCATTGTTGAGGCTACGATCAATGGACTAAGGGCGATCGTAGAGTTGAGGAGGGAGTTTGACTTTGTAAACCTGATCAGCGGGCAGGATTATCCTATAAAACCTATCGCCGAATTCAACGCCCTGCTTGAAGAGAACAAAGGCAAGTGCTTTTTTAACTATTGCCTGCCGGGCGAACCCTGGCTGGAAGAAGCGCAGCAAAAGATCAACACCTACAACCTTACCGATTGGAAACTGAAAGGAAAATACGCCCTTCAAAAATTGCTGAATATAGCATTGCCAAAAAGGACAGCGCCTGCCGGTTATACGGTCATCGGTTTCTCTGCCTGGTTTACTATTGATGCAGAGGCTACGCGATACATCCTTAAATGCTGCGACGACAAGCTGCCGATCACCGGCTTCTTTAAATATAGCTGGGGCAGCGACGAGATGTTCTTCCAGACGCTTATCTATAATTCGCCCTTGAAAGATAAAATGGTTAACCACAATTACAGGTATATCGACTGGAGCGAGAAAAACCCGCGGCCTAAAACCCTTACCATGGCAGATGCACCTGCTTTAAAAGCAAGCGACGCATTCTTTGCCCGCAAATTCGACCAGGATGCCGAAGTGCTGGATTACATCGACCAAAACTTATTGAGCAATAGTTAGTTATAACCAAACTTATCTTATATTTATAATTCCACTCGCCGACACCGGGACAATACATAAAACGAAACGCCGCCCAACTATTGAGCGGCGTTTTTTTGTTCGCAACGTTGGGGTGTTTCACTGTTTCAAGTGAAACAGTTGAAACACTTGTCCCCTACTTTTAAGTATGTGACACCATCTTGCTCTTTGCTAATTTTCAACGCTTTACAGCGTTTACCTGCAAGCACTACTTTGTCACTACCAAGGCAAAAACGGGCTTTGAAACAGCTGCAGTACTGACAAAACACCGCCACCGAAACACACCAAACCGCGTGGTAACTTTGGAGACATCCAATTACAAATGTCGCACAACTACACTCCGCCTCACCATTATTTTGAACGCCCTATGGAGATAGAGCTCATCCGTTCCATGTGCCAGAAACGGCCAGCACCTGTAAAAGCCGAACCGATCGGTACGGCAGAAGATGGCTTTATCACCAAGAAAGCTTCGGAATGGCTTGCCGAATCCGATAAACTACCCGATGCCAAAATGCTGTTCGACAGGTTTTGGTATGAAAATGAACTTTGCATCCTTTTTGCCGATACCAACACGGGCAAATCTATACTGGCCGTGCAGCTGGCAGATTCGATCAGCAGGGAAAGCTGCGTAGGTAATTTCGAGTTGACCGTTAGCACGCAAACGGTTTTGTACATCGATTTCGAATTGTCTGCCAAGCAGTTCAGCACCCGCTACTCGGACGGGGTTTATGGCATGTACCGTTTCGGCGATAATTTCTTACGCTCGTCTGTAAACCCCGATGCCAAAGGCGCCCATCGCTTTAAGAACCGGGGCGAGTATATCATCAACGCGCTGGAGAATGCCATCCTGAACGCCAAGGCCAAAGTGCTCATCATCGATAATATTACCTGCCTGGGCTCGGGCACGCATGGTGCATTGCCTGCACTGAACCTCATCAGCCAGTTGCAGGACATTAAAAACAAATACAAGATCTCCATACTGGTTCTGGCGCACACCCCCAAACGTAACGGCAGCAAACCCATATCTCGCGACGACCTGCAGGGCAGTAAGATGCTCATCAATTTTTGCGACAGCGCGTTTGCCATTGGCGACAGCGCTACACAACCCGGCCAGCGCTACCTTAAGCAAATAAAACAACGCAACACTGCAGAAACCTATGGCCCCGACAACGTTTGCCTGTGCAGGATAGTGAAGCACTACAACTTTCTGCAATTTGAGTTTACAGACCAGGGCATAGAAACTGACCATTTGCGGCCAAGGTTAATAAACCTGACCGCCGAGGTTGAGCAAAAAATAATAGAACTGCACGCCGAAGGCCAAAGCATACGCCAGATAGCCGCGCAAACGGGATATTCTGCTTCGCATGTGTATAGGGTGTTGAAGGGGGCGGGGAAGTAATTGGCTAACCATACTTCTTTCCGGATGTTGCCACTTTAATGTGAAATGCAAATCAAATCGGCAAATACCGAGGTTGTCATTGCGAGGCACAAAGCAATCCGTTAGTGACATTCTTAAGATTTTATGCTCGGATTGCCGCGTCGGCTACGCTCCTCGCAATGACATAACTAGTGATTTGTCCTTTGAGATTGCCGTACTTCGATAAACTCAGTAAAGGCTCTGATTCGCTCGCAATGACGCATTGGGGGATTAATGTTGGCACTGCATTAACGCCACCGACAAATGCCGCATCAGTCTGTGCGGCAACTACAGGCTTTGAAACAGCACAACCATTGTAGCGCAGGGCGCAGCGGCGAGTTTCTTTGGTTACTTTCTTTGACGGCCAAAGAAAGTAATGAGCCCAAGCGGCAAATGAGCGCTCATTGATTTGATTGTCCTTTGAGATTGCTTCGCTCCGCTCGCAATGACGAACTGGGTTTCAATGTTGGCACTGCACTAACTCCACCAACAAATGCAGCCTCAGTCTGTGCGGTGAATACCACACTTGAAAATAGCAGAACCATTGTAGCGCAGGGTGCAGCGGCGAGTGTTATTCACCGTTGTTTATTTTTGAAGGCGTTCATGAGATCGCTCCGCTAAGTTCTTTGTTGCTTTCTTTGACGGTCAAGAAAAGTGACAGAAAGATTTTACTGCATTAGCGCATAAGATGCTTCGACAAGCTCAGCATGACAAGGAGGATTATTCTTTGAGAAGTAATTCTGTTCCCTCCCTTCCGGGGAGGGTTAGGGTGGGGCTTCATCGATGAGATGCTTCGACAAGCTCAGCATGACATAACGGTTTTAAATATTCAAGCCAACAAAAAAGCCGCCCTGATCTACAGGACGGCTTTCTATATTGCGATTACGGATTACATCTTAGTCGGTATGCCGTATTTATCGCTGTAGCGTTTGTACAGCATTTTATGCCAACTGTTTAAGTCTATGCTTTTGCCTTTTATGTAAGCGTTCTTCACGTCAAGAGTCAGCATGTCTAAAGCGTCGCCGTCAGAGATAAACAGGTTAGCGTCTTTGCCGGTCTCTAAAGTTCCGGTTGTTTTGTCTATACCTAATATCTTGGCATTATTCAGGGTGATCATAGATACCGCCTGCTCTTTGGTAAGGCCGTAACCAACTGCTTCGCCTGCTTCGAACGGCAGGTTGCGCTGGCGCCAAAAACCAATACCGGTGAGCCCGTACAAAACACCGCCTTCCTGCAGCAAGTGCGGCAATTTATAGGGCAGGTATACGTCGTCTTCATCCTTATCGGGCAGTGTCTGAGTTTCTTTAAGGATAACAGGAACATTGCTTTGACGCAGCAGGTCTGTCACCAGGTAAGATTCCTTACCGCCAACTATTACCGCGCTTATACCGAACTTTTTAGCGAAAGCAACCGCCTGCTCAATTTCCTTTGCGCCATCAGCGTTTACGAAAAGCTTTTTAGTGCCATTGAACAAACCGGCCATAGCGCCAAGGCGCAGGTTGTTAACATCGTGCTTAGGGTCTACCGAGTAAGCCTGCGCTTGTGTAAACAAAGATGTTAAGTTATCTATCGCTTTTTGAGCGATCTCTGAAGGCGACTCGGCAGGTGCAGCGCCCGGGAATTGGAAACCACCCCTGCGGCCACGGCCTGCGCGTGCCACCGGCCAGGTAATGTGCATGCCGATGTCTTTTTTGTAAGCCGCGTCTTCCCAGTTCCAGCCGTCGAGCATCATTACCGATGACTGGCCAGCTACGATACCACCTTCGGGAGTTGGCTGTGCCAGCAAGATACCATTCGCGCGAACGGTAGGGATCACTTTCGAGTCGGTGTTATAGGCGATCAATGAGCGAACATTAGCGTTGATATCGCCTGTTTCAGAATCATCGGCAGTTGCACGTACGCTTTCTGTTTCTACCAAACCCAAAGTTGTGATAGGGCAAATAAAGCCGGGATAAACTTGTTTACCTGTTGCGTCAACGATGGTAGCGCCTGCCATTGATGGCGCGGCACCCTCGCCAACCGCGGTGATTTTACCTTTGTCAAAGGCAACGTAACCATTGTTTATCACTTTGCCATTGCCGATGTGTATAGTTGCGCCGGTAACCACAACAGGGCCTGCCTGCGGTTTAGCCGGAACAATGTTTGGCTGTGCCAGTGCAACCGCTGCACCTAAAAGCATCCCGCCAAAGCTTAATAATATTTTCTTTTTCATGTGTTTGTCTTGTGAAGGTTTACTTTTTGTTTTGCTCTGACAATAAGTTAGCAGTTTGCGTTGCCGCGTTGATCATGCCATTGTAGCTATCAGCCACAACGTATGCGCTTTCTTCCACGTCGTCGCAAGTGTACATCTGGCGGCGGCGAGGCGCACCAACACGTTGTGTAGCACTGCCTGCACTTTTAGAAGCCAGCATTTTCTGAATGATACGGGCCTCTTCGCCTTTCAGCTCTTTCTGGCGGGCTTCGTCCTGCGCGTAATCCCAATAAGGCACGCCATCAACATAAGTTTTCTCTGCTACCGCGTAAATTGACAGCGGGTTGGCAGACCAAACCACCAGGTCGGCATCTTTACCAGCTTTTAAGCTGCCCACACGGTTATCAATGTGCAGCATTTTTGCCGGGTTAAGGGTTACCAGTTTCAAAGCGTCTTCTTCGCCCATTTTACCATAAGTCACAGATTTACCTGCTTCCTGGTTAAGGCGGCGCGCCATTTCGGCATCGTCAGAGTTAATGGCTACGTTTATACCTTCAGAAGCCATGATGTTGGCATTGTAAGGGATAGCGTCCTGCACCTCCATTTTATATGCCCACCAGTCAGAGAAGGTAGAGGCGTTGATACCGCGGGCCTTCATTTTGTCGGCCACTTTGTAACCTTCTAAGATGTGGGTAAAGGTGTTGATCTTGAAGCCCATGGTGTCTGCCACGTGCATCAGCATGTTAATTTCAGACTGTACATAAGAGTGGCAGGTAATGTGGCGGGTATCGTCAAGGATCTCGGCCAAAGCTTCCAGCTCCAGGTCGCGGCGCACATTGTTACCTTTTACTGCACGTGCCGCTTTGTATTCTTTCGCACGGGTAAAGGCGTCTACATACACTTGCTCAACACCCATACGTGTTTGCGGGAAACGGATGTTAGGGCCGGTTGGGGTAGCACCGTTACTTTGCTTAACGTTTTCGCCCAGCGCGAATTTGATGAATTGCGGAGCATTCTCATATTTCAATTGCTCCGGAGTAACGCCCCAGCGGTGTTTGATGATATAGTTTTGCCCACCGATCGGGTTTGCAGAACCGTGAAGGATCTGAGAGATGGTAACACCACCCGCCAGCTGACGGTACAGGTTAACGTCGGTTGCATCCAGCACGTCGCCGATGCGTACTTCTGAAGTTACCGCTTGTGTACCTTCATTGATACCGCCTGTAGCCGCGATGTGGGAGTGTTCATCAATAATACCCGGCGATATGTGTTTGCCCGTAGCGTCGATAACTTTGGCACCACCTGCAGCCAGGTTTTTACCTACCGCTTTGATCTTGCCGTTTTCGATCAATACATCCGCGTTTTGCAGGATGCCTTCTTTCTCGTTGGTCCAAACGGTAGCGTTTTTAAACAGAACGGTCTCGGCTTTTGGCACATTTACGTAACCATATGCCGCGAACGGATAAACCACAGGACCAACAGGCGCGGCAACACGCGCGCCGCCTTGTCCGCCCGGCATATTCATGCCTGCAGGGCCAAAGCCCGGCCGGCCATTGCCACCTGCCGGAGCAGGGCCGCTGTAAACCGCGCTCCAGTTGAATGAGCTGCCGTCAGGGGCAACACCGTTACCGCTTAAAGTAACCGGTTTGTTGTCTGCTAAATAGCCGCTTAAGCGGATGACGCCATTCGGTTTATTTTTTAGGTCAAAGTAAATGTTTACCAAATCGCCATTACGAACAATGGTTCCTTGCGCGCGGGCGCTGTCTGCACCTGTACGCTCAATGCTTACAGTGTATGATCCCGGTGTACCACCGATGCGAAGATTAGTATTGGCAAAAAACGGATTGTTGAATGCGTAGGTGCCGCGGATATCCTGCACATCCATTTTAGCAACTACATATTGGCGGCCTTCTATCCAGTTTTCGTAGATGATGTTATCGCCTTTAAATAGGTCGTCAGAAGTGATGATGAAGTTAGCCAGTTTACCTTTGGCTATCGTACCCACGCGGTCGCTTACGCCAAGCATTTCGGCCGGAGTTTCTGTCAACGCTTTTAAAGCGGTGGTTTCTGTAAGTCCATTGGTTATCGCGCTGCGAACGTTGGTCCAGAACTCTTTAGCGCTGGTTAAACCATAAGAGGTAAGCGCAAACCTGATGCCTGCTTTTTCCAAAGCTGCTGGGTTGGTCGGCGCCAGTTCCCAGTCTTTTAGTTGCTCAAATGTAATGTTACGCGCCTCGATAGGGTCCTCAACATCATAAGTTGCCGGGAAGTTAACCGGGACGATAAAGCTTGCACCGGTAGCCTTTACAGCAGCAATGTCCTGGTATTCTTTACCGTCAGACTTCATGATATATTGCTTGCCGAATTCTTTGGCAATTTTATCGGCACGATAAATGCTTTGCAGGTCACTCACTTCAAATATTTGCGGGATATCCTGCGTGCGGTTAAACTCCTGCAAAGAAATATTATACTCTTCCTTTTGGTTTTTGTACCAGGCAGCGTCAAGGTATGTCTGGCGGATCAACGCGATGGTACCCATCAATGAAGACGGATAGTTGGTTGCAGCAGTACCTTTGCTGAAAGAGTAGTGCGCGGCAGCGCGGTCGCTGATGATCACCTCATTGTCGCGCTCATCGCCCAATGAAACCACTACTGAAGTACCGCGGGCGATACCGTCATGTACCAATGACTGCACTGCACCAAAGCCGTTACTTTTAAGATCTTTTGAACTGATCGCGTTAGCGTGAAACATGCTGTTGGCATGCACATCCGGGCGGATAGCCTCATTCCAGCCAAATGCACCCGGCTTGGTAGAGATGGGGGTGTTTACACGGCCAAACCCACCAAATGCGCCGCCACCTTGCTGGCGTGGGGCCTCGGGCATACCGTAGGTAGTGTATGCGTCAACCAGTCCGGGGTAAATGTATTTACCTTTAAGGTCAACGGTTACATATCCTTTAGGGATCACCAAACCTACACCTACCGCTTCTATAATGCGGTCTTTAACTATTAATGCCGCACCTTTAAGCACCTGCCCCGGGCTGGTAACTATAGTGGCATTAATGAAAGCGTACTGCCCCGGCCGCACATCCCACGCGCCGTTAACCGGGAAGGTTTGCTGCGCATAAGAAAAGCTGGTTAACAACAGGGCAAAGAAAAAGAGTAATTGTTTCTTCATTTTGCGTTTAATTTTCGAGTTTAATTGGCTCTAATGTATTTAACATTTTATTTAAAGTGAGATAATATCCTCATCATCATACATTTGTTACAGCATTTTTTTCATTAGGCTATAAATTGTGGTTATAAGGCAGGGAGTTTTAGGATAGATTTCTAATTCTTTATTTCTTTGCTAAGAATTTCCGGGTTTTTAAATAAGTGGTTTTTAACCAAGTCTTTGAGGGTTCGAGGGACGGTTATATCTTAATAGTGCCGGAAATGATGTTGGGCGTTGCTCCATCTTCGATGAAGCCGCGCTATTCGCTGCAAGTCCTCGGTCTCCGTTAGCTAACGGATCCCTGCGGGCTTTTCGCTGCTATCGCTAACGCGGCTAAGTCCTCTCTCTTCCGGGGAGGGTTAGGGTTGGGCTCTACAATTCGATCCTTAACGCAACGTATCTAAGAATAAGCTATTGGCATTGAATCAACGACACCGAAAAAATGCGGCATCAGTCTGTGCGGTAACTACAGGCATTGAAACGTGCAGAAACATTGTAGCTCAGGATGCAGCCGCGAGTTTATTTCATGAGACCGCTTCGCTAAGTTCTTTGGTTACTTTCTTTGACGGGCAAAGAAAGTAACATCTAATATAGAACTCAACATTGTGTCTAAAGGTTAACCTCACATTCCCTATCTTCGCTGCACAATACATCATCATGAACGCGTACACCATAGTAAAATACCTGCACTCGGGACTTAGATTTGTAGTGGCCATCTTATTACTGCTTGCCATCGTCAACGCGCTTATCGGCTGGTTAGGCAATAAAACCTATACCAATGGTAACAGAAAACTTAATCTGTTTGCCATGATATCGGCGCATACACAATTGCTCGTAGGCCTGGCGTTGTATTTCATCAGTCCGTTTGTGCAGTTTGGTGCTAATACTATGAAAGATAGCGCTACCCGCTACTGGACGGTAGAGCACATCAGCATGATGATATTCGCGATCATCCTCATCACCATTGGTTATTCTCGGTCTAAAAAAGCGCAGGAGCCTGCCTCTAAACATCGCACGGTGGCTATATTTTTTACGTTAGCCATTATTGTGATCATCGCCGCGATAGCGCAAAGCCACAGGCCGATGCTGGGCATCAGCGCTTAAAATTTGAGTTAAAAACGTGTGGTGTCGGGCTGCTGCTGTTGTTGCTGCGGCTGACCCGGTGGCGTTGTGGGCTGATGGAACTCGCGGTCGGCAGCGGTATCTAAGCTGGCAGGCAGCGGCAACGGCTCAAACTTTTTAAATGTGTCGCGCTTTTTTGTAGGGTCTTTGTAAACACTATCCTGCTTGTTCACAACCCTGGTTATTTGCGCGTCTGTTGTGCCAATGGCAAAGAAAGTTTCGAACGCGCCAACGAAACTATGGCCGTGCGCAGAAAATTTGCCAAGAAAGATAAGGTTAAATTGCTGCTTGCACTGGTCTTCCGCAAAGCCGTATTTTGATTTCACATGCGCTTTAAAACTTTCAAAGCTTGGGTTGGTGAACACCATTACTATTAAAAGAACAAGCAGCCCGCGCTTTATGTAAGCTTTTTGCCAATAAGCGTTGTTAAAGCTATCCTCATAAGTTAATACTGTTTTGGCATAGTCAACTTCGCTTTCATGTTGCTGCATCTTAGGCTTGTTGGCCTCCCGTGTTTTGATCAGATCTTCTTTACTCCCAACTAACCAGCCAAAGTTTTCTCCAAACCACCCCATTTATCAGCTTAAATGTTATCCGTTTTAAACATAACAACAATTTTAAATAATTAATTGCGTGCACCTCACCTACGAAATTTTAACACGAAAAAATTTGCACAATCAAATAACTTTATAATATTTGCCTCTGCATGTTTAATAAATCAGCAATAACCAAATACTGGTGGCTTCATAATTCTATGATTGCCGGATCTGATTATTAACTGGATTTACTAACCAATTGTAAACCTGATATGAGCCCGGCAGCAACCACTGCCGGGTTTTTCATTTATATATTTTGACACTTAATGACGACATTTAACATACATACCACCGCGAAAAAGCTGCTTGCCGATACTACAACTCCGGTGAGCATTTTTTTACGGCTGCGCGATGTGTTCCCTAATTCTTTATTGCTGGAAAGTTCTGACTACCACAGCCGCGAAAACAGCATGAGCTATGTTTGCTGCGAACCTATTGCGGGAATAAGGTTGGCAGATGGAATTTTAACCAAAAGCTATCCCGACGGCACAAACCGCACTTTTACTGCCGGAAGCTTTGACCTTACTGATGAGATCGCGGCGTTTATTAATGATTTTAAGGTTGATGATAACGCGTCAAAGATCATATCGAATGGCCTGTTCGGTTATTTTACCCACGAGGCTGTTGAGCATTTCGAGACCATAAAGTTGAAAACCGTTGAGGGTGACTATCGGAAGATACCAGAGATGCAGTACCACATATACAGGTACATTATCGCAATAGACCATTTTAAAAATGAGTTATACATTTTTCAGAATCAGCCTGCAGGGCAGCAAGAAAATGGCGGCCTGGAAAAGGTAGAATATCTGATCAAAAACAAGAATTTTCCAGAGTATCATTTTGAGGCGAAGGGCGAAGAGCAGTCTAACTTAACAGATGATGGCTTTAAGCAGGTAGTGGAGAAAATGAAGCAGCACATTTACCGCGGCGATGTTTTTCAGATCGTGCCGTCAAGGGCCTTTTCACAAGAATTTTTAGGCGACGAGTTCAACGTCTATCGTGCCTTACGTTCGGTCAATCCGTCGCCTTATTTATTCTATTTCGACTATGGCGATTTCAGGATCTTCGGTTCATCGCCGGAAGCGCAGATCACTATCAAGAACCGCGTTGCCAGCATCTATCCTATCGCGGGCACCTTTAAACGCAGCGGCGATGACGAGCAGGATGCTGTTACCGCCCGTAAACTGGAAGAAGACCCTAAAGAATCGGCAGAGCATGTGATGCTGGTAGACTTGGCACGAAATGACTTGAGCCGCCATTGCACGGATGTGGTGGTTAAAAAGTTTAAGGAGGTGCAGTATTACTCGCACGTGATCCACCTGGTATCAGAAGTGAGCGGCAAATTGCGCGACGGCGTATCCGCTTTTAAGGTAGTAGCAGATACCTACCCGGCCGGGACCCTTAGCGGTGCACCGAAGTTCCGCGCGATGGAAATTATTGACGAGAACGAAAACATAAAACGCAGTTTCTATAGCGGCGCCATAGGGTATGTGGGCTTTAACGGCGACTTTAACCACGCCATAATGATCCGCTCCTTTTTAAGCAAAAATAACACATTGCATTACCAAGCCGGGGCAGGTATTGTTGCCGACTCGGTTGCCGAAAATGAATTGCAAGAAGTAAATAACAAAATAGCTGCCCTGCACAGGGCGTTGAAACTGGCGGAGGAACTTTAAACCCCCTAACCCCCTGAAGGGGGAAATTAAACACAATATGGAAGATAACAATCATAGTGGAAAACATAAAGCAAACACTCCCCCTCTAGGGGGTCGGGGGGTTAATGATACTTCCCGTTCAGGATACCGGGCGGCAAACTCCCCCTTCAGGGGGCTGGGGGGTGCCGATAAAATTTTAATTATAGACAACTACGATTCATTTACCTATAACCTGGTACACCTGGTTAATGAATGCGGTATGGATTGTGAGGTTTGGCGTAACGACCAGTTTGAACTGGCAGATGTGGCTGCTTACGACCGGATCATCTTGTCTCCCGGACCGGGTATACCGTCAGAGGCCGGTTTGCTGCTGGATGTGATAAAACGCTACGCGGCAGAAAAGCGTATTTTTGGTGTATGCCTTGGCCAGCAGGCCATAGCCGAAGCGTTTGGCGGTTCGTTGTTGAACCTGGGGAGGCCAATGCACGGTATCGCGACGCCTGTAAAGGTTGTTGATGAAAATGAACCCTTGTTCCGGGACTTACCTGGGTATATCAAGGTAGGCAGGTACCATTCGTGGGTGGTAAACCCTGCCGACCTGCCCGAAGATCTGCACGTAACAGCGATAGATGAAAATGATGGCTCGGTTATGGCGGTAAGGCACAAAAAATGTGACGTTATCGGCGTGCAGTTTCACCCGGAGTCGATATTGACCGAGGGCGGTAAAAAAATGATGGAGAACTGGTTAAATGAGACCCCCTAAAAAGGAATGTCCGCGATTGTCATTGCGAGGAGCGTAGCGACGCAGCAATCCCGTCGCAATAAAAGAAATTAACAACCTACGGGGATTGCCGCGCCAACAAAGTTGGCTCGCAATGACAAGGTTATTATTGATAGGATTAATGAACATACTTGATAAAATAGTGGCGCACAAAAAAAGTGAAGTCGCTGCAGCGAAGAAGCGGTTCTCTTACATGTTTTTAGAGGAGTCGGAGTACTTTACGTGCCCCACGCATTCTTTTAAAGAATTTTTGACCGCGCCCGACCGTACCGGTATTATTGCTGAGTTTAAAAGGAAGTCTCCCTCTAAAGGTGTGATCAACGATGATGTAAAGGTAGAGGATGTAACCATGGGTTACAACGCCGCAGGTGCTTCGGCACTTTCTGTACTTACTGACAACCACTTTTTTATGGGCCGCAAACGCGACCTGACGAAAGCCCGCTTAGTAAACCAGATACCACTGCTGCGCAAAGATTTTATGATTGACGAGTACCAGATAGTAGAAGCGAAAGCTATCGGCGCCGATGTGATCCTGCTTATCGCAGCAATCCTCTCTCCGGAACAGATCAGAACATTTGCTGCCCTGGCCAAAAGTTTAGGCTTAAGCGTTTTGCTAGAAGTGCACAATCTTGAAGAGTTAGAGCGCAGTATTGAAAGCAACCTTGATGCTATCGGCGTTAACAACCGCAACCTTGCCGACTTTACGGTGTCCGTCGAGACGTCTTATCAATTGGCCAAACATATTCCTGAGGAGTTTTTAAAGATATCTGAGAGCGCCATTAGCAATCCGCAAACCATTAAGGAACTAAAGCAGGCAGGCTTTAACGGCTTTTTGATCGGCGAGAACTTTATGAAGGAAGCAGACCCAGGCAAGGCAATGGCGGAGTTTGTGAAAGAGTTGTAAACCCCTAACTCCCTGAAAGAAAAAATTGTTTTGCGGCTTTGCAAGTCGCGTTAAGCATAGGAGCGGTTACCGTTTGCTTGCAAACGTAAAAGCGCATAGCCCGACCCGATCCCGATGACTATCGGGAGAAGGGGAACGCCCAAAAATTGCTTACCTGCCATTGCATTGTCCCGATGTCTGTCGCTAATAAATAGCCCCTCTCTATTGGAGAGGGGTTGGGGTGAGGCATCACCTGCCATTTTGTACCGCTGTTAACAATGGCATTAGTATTGTAACTTTAACATTAATGAAGCAAAAATTTTATGATACTGCTGTGAAGCAGGAACGTGCTGTTCTGGTTGGGCTAATTACGCCCGACATGACCGACGAACAGTCTAAAGAATATCTGGAAGAGCTGCAATTTTTAGCGGAAACCGCCGGCGCTAAAACCGAAAAATGGTTTACGCAGAAATTGCAGCGCCCCGAACGTGCCACTTTCGTAGGCACGGGTAAACTGGAAGAGATCACGGCTTATGTAAAGTCTGAAGAGATAGATATGGTGGTGTTTGACGATGAACTCTCGCCATCGCAGCTACGAAATATAGAGAATGAGATAGGTGTCAAGATACTGGACCGAAGCAATTTAATCCTTGATATTTTTGCAGGCCGTGCGCAAACCGCTCAGGCAAAAAGCCAGGTCGAACTTGCCCAGTTACAATATCTATTACCCCGCCTTACCCGCTTATGGACCCACTTGGAGCGGCAAAAAGGTGGTATTGGTATGCGCGGCCCGGGTGAAAGCCAGATTGAGACCGACAGGCGTTTGATCCTGAATAAAATTTCACTGCTTAAGGACAGGCTAAAAAGCATTGACAGACAGAATGAAACCCAGCGCAAGAACCGCCATCAACTGATAAGGGTGGCATTGGTAGGCTACACTAACGTAGGCAAGTCTACCATTATGAACATGATCTCCAAGTCGGAGGTATTTGCAGAGAACAAGCTTTTCGCTACGCTGGATACAACGGTGCGGAAGGTGGTGATAGAGAACCTACCTTTTTTACTTTCGGATACGGTAGGGTTTATCCGCAAATTGCCTCACCATTTGGTAGAGTGTTTTAAATCGACATTAGATGAGGTTCGCGAGGCAGACATTCTGATCCATGTGGTAGATGTGTCGCACCCCAATTTCGAAGACCAGATACGTACGGTCAACGAAACCCTGAAAGACCTTGGCGCTATTGACAAACAGATCATCACCGTTTTTAATAAGATAGATGCTTACGAACCTGTACAAGTACACCCCGGCGACGAAGCGCACAAGCTAACCATCGACGAGTTTCAGCAAAGCTGGATGGCTGCGAATAATAGTCCGGCGATATTTATCTCTGCTTTGAAAAAGGAAAACGTAGATGAATTTAGGAAGATGCTGTATGATTATGTGATCGCCCTGCATACCGAACGGTATCCGTACGATCATTTGTTGTATTAGGGTAAGCCTCACCCCGGCCCTCTCGGAAGGAGGGGGAGCTAAGGAGCGATTAAAAGATTTGTCATGCTGAGCCTGTCGAAGCATTGTGCAATATAGACCCTTCGACAGGCTCAGGGTGACAGAACGGGTTAAATCCAATTGAAACTACTCTGTCACATACAAATTCAACCCGGATGGTAGTGGAGGAATGATCCTTTCCTCCGTTGCTTTAGCAAAAAGGGTATCAATGGCTCTACGTCCTTCTTCGCCGAGGTTTATCGAGTATTTGTTAACATAAAGGTCGATGTGCTTGTACATCACTTCTTCGCTCATTTCTTGCGCGTGCGAGCGAATGTAGTCAAGCCCCGATTTGGGGTTAGCAAACGCATATTCTACGGATTTCCTGATCAGCCGGTTAACTTTTAATTGCACATCCGAGGTCAGCTTGCGGTTGATGACAATACCACCTAGCGGGATGGCACAGCCGGTTTGCTGCTCCCAATAGTCGCCCAGGTCGATGATCTTTTTTAAGCCATTGTTTTGATAAGTGAAGCGGTTTTCGTGGATGATCAGGCCAACGTCGATCTCGTCATTCAGCAAGGCGTCTTCAATTTTAGAGAAGACAATTTCCTGTTTATTGGTCGCCTGCGGAAAAGCCAGGCTTAGTAAAAAGTTGGCAGTGGTGTATTTACCGGGGATGCCAATTCTGAGATGTGAGATTTGAGATGTGAGATGTGAGACATACTCTCCAAATGACAACTCCTTGTTCTTCGGAGAGGGTTGGGGAGATGTTTTCGATATCAGCATCGGGCCCACGCCGAAACCCAAGGCGCTGCCTGCATCAAGTAACGCGTATTTATCAGCCGCGTAGGCAAAAGCATGGTAGCTGAGTTTAGTGATGTCCAACGTGCCCGCAAATGCTTTGTGGTTCAACGTTTCCACATCATCATAAAATACGTCGAATTCTAAACCTTCGGTGTCAATCTTGTGGTGGATCAGCGCATCGAAAATAAAGGTATCATTAGGGCAAGGCGAAAAGCCGAGGGTGAGTTTCATAGACGTTGTAGGTAGTAAGTTAGATGTTGTGAGTATTGTCAGGAACTTAAATGAAAACACTACGTATTACGTAATATGTTCAACATTTCCACCGCAAATTTATTCAGATTTTTAACGGCAAGACCTATCTGCCAGGCATCGCGATTCCGCTTTTCTACATAATTTGACACCGCCCTGATTTGTACCCCCGGCACACCCGCTTTTTCGCAGGCATAAAAGAAGGCTGCACCTTCCATACTTTCCAGTTGCGGGTTTAGCCGGTCAACAACGGTCTGTATCGACTTTTCGTTGCCGTGAACTTTATTGACCGTTATTGCCTTTACCTGCGGAATATTTAAAAACGGATGCCCGTTGGGTTTATAGGTAACATCGCCGAATCCCAAAGTATCCAAAGGAATAAATGCCTCGTCGTCTTCGGCGCCCATTTCCGTAAAGGTGTCTTCTACAATTTCTACTACATTGCCAAGGGCAATGCGGCGGTCAAAACTGCCGGCTATACCGAGGTTAATTACCAGGTCGTAATAATTTGACGCCAGATGCACCCCCAGCGCGTAAGCCGTGGCCACCATACCGACGCCGGTGACAAGATATGAGGCCTCACTCTTGCGCTCTCCAAAGAGGGTAGCAAAAGCTTTATTTTCCGGCTCCCTCTCCTTTGGAGAGGGCGGGGGGAGAGGTCGGGCCGAATTTTCACGTCGATATTCAGCATTCGACATTTGATATTCAGTATTCTCTATCAACGGCCTTATCTCTGCCTCAGTTGCTGCTACAATTAATAATCTCATGGCTATTTCTTACGCCTAAGATAAAACAAGCCGCCTTTAATTGTTTTGTATATTTGCACCAATTACAAGGTATGATGATATACATAACGCGCAAAGAGCATTTTAATGCAGCCCATCGCATGTACCGCGACGAGTGGAGCGCAGAAAAAAACCTCGAGATATTTGGAAAATGTGCCAACCCCAACTGGCATGGCCACAACTACAATTTGTTTGTGACGGTTAAGGGACACGTAACTCATGAGACCGGCTACCTTATAGATCTTAAAGAGTTAAAGGTTATCATCAATGACTATGTAATAGAAAAACTTGACCATAAGAACATCAATATGGATGTAGATTTTATGAGAGGCAAAATGGCATCGACCGAATTGCTTTGCATAGAGATCTTTAAGCAGTTAAAACAGCCTATCGAAGCTTACGAAGGAGTATTTTTGCACTCGGTAAAACTTTTTGAAACTGAAAATAACAGTGCCGAATATTTTGGCGACTAACCAATATGGAAGACCAATTTGATGACATACCTGACCGCGATCAGGGCATAAACGGCTATCATAAAATAGACCGTTATAACCCTGAACTTATAGAAAAGCTAAGCGGCAACTACCGCGATGTGTTAACGCAGATAGGCGAAGACCCACAGCGCGAGGGTTTACTTAAAACGCCAGAACGTGTGGCTAAAGCACTGCTGTTTTTAACTCAGGGGTATGATCTTGACGCTAAAGAGATCTTAAACTCCGCCATGTTTAAAGAAGAGTATAGCCAGATGGTGGTTGTTAAAGACATTGAGGTATATTCTATGTGCGAACACCACATGCTGCCATTCTTTGGCAAGGCGCATGTAGCTTACATACCTAACGGTCATGTGGTGGGATTGAGCAAAATTCCGCGGGTAGTTGATGTTTTTGCGCGACGTTTACAAGTGCAGGAGCGTTTAACCAATGAGATCCGCGACTGCATTCAGGAAACGTTAAACCCAATGGGTGTAGGTGTGGTTATAGAATGCCGCCACTTGTGCATGAGCATGCGCGGTGTACAGAAACAAAACTCGGTTACAACCACCTCTGCCTTTACCGGCGAATTTTTAAAGGAAAAAACCCGTACAGAGTTTTTGAATTTGATCACCGGGAAATTGTCGTAAGTACCCCATCCAACCATTTCCAAATGAGAGGGCTTTAGCGAGGCGGTCGGCGTTATATCCGCGCGCGCATATTAAGGATGGTTCAGAGCCTTTAGGCATGGTCATGTCGACTATTGACATGGCGCCGTTAGTTTCTTCGGCTGACACCAGGACAGAAAAATATCCGCCGTGGTAATCGCGGAAATGCTGATCAACTATTAATTGTGCCGTAGGGTTTTGGATTTGTGTATTCATTTTTCTTGTGATTTGCATTTAAGACGCACAAGAAAAGAGGGACGTTACAGGAAATATGCAAAACGTCGTTTCAAGGAATGTAATGACGAAGCAATTTAATAGTTATAGCGCTTGACGAGCTTTACCTAATTACAAACTCAGCCATTTTTTTCTTACGGCCAGCTGTTCCGCGGATGGCGAGTCGACACTCACGATCTTTGCTTTGATATCGGCATTACGCAGTAAAGTCACCGTAAGGTCCAATGGGCGACCATCTCGTAAAACCGAAACCAGAATATGGTCGCCTACATTTTTACCGTCGAGCATGGTTTTTACATCGTTCACAATTTTGCCGTCGATGGTTGTAATTTCGTCGTTTACGTTAATACCGTCTATCCAAGCTGATGTTCCGCGAAGTACGCCGGTAACTTTAACAGAATTCAATGTGTTGACGCCTTTTATTCCCAGTGTCGGCACATTTGCAGATGCGTTCTCATCGATCAATTTATAACCGGCATAACCCAAATACTTGTCATAATCGATCTTGTCTAGTCCGTTAACATATTTCGCATAAAACTCATCCAGGTTCTTACCGGCGAATTTTTCCAGGCCTTCCTTAAACTCTTTGTCGGTATAACCGCGCTTCAAAGTTTTGTAGTACTGCTTGTACATATAGCGCATCACATCATCAAGGCAATACTTCATTTTAGAATCCTTGATGATCTCAAGATCCAGCAGTAAGGCAGCAATAGAGCCTTTGTTGTAATAAGATATTGCTGTGTTAGCTGTGTTCTCGTCGGGGCGGTAAGCCTTGATCCACGCGTCAAAACTGGCTTGCGACAGGGGCTGAATTTTCGCACCCGGAGTATTTTCCACTACGTTGATATCAGCTGCCAAAACGCCCAAATAGTTTTCGGTCGAGTAAAGTTTGGTGCGGTGAACTATAAGATTATCATAATAGGCGGTAAAGCCTTCGGCTATCCACAGGTCGGTGGTGTAGTTTTCTTTATCATAATCGAACGGCCCTAAGGCTATGGGGCGCAAACGTTTCACATTCCACAGATGGAAGTGCTCATGCGCTACAAGGGATAAGAAACCTTCATAACCTGCATCGGTGTTGTAGTTGTTGCGCGACGCACCCAAAACGGTCGAGCTTAAATGCTCAAGTCCGCCGCCACCCTTTAAATAATTGTGCACAATGAATGTATAATGCTTGTTAGGGTTCTCGCCATAGATAGCAGTCTCCAATTCTACCACATGTGCCATGTCTTTTTTCAGGCGTTCTTTGTCGTAATTGCCGCCGCCATACATCGCCACTTCGTAGTTAACGCCCGCGGCGGTAAAGCCAAACACATCCTGGTTGCCCACTTCTATCGGCGAATCGAACAGAATATCATAATTCGGAGCAGTGCGTGTAAAAGGATCGTTGCCAACCATCTCTAAACTGGTCGACACTTTGTTCCATCCTTTATAAGGGGTGATATGGATAGTCGATGGGTGCTGCAGCATGCCGTCGGGGTATAAAAACATACCCGAGGTTGAAAGAAACGCGTGGGTAACATCTATAAAGGCTGTCCGCACGGATATCTCGAAGCAATACATGCGGTATTTAACCTTAATTGTGTTTACGCCTTGGGTGGTAACCCGCCAGATATTTTTGCGCGTCTTTAAAAATGGTAATGGTTTGCCCAATGCACTCGCGCCAAAGCCCTCAAGGTTCTTCTCGAACTCGCGCACCAGGTAAGAACCCGGCGTCCATACCGGCATCTTCAGATCTACGTGTGGCTGTGCCAATCCGCTTATGGTCATTTCTATATCGGCATAATGCGCCTGCGGTTCAGAAAATGACACTTCGTATTTTATCTGCACTTTATCTGCAGCAATCGTTTTTTTAGTGGTAGTGGTCATAAGCGCGCTTAAAGCAATGGCAAAGATTGCAAAGGTTTTCATGGCGGCAATTTATAAAAATGAGGTGGGTTTAGCGTATTGCCGGCAGACAATAGCTAGAGCGTGTAAAATGGTTGATACATGCAACTATCTAATATAAGCATGCGTTAATTTTAAATCCGCTATTTATGATTGTAACAGAACCACTTTCGCGTAGGCTTATGCACTTTGGACGGGTATATATGCATGCCCTGGCCAAGCAGGTACACCACCTGGACATTAACCGCTACCACGATATCCTTGCTATTATTTACCTGCACAACGGGCAGCTAACGCAAAAGGCTTTAGGTCAGATGCTCGATAAAGACAAGTCATCCCTGGTGAGCATCATAGATCTGCTTACAGAAAAAGGATACGTTTACCGCGAAATAAACCCTGCAGACAGGCGCGAACAGTTATTAAAAATTACCGCCAAAGCAGAGCAGGAAGTACCCGAGATCATTAAGGCGTTTGACCACCTTAATAAGACCAGTACCCAAAGTATAACAGCTACAGACATTTCCATATTTAATAAAGTACTGGCCACTATGGAAGCCAACCTAAAACAACAAACCATATAGACCACACATACCCCATGAAAACTAGATACATTGTATATATAGCGCTGGCACTGGTTGTCGGTTACCTTATATTCAACAAACTGCACGGCGGCAAAGACAAAAATGGCCAGGGCGGCCCTACTGCCGACGCTAAGGCCGGCGGCAAAAAGAAAGGCGGACCGGTACCGGTTAATGTGATGATAGTGCACGATACATCGGTTACTAACAGCATTGACCTTACAGGTTCGATAGACCCAAACGAAAAGGTTAGCCTGATAAGCCAAACCGCAGGCAATATTACCGGCATTTATTTTAAAGAAGGCGGCCGCGTAAGCAAAGGCCAGGTGCTGGTAAAAGTTTATAACCAAGACCTGGTGGCGTCTTTGGCGCAAAACCAATATCAGATAACACTGGCCAAGCAAAATGAATATCGCAACCGCATCTTATTGCAAAAGGAAGCGGTAAGCCAGCAGGAATATGATACTTCATTATCAAGCTATAATTCATTAAAAGCCGCAGGGGATGTTATTAAGGCGCAAATTGCTAAAACAGTTATCCGCGCACCGTTTTCGGGCGTAATCGGCTTGCGTAGTATAAGCCCGGGTGGTTACTTATCACAATCAACTCCAATAGCGACACTGGTTAATACCGACCCGATGAAAGTAACCTTTAACGTGCCCGAGCGTTATGAACCGCTGATAAAACCGGGCAGCAAGATCACCTTTAACATTGCCAGCTCTAAAAAGAATTTTGCGGCGACGGTTTACGCGATAGAGCCGTCAATCGACCCAACGTCCAGAACACTAACCATCCGCGCAAAGGCGCCAAACCCTAATGGAGAGATAACCGCCGGCGGTTTCGCAAAAATAAACCTAACGCTTGACCAAATACCTAGAACCGTTATGGTGCCTACAGAGTGTGTGATACCTAACATAAAAACTAACCAGGTTTATCTGGTGCACAAAGGAATGGCAGTAGCTAAGAATGTAGAGACAGGCTTAAGAACTGATACCAAACTTGAGGTGACTAACGGACTTAAAACGGGTGACAGCCTTATTATATCGGGCCTAATACAGATACGCGGCAAGTCTCCGGTAAAAATTATAAAAGTTATAAAATAGCCCCATGAGTTTATCCTCAACCAGTATAAAACGCCCGGTATTGGCAACAGTGCTATCTGTGGTGATAGTAGTGTTCGGCATCATAGGGTATAAGTTTTTGGGTGTGCGCGATTTCCCTTCTGTCGATCCGCCTATCATATCTGTAAGCACTTCTTACTCGGGTGCCAATGCCGAGGTTATCGAGTCGCAGATCACAGAACCCCTGGAGAAAGCGATCAACGGTGTGCAGGGTATTCGTAACATATCGTCAACCAGTAGTGTGGGCGCCAGTAATATTACGGTAGAGTTTAACCTGGATGCCGATCTGGAAACCGCGGCGAATGACGTGCGGGATAAGGTATCGCAGGCGCAGCGCCAATTACCGCAGGATATTGACGCGCCGCCGGTAGTAACGAAAGCCGATGCCAACGCCGACCAGATCATTACCCTTACGGTTAGCAGTAACACCCGCAACATTATGCAGGTAGATGATTACGCCGAAAACGTTTTGCAGGAAGCTTTACAAACCATACCGGGTGTAAGCTCGATAAACATACAAGGGCAGCGCCAGTATGCGATGCGCATCTGGTTAGACCCTAATAAGCTATCGTCTTATGGACTTGCCGCCTCAGACATTCGCGACGCGATTAACAATGGCAACGTAGAGCTACCCGCGGGTAAAATAGAGGGTAACAATACAGAGCTTACCGTGCGGGCTTTGGGTAAAATGTCTACTCCGAAGGAATTTAGCGATCTGATCATCCGTGCAGACAGCAACCGTGTGGTGCGCATGAAAGATGTGGGTTACGTGGTGATGGGTTCTGCAAACGAAGAAACGTCGCTTCGCGAAAGTGGTGTACCCGAAGTTGGCCTTGCCCTGGTGCCACAACCCGGCGCCAACTATGTACAAATAGCCAAAGACTTTTATAAGCGGTTAGACCAGGTAAAGAAAGACCTCCCTCCGGATATTACGGTTAAGGTGGCACTGGATAACACGCGTTTTATCAACCAATCGATAGACGAGGTTGAAGAAACGCTGATCATTTCTTTTGTGCTGGTGGTAATCATTATCTATCTGTTCTTCCGCGATTGGCTTATCGCCTTCCGCCCGCTGATAGATATACCTGTATCGCTGATAGGCACCTTCTTCATTATGTACGCCTTTGGCTTCTCCATCAACATCCTTACCCTTTTGGGTATCGTGCTCGCTACAGGCCTGGTGGTGGATGACGGTATCGTAGTAACGGAAAACATCTACAAAAAAGTAGAAGCCGGCATGGCTATTCGTAAAGCGGCGTTCGAAGGTTCTGCAGAAATTTTGTTCGCGGTTATATCTACGTCGGTTACGCTGGCGGCGGTGTTTCTGCCTATCGTCTTTCTGCAGGGCTTTACCGGAAGGTTATTCCGCGAGTTCGCTATCGTGGTGGCGGGCTCTGTATTAATATCGGCTTTCGTGTCGCTGTCTTTAACACCAATGCTTAACGTTAAGCTGATCCGCAAAAACCAAAAGAAATCGAAATTCTACGAGAAGACTGAGCCATTTTTTGAACGCATGACCAATGCCTATACAGAAACACTGGTCAACTTTATGAAAAAGCGGTGGATCTCTATCGTGATCATGGCGATATCTTTAGTGATCATTGGCATACTGGTGAAAACAACGCAATCTGAATTGGCGCCTTTAGACGACCGCAGCTTATTGCGTTATCAGGTTACCGGATCTGAAGGTGCGACGTATGATTTCATGAGCAAATACATGGACCGGGTTTCTAAACTGGTAGATGACTCCATCCCCGAAGCCAGTGTAAATATCTCGGTAGTGTCGCCGGGGTTTGGCGGTAACAGTTCTGCTAACTCGGGTTTTGGCCGGGTGGGTTTGGTCGCCCCTGACAAACGTACCCGTACGCAAGCACAACTGGCAGAGTGGCTGACTAAGAAGTTAAAGAAATTTTCAGATGCGCGGGCCATTGTGGTTCAGGAACAAACCATAAGCGGTGGTGGTAGTGGTGCGCGTACATCGCTGCCGGTGCAGTTTGTTATCCAAAACCAGGATTTTGAAAAGATACGGAAGGTGCTGCCCGAGTTCTTTGCCGAGGTTAACAAAGACCCGGTCTTTGCCACGCCCGACGTTAACCTGAAATTTACAAAACCCGAGCTAACGGTTACCACAGACCGTGACCGTGCGCGTGATTTGGGTGTAAATGTAAACGACATCGCGTCGGCCTTGCAGCTTTATTATTCAAACGGGCGTTTAAGTTATTTCCTGCTAAGTGGTAAACAATACCAGGTAATTGCACAGGTAGACCGCGCCAACCGCGACCAGCCCTTAGATTTAAAATCGGTATACGTACGCAACTCGCGCGGACAGTTGATACAGTTAGACAACGTAGTTAAAGTCGCCGAAGATGCTACTCCGCCGTCTATCTATCACTTTAACCGTTTCAAATCGGCCACTATACAGGCAGGCCTTGCGCCGGGATATACTGTAGGCGATGGCATCAACGAGATGAATAAGATCGCTGCCAAAATGCTCGACCCAACTTTCAGTACCGCGCTAAGCGGCCCGTCGCGGGATTATGCCGAAAGCTCATCAAACATCTTATTCGCGTTCGGCTTTGCATTGTTGTTGATCTACCTTGTATTAGCCGCTCAATTCGAAAGCTTTATAGATCCGTTCATTGTGATGTTTACTGTGCCGTTGGCTATCGCTGGCGCGTTCATTTCGCTTTGGCTGTTCAACCAAACGCTCAATATCTTTAGCGAGATCGGCATGATCACGCTGGTAGGTTTGGTAACTAAGAACGGCATTCTTATCGTAGAATTCGCCAATCAGCGTATGGAACACGGTATCTCTAAATATGAGGCCGTGGTTGAGGCAGCAACCGCGCGTCTTCGCCCTATCTTAATGACCAGTTTAGCGGTAGTACTCGGTGCGGTGCCCATTGCTTTTGCACTGGGTGCCGGCGCTAAGAGCCGGGTATCGCTGGGTATTGTTATTATGGGTGGTATGTTGTTCTCATTAATGCTTACGCTTTACATTATTCCCGTAATGTATGTGATGTGCGCGCCAAAAACGCGCCGCGATCCCGAAACTGAACCTATAGATGCAGAACCTGCTCCGCAACCAAAACTGATTGAAAACCTATAACAGCATGAAAAAGAAAATAAGCTTTTTACTATTGATGTGCTGTTTCATCATCAGCAAAACAGCCTTTGCGCAGCGCGACAGTACTTTGTTGTCTTTAAAGCAAGCAGTAGAGATAGCATTGCAAAATAACTACAACATAAAACTGTCGCAGAACAACTCCAGCATTGCGCAAAACAATGTGACTTTGGGTAATGCCGGCATTTTACCTACCGTAAGCGGAAACTTTACGCAAAGCAACAGTTTGCAGAATACGGTACAAACACGTGCAGATAATACGCTAAACGTGATCAATAACGCCAACAATACTAATACCAGTTACGGCGCTAACCTTAACTGGACTATTTTCGACGGGCTTAACATGTTCGCCAATTATGACGCGCTTAAGCAACGCAACTTGTTAGGTCAGGTACGCTTACGCGACACGGTTCTTACCACCGTGGCTAATGTGATGTCAACGTATTATGAACTGGTAAGCCAGTACGAGCAGATCAAATCTCTAAAGGGAGCCTTAAATATTTCGGGCACGCAATTGCGCTATGCTAATGATAAATTCAGTGTTGGGCGTGTTTCAAAACTGGATGTGTACAATGCCCAAGTAAGTTATAACACGGATACAGCGGCATACATTGCGTCGAAGCAGCAGTTCAAAGCCAGCCAGATTGCGCTTAACCAATTAATGGTGCGCGACCTGCAAATGGAATTTAAGGTGGCAGATACTATCATCGTTGATCAGAACATACGGCTTGGAGATGTGCTTAACAAAGCGCAGGCAGAAAATCCTGCTATCCTGGAATCGCAAATAAGTCAGCGTTTATCGGAGATCAATTTAAGGCAGGTCAGGTCTACACGTTATCCAAATATAGGTGTTAACGGCGGCTATGCCCGTGGGAATAGCAATACGCCTGCCGGTTTTGCCCGCCAGCAGCAAACCAATGGTTTTACCTACGGCCTGGTAGCACAGATAAACATTTTTAACGGCTTTAATCAGTGGCGCCGGGAACGTAACGCCAAACTGCAGATCAATAATGCGGGTATCAATGTAAATCTTACAAAACTGAATGTAAACGCGCAGATAAATACATTATTCAGCAGTTATTTATCGGGATTGGATCTTATCAAATTGGGCGAAAGCAATGTGCAGCTTGCCCGCAAAAATTTAGAGATCTCTCTTGAGAAGTACCGCCTGGGGACTATTACACCTCTGGAAATAAGGGAAGCGCAACGCAACTACCTTGATGCACAGGTGACTTTCTTTAATGCGCAGTACCAGTCTAAAATTGCCGAGATAACACTAAAGCAAATAACCGCCAGCGTAGATTTTCTGTAAAATGCTTTTAAACAGGCTTATTTTTATATTTTTGGTATAGATATGTATAATACCTGCTTGCTTATAGATGATAATTACATAGACAACTATGTTACCCGCCGCATTTTAGAAAGTACCAATTTTGCCGCGGACATCGTCGTCAAGCAATCAGCAAATGAGGCTATTGCCTGGTTAAAAAGCGGCAATGCGATCCCCGAAGTGATATTCCTTGACTTGCGCATGCCTACCATGAGCGGTTTTGATTTTTTGCGCGAGTTTGACAAGCTGGAGATCGAGAACAAAAATGGCATAAAAGTTTATATGCTATCATCTTCTTTAGATCCAAGCGATGTAAAGCGCTCAGCCGAGAATAAGTACATCACCCAGTTCCTCCACAAACCTATCACCCAAAAAATTTTAGAAGAACTGGCTTAAATGATACTTGTTGCCGATAGCGGATCGTCTAAAACAGATTGGCTGCTGGCTGTTCCCGGTCAGGAACCGTTAAAGTTTCGGTCTAAAGGTTTAAATCCATATTTCCACAACGAAAAACAGATCGTCAAGATCCTGCAGGACCAGGCTGCCGACCTTATAGCACATAGCAATGAGATAACAGAGATCTATTTTTTTGGCGCAGGCTGTTCCAGTCCCGACAGGCACGAGATCATATCGAATGCCCTTAGCCAACTATTCACTAAAGCATTCATCAGCGTCGATAGCGACCTGCTAGGCTCTGCGTACGCCACTTGCGGCCATCAACGGGGCTTATGTTGTGTGTTGGGTACCGGTTCAAATATCTCTTATTTTGATGGCGAAGATATCCATGCCGGCAAGCACGGCTTGGGCTTTGTGTTAGGCGACGAAGGCTCGGGTACGTGGTTCGGCAAAAGTTTAATTACCGACTATCTGTATGGTAAGATGCCTGCCGATATAGCTCAGCTATTTAAGGAGCATTATAACCTTACCGTGCAGGATGTTATGTATCATGTATACCAGCAACCTAATGCCAATACCTATTTGGCATCTTTCGCGCGTTTTTTAGGCAGCATTACAGATACAGCTTATGCTAAAGGGAAGATAACCCAAGGCCTTAACGAATTCATAGAAACCAACATCAAATCGTACCCCGAATATCGAGACTACAAATGCCATTTTGTGGGCTCAATTGCTTCGGTTTTTGCGGATGAACTTACCAGGCTATGCAATCAGCAAGGCATTACCGTGGGAAAGATCATGAAGCATCCGGTAAATGATCTGTTAGAATTCATTCTGGATAGAGGGTAACTGAGGATAAAGGAGGAAGGACAAAGGATCTAAGAATCACTGGATGCAAGAGCCATTAAACATATTCGAGATTGCTTCTCCGCTGTTGGCGTATCGCGATGGCGTTCGTGTTAGTTGATCGTTTTAATTCTCTTCACAAGCCTCACCCTCGTTGCCATCCATATCATCGCTATTACCGCTAAAAAGCAAGCGACATACGCGATATAATCCCCGTGCTTCGTGTAAAACGTCAGGTCGGAGTTTAGATTAATGTCTTGTTTGATCGCTGTGCGTACCCACCAGCC
The DNA here is from genome assembly GCF_009754905.2 of Mucilaginibacter ginkgonis. NCBI lineage: Bacteria > Pseudomonadati > Bacteroidota > Sphingobacteriia > Sphingobacteriales > Sphingobacteriaceae > Mucilaginibacter > Mucilaginibacter ginkgonis. The sequence continues at coordinate 3,305,061 of NZ_CP066775.1, read as the reverse complement.
GGTACGTTGAACCACATCTCCACGCTCATTAATGAAAGCGGAGATGCCGGTATTGGCAGACCGGGCCACCCAGCGTCGGTTTTCTATAGCGCGCAGTTTGGCATAGTCAAGGTGCTGATCTTTGCCGGATGTATTTTCCCACCACCCATCATTGGTGATAATGGCGATAAACTGTGCACCCTTCTCAACCGACCTGGCAACATATTCGCCCCAAATAGATTCGTAACAGATAACCGGGTCTGAACCTATGCCGCTTTGCGAGTAAAACACACCCGCGTCGGGCTGACCCGCGTAGCTTCCCGCCGCACCTCCCAAATGCGCGAATACCGGCTTTAAAAAGGATAACTGGCTGAAAGGAATAGTCTCTGCACCCGGCACCAATTTAGATTTGTGATAGAATTGAACCTTGTCGCTATTCTCTAAACTTAGCGCCGCGTTGTAGCTATCGAAAAACTGCCCGCCGGGCATGGGGCTGGCAGTTATTGTTGCCTGGTTATTAAATATTTTAAACGTCTCTGCCCCGGTGATCAAGTTGGCGTTCTTGTACTTATTTAAAAATGATTTTACCTGCGCATAAACAGGGCTCGTGTTGATGTGTTCTTCGTCTAAAGCCGGATCAGGAATGGCCGTTTCTGGCCAAATAAAGTATTCTGTATTGGCTTGAGCCAATGAGTCTGACAGGTGTGTCAATGTAGCAATCTGTTGATACACAGGTATGCTGAATTCTTTGGCATAGGGATCTACGTTTGGTTGGACAACGACAATGTCCGAAGGGTTTCTTTGCTCACTGAAGGAATAGTATCTGGCCAATGAAATTCCCGCAGGCAGTATAACTGCTAATGCCACCGAAAGGATAGTAAACTTTCTTGTGCGGGCGGTTTGCGCCTCAAGCAATCCGCGGTAATAAAGGAAGATCAAAATATTAACCAGCCATATCCAAACTGTACCACCGTAAACACCGGTATATTCATACCATTGCACTAATTGATGGCTTACGGCGAAGCCGTTACCCAGAGTCATCCATGGGAATGCCAGCGGCCAGGTTTGATGGATGTACTCGTACCCTATCCAAAAGCAAACTAATGCCACCAAACTGATATTGCGGTTGGCCGCCACACGCATGCGGTAATAAAGCCAGCAGGCGCAGGCTATCAATAGTGGTCCCAGTGAATACGGAATTAGACTAATGGGTATGGCTATCAAATCGCCTACCATTTTTACCGAATTGTACACCCAGTAGATGGACAGCGTATTCCATACGAAAAACCCTATAAACGCTACGGTAAATATTTGCCTGCCTTTTTTGTCTGATGCGGAGCCGATGATGTTTTCTATCGCGACGAGCATTGGCACCAAGCCAACGAATAAAAGTATGTTCATAAACCGCGACGGCGGCCAGCCAAGCCACATCAGCAAGCCGGAGAATATTGCGAGGAGAATGTTTTTTTTCATAAGGATCAGTTAGCTAATTTATATAAACCTTTTGATATGGATTTGCGTGAGCATAAGATCCTTCACGGCGCTTTGGATGACAAGCTTTTAAGCGTTAGCGATTGCAATGAAAAGCCCGCAGTGGCAACAGTTCGTTGGGACGAGGACTTGTAATGAAAAGCGCGGTCCTGCTACGCAGGCAACGCCAAGAAAATTTTTGAAATGAATGATCATCAGGTTGACCGATATTCTTATTCAAAACTAATATTCCACTCCCCAATTAATTCGACCAACAACAACTGATAGAAAAATAGATATCTAATTCTATCCCTTGCTTTTGTAACAAAACAATTGATATATTTAGCCAACTACTATCTGACCGATTTCTTGTAAGTCTTATTATTCACAATTTAATTCCATCATTTTGAATAGGAAAAATTTTATCTATCTCACCGGTATGGGCATTGGTGGCGCCATGCTAAAAGGCATCCCGGTGATAGGAGCGCCTATTTCGGTAGAGCAGGCGCTGGGCGGGGGCATTGATGTGGCGCTCAAAAAACGTATGGCAGATGTTGCCCTTACTGCGGCCCGTGCTAAAGGTGCAACCTATACAGATGTACGCATTGGCCGTTACCTGCGCCAGTTTGTAGTAACCCGCGAAGAAAAGGTACAGAACGTAGTCAATACCGAAAGTTTCGGCATGGGTATCCGTGTGCTGGCTAACGGCTGCTGGGGCTTTGCCGCGGTTGACAAGTTAGACAACGATAGCATTGCAAAAGCGGCGACTGCTGCCGTTGCCATTGCTAAAGAGAACGCGCGTATACAAAGCGAACCGGTTCAGCTGGCGCCGCAAAAAGGTTACGGCGAAGTAAGCTGGAAAGCGCCTATCGAAAAAAACTCTTTCGAAGTGCCGATAAAAGATAAGGTAGATCTGCTTTTGAAGGTGAACGATACTGCCATGAAAGCGGGTTCTAATTACGTTACCTCGATCATATTTTCTGTTAATGAGCAGAAGTATTTCGCATCATCAGACGGTTCTTACATAGACCAGGATGTCCACCGCATCTGGCCTACTTTTTACGCAACTAAAATAGATACGAAAACAGGCAAGTTCCAGACACGCAACGCGTTAAGCGCGCCGAGGGGTTTAGGCTATGAATACCTGACGCCAAGTGATAGCGAAAAAATTAAAGGTATGCCTACCCCACTTTACCGCGACAGGTATGATATGATTGAAGATGCAGGCTTTGCAGGCGCGCAGGGCGGCGAAAAAATTGCCGCAAAATCTGTAGAGCCGGGCAAATATGACCTGGTGCTGGATCCTTCCCACTTGTGGCTAACTATTCACGAGTCGGTTGGCCACCCTACAGAGCTCGACCGTGTGCTGGGCTATGAAGCCAACTTTGCAGGTACCAGCTTTTTAACGCTTGATAAATGGAAGTCTGGTAAGTTTAATTTCGGCAGCAAGAACGTAAATATCGTTGCAGACAAACTCCAAAAAGGTTCATTAGGCGCGGTTGGGTATGATGATGAAGGCGTTAAATGCGGCCGGTGGGACTTGATAAAAGACGGTGTTTTAGTTAACTACCAAACCATTCGCGACCAGGCGCACATTATCGGGCTGAATGCTTCGCAGGGATGCTGCTACGCAGATAGCTGGAGCGACGTGCAGTTTCAGCGTATGCCAAACGTGTCGCTACAGGCAGGCAAAACACCGCTTACACAGAATGACATGATCAAGAATGTTGAGAAAGGTATCTACATAGTTGGCGACAGCTCTTTCTCAATAGATCAGCAGCGTTACAACTTCCAGTTCAGCGGTCAGTTATATTATGAGATCAAGAATGGCAAGATCGCGGGCATGCTAAACGATGTTGCCTATCAATCAAATACCCAGGAGTTCTGGAACTCATGCGTAGGTGTTTGCGACCAAAGCGACTACCGTTTAGGCGGTTCATTCTTTGACGGCAAGGGCCAGCCCCAGCAGGTAAGCGCTGTGTCGCACGGCTCGGCAACGGCAAGGTTTAATGGAGTTAATGTTATCAACACAGCAAGAAAGATTTAAGATCATGGCAATATTTAGTCAGGAAGAAGCGCAGGCTTTAATGAAGAAGGCGCTTAGTTTTTCAAAAGCCGATGAGTGCGAGATCAGCTTTAGCGGATCTATCGGCGGCAACATACGTTACGCGCGCAATTCGGTGTCTACCAGCGGCAGCGTTAGCCAAACACAAATGGTAATTGCTTCTGCTTTTGGCAAAAAGCAGGGTACAGTTACCTTAAATGAATACGACGACGCGTCGCTGGAAAAGGCAGTTCGTAAATCGGAAGAGTTGGCGCAATTAGCGCCGGAGAACCCGGAATTTATGAACTATTTAGACCCGCAAACCTATGACCCTTTGAACCCAAAACTTTACGACGCCAAAACCGGCGATATGCCGCCAAAGATTCGTACAGATATGGTTGCACAAAGTTTGCAGGTAGCTAAGGATAACAACCTTACCGCGGCGGGCTTCTTACAAAACCAGGGCGCGTTCAGCTCTACCATGAACTCGCACGGCTTGTTCAATTACAACAAGTCGAGCGATATTAATTTCTCGATTACCTTGCGTACGGCAGATGGCAAAGGTTCCGGTTACGCTTCGCGAGATTTTGAGGACTATAACGACATGGATACCTTGAAGCTTACAAAGATCGCGGCACAAAAGGCTACAGGTTCAGTAACGGCCCGCGCAATTGAGCCGGGGAAATATACGGTGATCCTTGAACCTTCGGCAGGCATTGTGTTGCTGGAACAGCTTTACGGCGGACTTGACGCACGTAGTGCCGACGAAGGCCGCAGCTTTTTAAGTAAAAAAGGTGGCGGTACTAAACTTGGTGAGCAATTGGTGGATCCCCGTGTAAACATTTATTCAGACCCGATGGACCCGCGCCTGCCAACAAGTAACTATACCGGCGATGGCCAGCCCGCAGTGAAACGCAGCTGGATAGAAAAAGGCGTGGTGAAAAACCTGTTCTATTCGCGCTATTGGGCTAAGAAAAAAGGTGTTCCAGAAGTGCCATATCCGGGAGGCTTTATCATGGATGGCGGCGACCAGTCTTTAGAAGATCTGATAAAAGGAACAGAAAAAGGCATACTGGTTACCCGTTTGTGGTACATTCGCCCGGTTGACCCGCAAACTTTACTTTATACCGGCCTTACCCGCGATGGTACTTTTTACATAGAGAACGGACAGATCAAGTTCCCGGTAAAAAACTTTAGGTTTAACGAGAGCCCGGTGATCATGCTCAACAATCTGGAAGCGTTGGGCAAAACGGAACGCGCAGTAAGCGGAGAGTCTTTCCAAAGCGCTTTGATCCCGCCAATGAAGATCCGCGACTTTACATTTAGTTCGCTGTCAGACGCGGTGTAGGAGCCTCACCTAAATCCTCTCCAAAGGAGAGGACTTTAAAACACATCCTTAACAAGCCCTTTAAGATTTTCTTAGAGGGCTTTTGTTTTGCCCTTTTCTATCTCCCACTCCTTTGGGAAGGGCTGGGGTGAGGCATATTTCACTATCTTTGAAACTCATCGCAAGCGCTATAAATGGATTTTTACAGTACCAATAACCCCGATCTGCGGGTAGGATTTAAGGAGGCCGTGTTCAACAGCATGCCCCAGGATAAGGGTTTGTACATGCCTGTAACTATTCCGCAATTACCGGCAAATTTTATTGACAACTTGGATGAGTACACGCTTTCCGAGATTGCTTTTCATGTTGCTTCTGCATTATTAGAAGATGCTATCCCTGCAGATGACCTGAAAGCCATTATTAACGATGCGATCAACTTTTACGCGCCTGTAGTAAAGCTTGGAGACAATGTTTATGTGCTTGAGCTTTTCCATGGCCCTTCGCTCGCATTTAAAGATTTTGGCGCCCGGTTTATGAGCCGTGTAATGGGATATTTCCTAAAAGACGGCGAAAAGGTATTAGACGTTTTAGTGGCCACCTCCGGTGACACGGGTGGCGCGGTAGCGTTAGGCTTTTTAGGCGTTCCGAATACACGGATAACCATTCTCTATCCAAAAGGTAAAGTAAGCCCTATACAAGAACAGCAATTGACTACCAATGGCCAAAATATTCGCGCTATAGAGATCGACGGCACTTTTGACGATTGCCAGGCGCTGGTAAAACAAGCCTTCGGCGATGCCGAACTAAATGAAAAATTCAGGCTCACATCTGCCAACTCCATTAATATTGCCCGGTTGATACCGCAAACGTTTTATTATTTCAATGCCTATGCCCAGCTATTGCGCGAAGGCAAAAGTAAGGTTGTGTTTGCTGTGCCGAGCGGAAATTTCGGCAACATTGGCGCAGGACTATTGGCTTGGAAAATGGGCTTGCCTGTTGAACATTTTATCGCAGCAACCAATGCGAATGATACTGTTCCGCAGTTTTTAAAATCAGGAAAATATGAGCCAAAGCCGTCGGTGCAAACGTTGTCTAACGCTATGGACGTTGGCAACCCAAGCAACTGGGTGCGCATCATGGATATGTTTAAAGATGATCTTAAAGGTCTCAACCAGCAGATCACCGGCTATAGTTATACGGATGCAGAGACAGAGACGACCATAAAACAGGTTTTTGACAAATACAATTATGTGGTTTGCCCGCATACCGCTATTGCCTGGAAAGCTTTGACCGATTGGCAAGCAGACAACACCAATGATGAGGTTGCAGGTGTATTCCTGTCTACTGCCCATCCATGCAAATTCCCGGATGTGTTTACGCCTGAAATTGCGGACGCTATAGAAGTGCCGGCATCAGTAAAGGATTTGGAAGGAAAACCAAAACAAACAGTGGTATTACCGAATGATTTCGATGCTTTTAAAAGTTATCTGATTAAAAATGGATAGTTTGTTGCAGACCTTCTAATAAACAAAAAGCCCCATCCGCAAAGCGGACGGGGCTTAAATATTGCTTTGTAGAATTAAGCTTTCTTCTCAGCTTTAACTTCTTCTTTTTTATCTTCCTTATCGGCGCACTTTTTTGAGCATGACTTGCCCGGTGCCAGTTTCATCATGGCTTGTTCTTTCTTTTCCTTTTTCTCTTTTTCTGCCTGCTTGTCTTTATCTGCAGCGAAGGTGTTTATCGCGCTGATTGAAAATGCAAGCGCCAGCATCAATGTTAATTTCTTCATATCTTAATTGATTATTCGGCTAATTCGGCAAGGATGGTACGTCCACCCTTTACCACATCGCCAATGTTTACGTTTACCTTGGTACCTAAAGGTAAGAAAATATCTACCCGAGAACCAAATTTAATAAAGCCAAACTCCTGACCTTGTGCAACTTCATCGCCTTCTTTTACATACCAAACAATGCGCCGTGCTAAAGCTCCGGCTATCTGGCGGAATAGTACCGGCGTTCCGTTGCTATTCTCGGTCATAATGGTTGTACGCTCATTTTCGGTAGATGATTTTGGGTGCCATGCTACCAGGTACTTACCGGGGTGATACTTAAAATACTTGATCACACCGCTTATAGGGTTGCGGTTAACGTGCACATTTATAGGAGACATGAATACAGAGATCTGCAGCCTGCGATCATTTAAAACTTCTGTTTCGTCAGTTTCTTCGATCACTACCACTTTGCCGTCAGCAGGGCAAAGTACCTTGGTCTCGTCTGTCGGGATGTCAAAGAACGGACTGCGGAAAAACTGCAGAATGATGACAAATAATAATGCCGACAGTATATAAATAAACCATTTTAAGGCCATTGCCTGCGGAAAATAAAATTGTATTACCGCGTTAAGTACAAATATGAAAAGCACCGTAAGTGCTATCGAGGTATATCCTTCTTTATGTATGGTCATGATATATTAAAACGTAAAATTACGAATTTGAAATAAAGTACAGGTATGAGTACACAACCGGGGCAGCAAGCAGTAAGCCATCAAACCTATCAAGCAAGCCGCCATGCCCGGGCAATATGCCGCCACTGTCTTTGATGTTCAGGCTGCGTTTAAACATCGACTCAACAAGGTCTCCCAACGTCCCTACACAGCCGATGATCACCGCCATAGATACCCACACGTTCCATGTTAGTTCTGTAAAAAATATGCTTAACACATAACCCGCAATTGCCGCTATCAGCACGCCACCAAAGAAGCCTTCCCAGGTTTTCTTAGGCGAATGGCGCTCGAATAGTTTTGTACGGCCAAGCCATCTGCCACTCAGGTAAGCTCCTGTGTCGTTGCTCCAAAGCATGATGAGAAATGCCATCGGGATGTGATTATTAAAGCCATTACCTGCATATGCAAGCGCGTGGAAAAAGCTCCAGGGCAGTGTCGCGAATATGATCCCTAAAAAGGTAAAGCCAATATTGGCAAATGGTTTGTCATTCGTTTTAAATAACTCCGCGACAAAGATGCCGCCTAAGGTCACCGGGAGGATGAAAAAGAACTTGTTTACCTGAAACGTGAAATCACCCGGGTTTGGTAAAGATGCCTTATAATTCAGCAATGCGAACGCGGCATATATCACCACACAATTTACGTAACCTAATACCTCGTTAGGTTTGTTGCCCGCTTGTTTACTAAGCTTATTAAACTCTTTCAGGCATAATAGAGACAGCATAAGATAGAAGAAGCCGAAAGTTGGTGCACCGGCCAAAACCGAAGCGATCATCACTAATACAAATAAAACACCGGTTATAGCACGCGTCCTCATATTGCTAAATCAATCTCATTTAAAATCATTAATTCCAGTGCCTGGCTAAAATCGCCTTTATGCACATACACTTCTACGCTGCCAAAAGCCCCGTAAGACGAGTCCTGCTTGTTTAGCAGCACGGCGTCAAAACTATTGCTCACCAGCATTTGCTTCACCAATTCGCTGCGGTAAAAGTTTGTACTGCTAAATATCTTCACCCAATCAATCTCCATCTGTAAATAACTTCTTTTTGCCGGCAATGGCTATATTCCTGTACGTGAAAAGCAAACTCACAACCAACACAATACTCATAATGTATATGGGCATATTAAAAGATTGTGCATCATCAGGGTTGGTTGTGATTGTCTTGTGCTGATACAAATACGTGGCTACCACTGCCAACGCATTATTGATAAAATGCGCCCACACAGATGACCATACGCTTCCGGTCCAATAAACAAAATAACCGAAGAAGACGCCCAGCATCAGCCTTGGCAGAAAACCAAAAAACTCCATGTGAAAGGCGCTGAAAAGTATCGCTGTGATCCAGATAGCTATGTGATGGTTTTTTGTCCAACGCAAAAATATGGTTTGCAAAACCCCTCGAAAGGTTAGCTCTTCAACCACCGCCGTAACCCCTGCTACTAAGAATAATGCTTTGATCATGTCCCAGGGCGTATCCATTTTTAAAAGCAGCTGTGTCAGCTTTTCAAGCTTCTGTTCAGAATCGCGCATCCACTGCTCAATACCTTTCAAAAAAGGGGGCAGGCTAAGTTTTTGATTCATTACTGTTAACTGCTCCATTACAGGCAGCGAGAAGAACATGATCATCAGCGTAATAAATATCAACTGCCATGGAAAAGGCCTGCTCCATTTCAGGTAGGTCTTGGGCTCGCGAGCAACTACATAAGAGAAAAACACCGGCGCGATAAAAAGCGGCAGCGTAGTGCCAATAACCTGTAATACCCATAAGGCTTTTGCAGCCTGCGGATCACTTACCGTTAAATTAGCAATATCTATAAGCGTGTCTTTGCCGTAAGCAATAGCCACAACGGCACCGGCTAAAATGTTGCCTGCAAACACGGCAACCAATACACAAAGTACAAAAACAAGGAACTGAAAGGCAGGTCGCATCGGGCTGGTAGCCGTTTCTGTCATAAAAGGTATAAAATTTGTATTTTTGCACTAAGATACTGCATGTCTGTACAAATTGGAAATATTGATTTGGGCGAATTTCCGCTCCTGCTGGCGCCGATGGAAGACGTGAGCGATCCGCCTTTCCGTTATGTATGTAAGCAAAACGGCGCAGACATGATGTATACCGAATTCATCTCATCCGAGGGATTGATCCGCGACGCGGCCAAAAGCCGCCAAAAGCTGGATATTTTCGAGTACGAGCGTCCGATAGGCATTCAGATCTTCGGGAGTGACATTGACCACATGCGTGAGGCCACAGAGATAGCTACCCAGGCCAACCCCGATCTGATGGATATTAACTATGGCTGCCCGGTTAAACAGGTGGCCTGTCGGGGGGCTGGTGCAAGCCTTTTGCAGGATATCGACAAAATGGTGGCCATGACCAAAGCTGTTGTAAATGCTACCCACTTGCCTGTTACCGTTAAAACGCGCTTGGGTTGGGACGACACTACCAAAAACGTATATGAAGTTGCCGAGCGTTTGCAGGATGTAGGGATTAAAGCACTTACCATACATGGCCGGACACGCGCGCAAATGTATAAGGGTGTTGCAGATTGGACACTGATACGCGAGATCAAAAAGAACCCACGCATTAACATTCCGATATTTGGTAATGGCGATATCGACTCCCCTGAAAAAGCTGCCGACTGGCGCCTTGAGTATGGTGTTGACGGTATGATGATAGGCCGTGCCGCCATTGGTTACCCATGGATTTTCCGTGAGATAAAACATTACTTTAAAACAGGTGAACACTTGGAAGGCCCAACCATTGCGGAACGTATAAATGTGTGCCGCACGCACCTGCAAAGGTCTGTAGAATGGAAGGGCCCAAAGACAGGTATCTTTGAAATGCGCCGCCATTATGCCAGCTACTTTAAAGGCATAGAAAACTTTAAAGAATATCGAATGAGGCTGGTTCAGGCACCCACCGTGGACGAGGTAGAAGACATTTTGGCCGAGGTGCATGATAATTACGCCGTGATGGCTTGATTATTGATTGGCAATCAATAGATTTACACTTTATCGCTATGACCACTACCATTACAGACGGCGTAAAAGTTTCTGTAGAAACGCAATATCAGCCCGAATATTCGAGCCCTGAGTCGGATCACTTTATGTTTGCATATAAGATCAACATAGAGAATTTGAGCAATTATACCATTCAGTTGCTGCGTCGCAGATGGGACATATTTGACTCGAGCGGTGTACACCGTGAAGTAGAAGGCGAAGGTGTGGTAGGCGAACAGCCGGTTATCCAGCCGGGTGAATCACACGAATATGTATCCGGCTGTAACTTTAAAACCGATATGGGCAGCATGAAAGGCGAATATCAGATGATTCGTACGATGGACAACACGCTATTCGAAGTGCAGATCCCCGAATTCTTTATGATCGTACCATACCGTTTAAATTAAGTATCCCGCATTAAACATAACAAGAAAGGCCTCCCAATCGGAGGCCTTTCTTATTTGTCATTTATTTGGTGTAGAGGTTGTTGGTCACCCTAAAGCCAGATAGTAAGCTGCTGTACCAATCGGTAAAGCTGGTACCACCGCTTGCTGCCCAGTCTGCAAAGTGCGGATATGCCGAAATGATGTTTACACGCTCGAGCGGATAAGTGTAATCACCAGAGAATTGAACCGCCCATGGCCAGTTCTCTTTAGACAGATAATATCTGCCTGTGGCCAGGTTCGAGTTATCATCACCTGTACCAAACAGGGTTTTATCTGCCTTATCTGTTGGCGGATAATTAGCCATGTGGGCTTCATAACCACGTTTAAGGTTACAAATAATGAATGGGTTGATAGAGTAGAAATTGCTTACCGGCACCGGGTTGTTAAAGTTAACCTGCACATGTGCGGTAGAACTATTTACCTTGCCCAGCTCATTTAAGGTATTGATAAAGAATGTGCCGTTAGGATTGCTCACCAGGTTGTTGTAATTATCGAACGGAATAATAGTCGCATAACTTTGGCCGGCTTCTACACCGTTAGATGCCAGCGTAATATAGTTGCTTGTTAACTGCTGGCCGGTTACAGATGTTACTGCCGATGACGCTACCGGTATTTGTAAACCAAAACCGTCTTTGAATGAGGCACCTGCAGCAGCAACCTGGAAATCGCCCTGCATGTCAACCACCTGGTTAGATGCGTTACAATCAAACGCGTATCGGTATTTAACCACCAGGTCATTCATGTCATAATCGCCTTTATTAGGGAAGTTATCTTCGAAAGCGTAATTACCAAATGTTGTTGCCGACGGATAGTAGTAAACATATGCCCGGTTCGGGTCGTTCGGGAAAGCGTCTTGCGTATCAGGCACACCGTCGCCATCTGTATCGCCGCCTTTGTCTATCGCCACAACACCTGTTGCAGATATTGCGCTGCCGGTTGATGAGGTAACATAATAAACAAGGTCATTAAAATCGTTGTCGGAGCCTTGTCCCGATGCACGACTGATATCTTCGAAACCTGCTAGGAAAAGGTTATTCACATTGTCATAAAGTAAAACCTGATGTCTTCTCAGAGAGGAGGTCGACTCGGGGTTCAATGCGTCCTGAGAATAGAATTTAGTGCCGGTAAGACTTATTCCGTAGTTACCGTTGCTTTGTACCCATGCATTCTGCAATAAGCAAAAAGCTATTGTAGTACCAGCCTGGAAAGTGCCGAGTTTTACTTTATTGCCTGCAACCAAGCCACCACCCGAACCTGACGCGCTGGCGTTAGGGAAAACCATGGTTACCTTATTAATACCATCATTATTGGTACCGCCGCTTGTTGCGCTTGGCGGGTTGCTCGTAGAATAGCTATACCATCCAAGCGTATTATAATAGCCTGCACCTTCAGAAACAAACGTTACGTAGATATCAGCTGTAGCTGTTACGTTGATCACATTCACCGCAGTTGTAGAAATGTATTGCGGATGCAGATCCGGAACAGTTGAACCTTCAGGCAATGAAGCGTTAATGTAAGTTAACAGCGATGCTGGAACATTGTCATTGTTAGCCTCTAAATATTTAGGCACACCCGCGCTTATCGGCGAGTTAATTGCATTTGATGTTGACGTATATGGCGATGGGTATCCGTATTCTGTAGTCGACGAGCTTTGCGTTTGCTTGCTTGATAACGAAGTTAACGTCGAAACAGAAGTTGGCGTAATGGCTTGTGGCACAATGTCGCCGCTAAACGCGCCTGTACCGCCAATGGTCGCGGTAACAGTTGTTCCGTTGATGTTTGCCAGGGCATTTCTTAATATACCAACATAAGCCGGATCGATAACGATTTGCTTGTAGCTGGCAGGGATGCTCACTGTAGCGTTAAGTGTACCACTTTTAGTGGTAACACCTTTAAAAACGGCTGAGGTAGCATCATCCGGCAGGTAAACGCTTACCACTACGCCTGCTAAAGGAGAGTTATCATTCGCCTTTAGCGTTAAATTAAGCGTAACATTTTGGGTAGTGCTAAAATTAAAGCCATCAGGGGCAATTTTATTTACCGGCGCTGTGGGCGTTACAGGCGTCGTACCGGTATCAGTAGTTGTCATGGTATCCTTCTTACACGAAGCAAGTACGGCAACTCCAAGAATTAAAAAACAAGTACAAAATTTTTTCATACGGGCGTTTAAAGCAATTTTAGATAGTACAGAACAGCGAAGCTTAGAAATCGCGTTAAGGGGGTCGCGCCTAAACGTTATTAATTAAGGGGAAATACCAGCCGGCGGGGTAAACAGCTGTATTACATGTCTAAAATAATAAAAAACAGATAGTTGGCGTAACAGCGTTTTATTTTCTGCGTTAATGTGACACAAATAACTTTTAAGGAAAATAATTATCGCCTCGAAGCAAATTTATCACCCGCGATAATTCTCCTACAAGCAAAAAAGGCCGTTATGACTATCATAACGGCCTTTTCATTTTTAAAAGCTTTTTACTTGGTATACAAGTTAGAATTTACCCGGTAACCAGACGCAGTGTTGCTGTACCAGTCGGTAAAACTGCTGCCGCCGCCTGCTGCCCAGTCTGCAAAATGCGGGTAGGCAGAGATGATATTTACACGCTCAAGCGGCCATGTAAAATCACTCAGGAACGAAACCGCCCAAGGCCAGTTTTCTTTTGACAGATAGTAACGGCCGGTTTGCGGATTGGATGTGTCGTCACCTGTACCAAACAGCGTTTTATCGGCTTTGTCGGTTGGCGCATAACCTGCCTGATGAGCTTCATAGCCCCTCTTCAAATTACAGATAATGAATGGGTTGATCGCCGTAATGTTTGAAGAAGAAACAGGTGAGGTAAACGTAACCTTTACGCTTGCAAAGTTACTGGTTACTTTTGCAGGTGCAGCCAGCGTGTTTATAAAGAAGCTGTTATCGGCATTATTGGCCAACGCGTTATAGTTATCAAACGGAATGATGGTAGCATAGGTCTGCCCCGCTTCTACACCATTTGACGCTAACGTAATATAATTGCTGATCAATTTCTGCCCTGTTACTGAAGCTACTGATGATGATGCCAGCGGCAGTTGTATACCGAAACCATCTTTGAATGATGCACCGGCCGCGTTAACAGCAACATCGGCAACCATGTCCACTACCTGGTTTGACGCGTTAAGCTCAAAAGTGTAGCGGTATTTTACAATTAGGTCATTCATATCATAATCGCCCTTGTTAGGGAAATTATCTTCGAACGCATAGTTTCCGTAAGTAGTTGCTGACGGATAATAATAAACGTAGGCGCGGGTTGGATCATTAGGAAAAGCATCCTGTGTATCAGGCACACCATCACCATCAGAATCGCCACCCTTGTCAATAGCTGCAACGCCTGTTGTTGAAATAGCGCCCGGGTTTGATGAATTCACATAGTAAACTATATCATTAAAATCCTGGTCAGAACCCTGTCCGCTGGTGCGGTTGATATCTTCGAAACCATAAACAAATACGTTGTTCACGTTATCATATAACATAACCTGGTGGCGCTGTAATGATGAATTACTCTCGGGGTTCAATGCATCTTGGGAATAGAATTTGGTTACACCAGTATTTACGTAATAATAATTAGTACCCTGGTAGTTATAAGTGCTCCATGCGTTTTGCATTAAACAAAATGCAACTGTAGTACCGGCAGTGAAAGTACCGATCTTAACACGGTTGCCTGCCACTAAACCACCACCCGAGCCAGATGCGCTGGCATTTGGGAATATAGCAGTGATCTTATCGATACCACGATTGTTTGTGCCTTGAGTAGCGTTTGTTGGCGGGTTATTAGTAGGATAGCTATACCAGCCTAAAGTATTTAGGTAACCGGCACCTTCGGATACGAACGTTACATACAGATCTGTAGTAGCAGTAACTTTGATTACGTTAATAGCAGTATTGGAAATGTATTGCGGGTGCGTATCCGGCACGGCAGAACCTTCGGGCAATGAGGCATTGATATATGAAAGCAGTGAGCTTGATATAGCGTTATTTGTAGGATCAAGATATACCGGCACACCATTTACAAGCGGATTAGCAATGGCATTGCTGGCATCATATGGCGACGGGTAAGCATAATCAACAGATGTAGTTCCATTTACGCCAACTCCTTTGTAAGCATTTGGCTTAGCGGTAACGGTTGGTGTTACGGCCGGTGCAACAACGTCGCCTGCAAAACCCGAGAAACCACCTATCACCACATTACAAGAAACACCATTGATGTTCGCCAGGGCATTTCTCAATAAACCAACATAAGCCGGATCAATGATCAGCTGGCTGTACTGGGTTGGAACGTTTATAGTGGCCGTGATCTCGCCATTACGATTAGTAAGGCCTTTAAAAACCGAGGTCTTAGCTACGGCAGTATCCGGAAGATAGACGCTAACCACAACACCCGATATCGGGTTGTTATCATTGGTTTTTAATGCGATGGTTAAGTTTACAGATTTTGTAGTGTTAAAGTTGAACCCATCAGGAGCAATTTTAACATCAGATGTTGTACCCGTGCCGGTCTGAGTGCCGGTGTTATTGTCTTTTTTACAAGAAGCAAGCGCTGCGACGCTAATAACAAGTAAATAGGTAAAGATTTTTTTCATAAAAATATTTTCAAGCCAAGTTTTACACCAAATTTCGTTCCAACAGCTACAAATGGCTATTTTAGCTATACCAACGCAGCATTTACCTTAATCATCGTGAATAGTGCGGACTATGCGCCTATAGTTGGGGAATTAATTCAACAATTTCTTTAAAACGCCACGAAATTAACCATAAAGCGTCACGGCTAACTACGCATTTCCACTTGTAACGGTTTCGTTACCCTTTAGTTAAATTTCTGCCGTTCAATTGTTAAGGCTAGGCCACCCATTAGTTGCGGCGGTTCAAAAAGGAGATGTAATAAAGCAGTGCAGCAAGTGAACTTAAAGCGGCAACAACATAAGTCATTGCGGCCCACCACAGTGCATCTTTAGCCTGCTCATGTTCACCATTGCTTTGCATCACCGTATTATTGGAATTAAGCCATGCCAGGGCGCGGTTACTGGCGTCAAATTCTACAGGAAGCGTAACAAAGCTAAAGAAGGTAACCAACGCCAAAGCCACCACGCCTATCATTAGAACATAAGGGTTACCTGCAAACGCGATAAGCATTACGCCAATAAACAAAGTCCACTGTACAAGTTTAGATGCCACATTAATGGCAGGAACGATAGCGGTTCTAAAAGTAAGCCAGCTATAGGCCTTAGCATGTTGCAGAGCATGGCCGCACTCGTGGGCCGCAACGGCAGCAGCGGCAACGCTGCGGCTGTAATAAACATCGGGGCTAAGGTTTACAGTTTTATCCTCGGGATTATAATGATCTGTGAGCTGGCCTTCAACCGAGATCACTTTTACATCATAGATATAATTATCGCGCAGCATTTTCTCAGCTACTTCTGCACCACTAAGGCCGGACAGTAATGGCATTTCTGCATACTGCCGAAACTTGCTTTTAAAGCGGCTTTGTACAACGAGGCTGATAATGAATATGGCGATCATCAATAACCAAGCCGAGCCGGTGTTGATAATCAGTATTACCCATGCTAAAGTTGTCATTCTGTGATTTTTATTTTTATAGGTCAAAAAGTATTCCGAAGTTCAAACCGTGTCAGGTACAAATGATAACTATTCTTACTGGGAAAGATCAGCTTTTGTTGATGCCGCCGATATAATTGTTATTGGCAGCGGACTGGTTGGGCTTAGCGCCGCGCTGCATCTTAAAACGCGGGAGCCCAACTTGCGGGTTACCGTTCTCGACAGTGGCTTCTTACCAAGTGGTGCCAGCACAAAAAATGCCGGTTTTGCGTGTTTCGGGACAATTTCAGAACAACTGGCCTACATCAACAAAGCGTCAGAAGATGAGATGCTGCGTTTGGTTGAATACAAATATCGCGGTTTACAAAACCTGAGAAATTTATTGGGCGATGACGCGATCCGCTATGAACAACATGGCGGTTATGAATTATTTAGCCGATGCGAAACCCACAATGCACAACAGGCTATCGAAGCTATCCCACGCTTAAATAAGCTGATATCGTCGGTCACCGGCGATACTGACATTTATGCAGTAGCCGATGAAAAAATCACCGGGTTTGGCTTTAGGGGTGTCAAATATATCATCCGCAATAAGTATGAAGGCCAGATCAATACCGGTCTAATGATGCGGGCGCTTTTAGCAAAAGCGCAGCAAAGCGGAGTGCTCATCCTCAACAATTGCCAAGTGCAAAATATTGAAGACACAGGTGCAGGACTAAACGTCGTTACCAACAACGGGATTTTCAAAGCCCCAAAGGTCATAGTTGCCAATAACGCCTTTGCCAAAGGGTTGTACCCGGAATTAGATGTAGTACCCGGCCGCGGGCAAGTAATTGTCACTAAACCAATTCCCGGGTTAAAAGTTAAAGGCACATTTCATTTCGACGAAGGCTATTACTACTTCCGTAATGTTGATGACCGTGTGCTCTTTGGCGGCGGCCGTAACCTTGACATTAAAACGGAAGAGACTACTGAATTCGGCCACACATCTGTTGTGCAACAACAATTAGAAAACTATCTCAAAGAGATGATCCTGCCGGATCAGCCGTTTGAAATAGATATGCGCTGGAGCGGCATTATGGGTTTTGGCAGCGAAATATTACCCATTATAAAAGAACTGCAGCCGAACATTTTTTGTGCCGTGCGCTGCAATGGCATGGGCATAGCAATGGGCAGTTTGGTTGGCAAAGAGGCTGCGGAGTTGGTAATAGGAAGGCAAGAAATGCCAGATAGTTAAAGGTCGTCCGACACTGAGGTTATGTTCTTTTGTCTTAGCAACAAAAGAACCAAAAATGCCAAGTCAGCGCAAGGCTTCTTTTGCCGCACAAGGCCTTTGCCCGGCAAAATATTTTGCAGGCCCTCATCACACAAGCCCTCAGTGGCGCAAAATATTTATCACCGAAGCTGCGCGCTGACGTTTGAAAAGAAGTAATGAGTCATGAGCGGTGGGCATGGCAGAATTACAATACAACATAAAAACCGTCAAAACAACTCCACCAATCGTTCTAACGCCATACCGCGCGAACCTTTAAGTAATACTGTAGCGTTGGTAACGGGTTGATCTTTTAGCGTATTGATAGCTTCTTCGGTAGTGGAAAAGAATTCGGCATCGAAGCCGTCTTTTTGATCGTAAAAGGCTTTTCCGATAAATAAGCGGCGGCTAGCCGGTGCAGAAATGGCCTTTTCGATTATTGAGCGATGCTCTGCCGGAGCGTCATCTCCTAATTCGAACATGTCGCCTAAGATCATTACTTTGTTAGCAGCGTCCATGGTCGCTATGTTCTCTATAGCCAAAGCCATACTGCTTGGGTTAGCATTGTAGTAATCGCAAATGAGCACATTGGTAGCGGTTTTGGTTATTTGCGACCGGTTATTGCCTGGCGTATACCCGCTTATGCCCGCGTTGATCTCCGCGTCTGTCATATCAAAGAAACTTCCTATGCAAACAGCGGTCAGGATATTCTCCATGTTGTAAGCACCGGTCAAGTTGGTGGCAACCTCACTTACCTCTCCGCCTTGCTTTTGCCATTGCAATACTACGTAGGGCGTATTGCTTATTAGTTTACCATTAATAAAGTTTTCTTGGTTGTCATTTGTCCCGTAGCCAATCACCTCATCGATTCCGCGGATGTTTCGCATACCCGCTAAAATTTCATTGCCAGTGTTGGCGAAGATCACTCCGCCTGTTTTCTGCAGATAGTCATACAACTCGCCTTTGGCGATTTTTACACCCTCGGGCCCGCCGAAGCCTTCCAGGTGCGCTTTGCCCACATTAGTAATAAGCCCATGTGTTGGCTGTGAGATCGTGCACAGCATCTCTATCTCTTTCTGATGATTGGCACCCATTTCAATTACCGCCATCTGGTGATCGGCTGTTACAGATAGGATGCTTAAAGGCACACCAATGTGATTGTTGAGGTTTCCCTGCGTAGCATAGGTTTTATACCGCTGTGACAGCACAGCGTTGATGAGTTCTTTGGTGGTGGTTTTACCGTTAGTTCCGGTAAGGCCTATTACCGGGATCGTCAATTGTTTGCGATGGTACCGCGCCAGGTCCTGCAATTTGCCAAGTACATCATCAACCAAAATGTACTGCTCGCTTACGCGATATTTAGCGTCATCTATGATGGCGTACGCGGCACCCGCAGCGATAGCCTGTTCTGCAAAAGCGTTCGCATCAAACTTATCACCCTTCAATGCGAAGAATAAACTGCTCGGTAATATTTTGCGGGTGTCTGTACTTATTTGCGGATGTTGTAGATATATCCGGTAAAGCTGCGAGGTTTCCATTTTGTAAATATACGTTGGTAGCTGCCTTGCTCCCAATCGGCAATAATTTTAAAACATGGCGAACAATTGAACGTTGGTAGATATTATTGCTCATACCGGCGGCGCTCCAAATGTCTGCGGGATAAATTTATCTTGATGAACCCATTTTTTATAACACTTGAAGACGGCAAGGAATTAAAGATCATCCCGGAGACAAAAGTTTTTATGGACGGCCATCCCATAATAACGCACGACTACAGTGTGTATAGTAAGCAACGTGAAGACAGTGAACTTTTCGCTAAAACCGGCACATCAACAACTGAAGATAAAACCACCAACCCAAACTATATGGGTATGATCACATTTGAGGAACCCGGCAGGTATTTTAGCTACACCAGGGATAGTATTCAGCAGTTATCTTCGGAAGAACTGAACGAAGTAATTTCGCAGATCACAGAGCACCGCGAAAAGCCGGAGAGCTGGAACCTATAAGGTTTTTCGTTCGATTGTCGCTTTCCCCATCCTGTCTGCCTCTTGTTCCAGAGTTGTATTATCATTGATCATTTCTGTCTTTGCAGCCTTAACCGGTTTTACTTTACCTGTCCTTTGCTGAACTACATGCCAGGCTTCGTGCGGCAAATGCTCTTCTTGCCCGGGCGCTAAGTGTATTTCTTTGCTATAAGAGCCTTTGGCAATAGACAACTGCGCAGGTTTTTCAGAATTTGTATGAACCTTTACTTCGCTTGTATCCATTCCCGATAGCGCTTCGATGCCTGTTCTTAGTTGAACGAACGCTGCGCTTTTTTCTTTCTTTGGCATGTGCATTAGTTTGATACTAAGCTACATATTATCGGCAAAAAATTGTTTCTTAGCTATCTCATCACATTTTATGCAAACGAAGATCTACGCCTTTTTACTATTTATCTGCGTTAGTGCAGCGGCCCTTGCTCAGCAAATACAATCGCCAGCGCAATTTTTGGGTTATACCCTGGGCAGCCAGTTTACGCCGCATCATCGCATTGTTGCTTACGCGCAATACCTGGCTCAGAATTCTAAAAACCTAAAACTGGTGCAGTACGGCACCACCAATGAAAACAGGCCACTGTATCTCGCATTTATAGCATCCGACGAAAACATAGGGCGGTTAGAAGACATCCGCCAAAACAATCTTAAACTAGCGGGAATGCTGCCGGGGGGCGGGCAAACCAATGGCCCCGCAGTGCTTTGGTTAAGTTACAATGTGCACGGTAACGAATCATCGAGCAGTGAAGCGTCTATGCAAATGCTTTATGATCTGCTCAATCCGTCAAATACCCAAACCAAAGAATGGCTAAAGAATACCGTGGTAATTCTTGATCCATGCCTTAACCCCGACGGCCGCGAACGCTACATCAATTTTTACAATTCGGTGCGTGGCAACCAGCCCGACCCTAATCCGCAATCGCGGGAACACATGGAACCATGGCCGGGCGGCAGGATCAACCATTATTATTTTGACCTTAACCGCGACTGGGCCTGGCAAACACAAAAAGAAGTGCAGGCAAGGCTGGTTTATTACAACCAATGGCTGCCGCAGGTGCATGTAGATTATCACGAGCAAAGCTATAATGCACCATACTATTTCGCGCCTGCGGCAGAGCCTATGCATAAAGACATTACTGCATGGCAGCGGGAATTTCAGGTTCTGATAGGCAAGAATAACGCGAAATATTTCGACGCTAAAGGCTGGACGTATTTTACCAAAGAAGAGTTCGACTTGCTGTACCCATCTTATGGCGACACCTACCCAATTTACAGCGGTGCCATAGGCATGACCTTTGAACAAGGCGGAAGCGGCGCCGGCGGCTTAGCAGTAATTACGCGGAGCGGTGACACTTTGACCCTTGCAGACCGCATATTGCATCACAGTACAACCGGGTTAAGCACTTTAGAAATGGTTTCGGGCCATGCGCAAAAATTACTCACTGAGTATAAAAAGTATTTCGACGCCAACAGAGCAAATCCGCCGGGCGACTACAAAGCTTATGTGGTGAAAAACGACAACGAGGACAAGATGGCCAAACTTGCCGCCATGCTCGCCAGGAATGCCATTACCTACTCGTTCGGCAATAACAAAGACGCGTCGGGCTTTAATTATTTCAGCAATAAAACAGAGGGCTTTCACATTGGGCCAAATGATATGGTCATCAACGCCGCCCAGCCCAAAGCAGTGTTGTTAAATGTGTTAATGGAGCAAAAAACGTTCATGACAGACTCTAACACTTACGACATTACTGCCTGGGCTTTGCCGTATGCTTATGGTTTAAAAACATACGGGGTAACAAGTCCGGTGGCAGGTGGCAGTAATGCCGCTCATACACAACCAACTGCGGCAAGGCCTGCAATTAGTAACGCTTACGCTTATGTGCTGCCCTGGAAATCTTTGGCTGATGTGCGTTTCCTTGCCGATCTGCAAAAAGCACACATCAAGGTACGTTACGCCGAAAAACCTTTTGAAGCGGCGGGTAAAAAATTTGACGCAGGAACGCTGATCATCGCCCGCGCGGGCAATAGTGCCGACTATGATAGAACGGTTACGGATATCGCGATAAGGAACAACCGAAATTTAACCGCGCTGACTACAGGTTTTGTAGATAAGGGTGCCGATTTTGGCTCAGGCGATGTGCATTATCTAAAACAACCGCGCGTGATGCTGCTATGCGGCGAAACTACCAATGCCACAAGCGTTGGTGAAGTGTGGCATTATTTCGACCAGCAGATAAATTACCCGGTTAGTTTGGTAAAACTGACGGATCTGAACCGGGTAAAACTTTCGGATTTTGATGTGATTATCATGCCCGATGGCAATTACAACGAGCCGCCGGTAGAGAAACTGCAAGGCTGGATCCGCGATGGCGGCAAACTAATAGCCCTTGGCGATGCTGTAACCGCCCTGGCTGGGCGTAACGGATTTGGCGTAAAAAGAAAAGAAGACAAAAAAGATGACAAGGCTGATGCGAAAAACAAATACGCCGCGATAAAAAGCTTTGACGAGCGTAGTCATGAAGCGATCCGCGGCTCTGTTCCCGGCGCTATTTACAAGATCAATATAGACAATAGCCATCCGCTCGGCTTTGGCTATCCTAAATATTACTACACCATAAAGCTTGACGACACGGTTTACGATTTCTTAGGCGATGACGGCTGGAACGTGGGTACTATAAAAAAGGATGGCTATGTTGCCGGCTTTGTTGGCCAGCAGGCGAAAGTTAAAATCGCTGATGGTATGCTGCTTGGCGTACAAAGCATGGGGCGCGGTTCGGTAGTGTACATAGTAGACGATCCGCTGTTTCGCAGTTTCTGGGAAAACGGCAAATTGCTATTTGGCAACGCGGTATTTATGGTCGGGAATTGACCTTTCAACTAGAAGAGGCTGTATACGTCATCTACCAGGTAAGATGTCGTAAGCGTAAGTATTTCCGTAAGATTTCAACACCTAGTGATATGGCGATGCGGGTGGCGATGCTATGGCGATGAAGGCGGATTTATGCCTCTTAAACCAGTTTTTTACTTAATGGTAATTCGCCTAATTTTTTAAATATCTGAAGATTACGAAGTTAAACGCTTGTTTGCTTTTGGCAGGATAGCCCCCCTATGGCATCGCCACCCATCATTGATTTTGCACACGACTACTTGTGGAAGTAGCAGACACACCTTTAGATCGGTTAGCTAAAATGAGATTCTAATAACAACGCAAGAATCGGGTTTCATGGCCTCTGTTTCCGGGATATTTTTGTATCATTAAATATCAAGATAATGGAAACGCAACAAGAATTAGATTACAACCGCATAGCAGCGGCCATAGACTTTTTAAGGCTCAATTATAAATCACAGCCTTCGTTGGATGACGCGGCCGCGCACATTAATCTTAGCCCATTTCACTTTCAGCGCATGTTTAAGGACTGGGCGGGCGTTACACCAAAACAGTTTTTGCAGTACATCAGCCTGGAACATGCCAAGTCGTTACTAAAAGATAAAAGTGCTACGCTTCTCGACGCTGCATTCGAAACCGGCCTATCAGGCACCGGCCGCCTGCACGACCTGTTTATGAAAATAGAAGGCATGACACCCGGTGAGTATAAAAATGGCGGCGAACACCTGCACATCAATTATAGCTTCGCCGAAAGCCCATTTGGGAAGTTACTTATTGCGTCGACCATTAAAGGAATTTGCTATATGGCATTTGCAGATGAGGACGAGGAAACAGCATTTGCCCAGTTATTTAAGCTTTTTCCGAAAGCCCGGTTCCACAATTTTTTAGATACCATACAGCAAAACGCGTTGTACATCTTTACCCAAGACTGGAGTAAACTACCCGAAATAAAACTTCATTTAAAAGGCACACCCTTCCAACTAAAAGTTTGGGAAACGTTACTCACAGTACCCATGGGGGGCTTAACATCTTATAATGGTTTGGCCAATAAGATCAACAGCCCGACTGCAAGCCGCGCGGTAGGATCGGCAGTTGGCGATAACCCGGTTGCATTTTTGATACCGTGCCACAGGGTGATACGCTCTACCGGCGAAATAGGCCAGTATCACTGGGGCAGCAACCGCAAAAGCGCAATGATAGGCTGGGAATCGAGCAGGGTTATAGGAGCGTAATGATCCGTCACCAGGATCTGGGCGAGACGCAGTTTTCCCGCAACAGAAATCTTTTAAAATTGGTTAGACAGGGGAAGCTATCTATCGGAGGGAATCATATAGATAAAATCTATGGACGGTTAAACTGCAAGTCTGGTAAGCGAATGAATGTTCAAAACCGGGTATTCTTTACTGATGAAAACGAAGCCTTGCAAGCCGGTTATCGCCCTTGCGCGCATTGTATGAGGGAAAAGTATAACAAGTGGAAAAATCAGAATGGAAAGTAAGCAAATAATTAACCTGCTGCCTTACGACGGACAGGTAGACTATTATGGCATTGTGCTCGACGAATTGGAGGCCAACAGGTACTTTGACATCTTGCTCAATAACATCGATTGGAAGAACGACGAGGCGATCATATTCGGTAAGCACTTTATAACCAAACGTATGGTAGCCTGGTACGGCGATCAAAGCTTCGACTATAGCTATTCGAACAAAACACGGCGGGCTTTGCCCTGGACTAAAGAATTGCTGGAATTGAAGGCACTTACCGAAAAGTATACGGGTGTGATCTACAACTCGTGCCTGTTAAATTTATACCACGACGGCGACGAAGGTATGGGCTGGCATAGCGATGATGAGCGGGCGCTGGGTAAAGATTCCTCGATCGCGTCATTAAGTTTTGGTGCCGAACGAAAGTTCGCACTGAAACACCGGGTGACCAAAGAGGCTACATCGATAATGCTGCAGAACGGCAGTTTATTGGAGATGAAAGGCACCACACAATCACATTGGATACATAGCCTGCCAAAATCAAAAAAGGTGAAAGAGCCGCGGGTAAACCTTACTTTCAGAACCATGATACCGCAGTGATTTTGTTTATTTGCGGTTGATGTATTCAAAAGAGCAGGCATCGCAACTAAAGCAGGCATTCTGGACGGCTTTCGGGCAGTATATGTCGCCGGTGCTTTCTGCCGAAGGGTTAAAGATAAGCTGGATCAATTATAAAACAGGGATCAAACACTTGTATTTCCGGATGCAGGCGGATAAGTCGTCGGCGAGCATCAGTATTGATATCACCCATCCCGACGCAGGTATCCAGGAATTATTCTTCGAGCAATTTTTAGAGCTGAAAAACATCCTCCGCAGTTACCTGAACGAAGACTGGGACTGGCAGCTGCATAGCACCGATGAGTATAGCAAGACCATTACCCGCATCAGCAAAACGATTACCGGCGTAAATATTTTTGAGCAAAGTAACTGGCCGCAATTGATCTCTTTCTTCAAACCACGCATCATTGCCCTCGACGAATTCTGGAGCGATGCCAAATACAGTTTTGATGCGTTGAGGTAAGGCCTCACCCCGTCCCCTCTCCAAAGGAGAGGGGTTATTAAATCTATTCCGAAGCTTCTTCGCCTTTCTCGCCAAGCTCAACAATGTCGCCTTGCTTAAACAAAATGGCTTCAAGCGTTTTGCGCCACACCTCCTTCTTGCGTAATAAAAACTCCAGGTCCATGCCAAAATGTTTAAACTCTTCGTGCTGGGCGTTTTGCATAATGGCCTTTGCATCCTTGTCTTGCTCAACGCTTATGCGCTGTTCGTACCAGTTAATGGCTTCAGCTTCTTCGCATAAAGAAACTATCATGCGGGCAAATGTGCGGGTTTCGCTGCTAAGCTCTTCGGGTGGCTCGTGGTATTGTTCAAATCCCATGGTTGTAAAATTTACTCAATAAGCATGTTATAATCGCTTTTGTTTGCTGCGCTAAGTTTTATATAATTACCTATATGAATAAGGCTATCGCATCATGCCTGGGAATCGGCTTTATAAAAGGCGGTGGCACTATTGCGGCGGCCGTATTCTGTTTGCTCATCTGGCTTTCATGGCGAATTGACGTTGCCAACTTCCAGGTACTATTTGCTGCTGCTACATTGCTAATAATGCTTTTAGGTATCTACGTAGGTAACCGCGTTGAAGCAGATTGGGGCAAAGATAGTTCGCGTGTGGTGATAGACGAGGCCGCCGGCATGATGGTGTCTATGATCTTTTTACCGCACAACATCTGGCTGCTAATAGCCGGGTTTGTAATGTTCCGGTTTTTTGATATTCTGAAACCACTGTATATCCGCAGGCTTGAAGCCTTGCCCGGCGGACTGGGTGTAATGGCAGATGATGTTTTGGCCGGCATCTACAGCAATATTTTACTGATCGTTCCCGTTGTAATCTTTAAATTGTAGATTCGTTAGGTAGGCATTTTTCTTAAAATCTAGCTTTAAGTATGCTGCAAGTTACATTACCCAACCGCGTAAATAAGCGCATGTCATATGTAATGGCAGCGCTTGCCTTGTCGCTGGGGTTGGTAGGCTTATGCGGTTGGATCTTTAACTCGGTAGAGCTGCGCAGCTTCTTATCAAACGGCGCGGTGATGATGGCCAACTCGGCCATCATGATCATCATCGGTGGCACAGCGCTCATTTTATTGAATGGCGGTTACGTTAAAACCGTACGTATAATTGCCGGGGTCATTTTTATCTTTTGCGTTTTAATAATTGCCGAACATCTTTTTGGCATCGATTTTAAAATAGATAACTGGCTTTTCAGGGACATCTACTCGAATATTGATCAGCAGCCCGGCCGTACCTCTCTGCTTACAGCCATCAATCTCTTACTTATTTCAAGCGCTGTATTGCTGGTAACTTTCGACAGGTTCGATGCCAGCCAGTTGGTATGCGCTGTCATGTTCCTTTTAGTTTACGCAGCCTTAGTAGGTCATATATTTGGGATTACCGGCCTTTACAGTTCCGGCGATTACGCGTTACCGTTTCACATTGCATTGGGTTTGCTGCTTATGATAATGTCGCTTGTGTTTTACCAGTCGGACAGAGGTTGGATAGCAACTTATTTAACTTATTTAAAAGGCCGCAACATTGCCTTATACCTGCTTAGTTACCTGCTTTGCGCCGCCCCAATGCTGGTGGCTTTTTATCTTTTCGTATTCAACCGCAACGGTTTTTCTCCGGCTTCGGGAATTATTGTACTTATCATCCTATCAGCCTTTATAAGCCTGCCCGTCGCTTATCTTACCATGCGCCGCTTTAACCGGATGGACAGCGACCTGGAAACAACAACCGAGCGTTTGCAAATGGCCCTCAATGCGGCTAAACTCGGCTCATATGATCTTAACCTCGAAACCGGGCGAATGGCGTGCACACCGCAATGCAAAGCTAATTACGGGTTACCACCCGATGCCTCCTTTAACTTTGGCGACCTGTTTAACGCCATTGTGCCTGAGCATCGCGAACGGGTGCGGGCCGAGGTAAACACCGCCATTGATAACCATGCAGATTATGCCGCCGAATACCAGGTAACCTGGCCCGATGAATCTGTGCACTGGGTTAAAGCATTCGGTAAGCCGCAATACGATAAAGACGGCACTGCAGTTTCCATAGTTGGTGTAACGATAGATATAACCGGCCAGAAGGAGTTAGAGGCCAAGAAAGATGCCTTCATCGGCATGGTAAGCCACGAACTAAAAACGCCGCTTACATCTGTAAAGGCTTACCTGCAGCTTGCCACAAACCTGGCCGAGAAATCTGAGGAACGTACCATTGTAGACATGCTTACCCGTGCCGATGTACAGGCTAACAAAATGAAAAACATGGTGCAAGGGTTTCTGGACGTCACCCGCCTGGAAAATGGGAAGCTAAAACTGGACCGCGAGATGTTTGACGTGAAAACCATGCTCGAAGAAACGATCGAGGAAGTGAGGCTGCAGACAGAAAATAACGAAATTGAGCTTAAAGGATGCGAAAGCATTTTGGTGTACGGCGACCGGGACAAGATAAGCGAGGTGGTGACTAATCTGCTCACTAACGCTATAAAATATTCACCGAAAGAAAGCCCCGTTGTTGCCGAATGCAAACGTGATGGCGCCTGGTGGCAATTCTCCGTGACAGACCAGGGCGTAGGTATTAACCCAAAAGAGCAAAAGAAACTATTCGAGCGTTTTTATCGGGTGCAACGCCCGGAACACCGCATGGTGTCTGGGTTTGGTATAGGCCTTTACCTTTGTGCCGAGATCGTAAAACTGCACAAAGGCAAAATAGGCGTTCACAGCGAAGAAGGTAAAGGCTCTACCTTCTACTTTACAATCCCGGTTTAGTGTTTCTTACTTTCACCGGAACAGTTTGCAGTCTGTATCTCTTCTTTACCTGGCAGATGGTAAAGTTCAATGCCCAGATTATGGCACCGATTATCGCGGCAATGATCAATGCGAAGATCACGCCTGCTTTGAATGCGTCTTCCATTAACCCACAGCCCGAAAGCGTGGACATTAATATCAAGGCCAGGGCGCCTAAGGAAATCTTTTTCATAGGTCTAAATTAAAGTATTAAAGGCCCTCCGCCAGAAGCGAAGGGCCTAATGGTTTATTTTTTAGGATCGTCTACCAGTTTAGATTTGCTGATATAGATCTTTTTTCCGCGGGCATTAACCCAGTAGTAATGCGAATGTTTGTTAATGTAAACTGTTTGACCGTTTGGTGCAACCTTACCTTTGTAAACTTTATCGCCAACAGCAGCTGTGCCTTTTACGGCAACTTCTGCGGTCTTGTTACCAATTTTATTGATAGTACGGCCTACGCTGCCTTTTGAAGAGGTTTGCGTTTGCGCCATTGTGCTTAACGACAGCAGCAGTGCCGGTATCGCTAATAGTTTTAATTTGTTCATGGTAGATATGTTATTTTAATAATGAATGCTATTCTGCGATCTTCACTTTTTTACCGTTAGCGGTTAACCTCGTCGCCAGTTTATTTTGTTTTAGATGCTCATCACCCAAAATAATACCCCAGGGCTTCAAGCTCTCCACCCTGTCAAAAATGATCTTCAATACGGCAATGACAGGAATGGATAAAAACATCCCCGGTATCCCCCATATCATCTCTCCAATAATTACGCCAAGAACGGTAATCAGCGCATTTATTCTCACCTTTGAGCCTACAACAACAGGCAGCAAAATATTACTGTCTATCAGGTGCGTTACAACCAGCGTTACTACCACCAATATTACTTTACTGGCAACGGTAGCCGTAGCAAAAGTGATGAGTGAACTGAGCAGCAAAGCCGTAAATATGCCGATGTATGGGATGATGTTCATCAGGCCGGTTAAAAGTCCAAGCAGTATGGCATATTTGATACCCAGCAACCAGAAAGCGATGCAAACCATGGCAGCTACTATGGCCATTTCAATCAGCAAGCCAATTATGTATTTACGGATGATGTACTGTACCTGCTCTATGATGTCATGAACGGTAGTTTTATTTTCTTCCATAAATACCGACTCAAAAAATGCCATGATCAATGAGCGGTACAGCAAAAAGAAAAAAGTATAGATAAAGGTAAATACAAAGAAAAGCAGCAGCGATGACAGCGATATCAGCGTAGCCCCAACAACCGCGGTGCCCGATGCCATGATCTTACTGGTTGCTGTATGCACATAGGTAAGCTGCTTATGGGCATTAATGTGGAATGTTGTCGCGATCCAATTCTGCAGGTCACCTAAAGATTTGCTTAGCTGATCCTGGAATTGCGGCCAGTCATTGGCCAGATCGCTTACCTGCGAACCAATAACGTAAAGTACGCCGCCAATGGCAGCCAGTAAAAGAAGCACAGACAGCATTGACGCCGCACTGCGCGGCAACCTTACTTTAAATTCAAGAAATTGCGCTAGCGGCAACAGCAATATAGAAAACAGGCAGGAAAATATAAGCGGTGATAATATCTCTTTCGCTACAATTACAATGTATGTTAGCGAAATAAGAATAAACAGCACCGATGCCATTTTTACATAGAACGGTAACCCTTTAAGGCTTTGCAGGTCTTTACCGGTCATTATAGTATCTTGGACACTATCCAGATAATAAGGGCAAGAATTACCACAACAATGATAACGCCAACCCAAACACCGGCTTTAAAAATGCCTTCGATAACAGAACAGCTGCTTAACATCATTACCATTAATGCCAACAGACCCGGAATGGAAAATTTTCTCATGATTTTTATAATTTAGATACCCAACATACATTCACACAAAATAGTTTTTAATCACAACTATTAAGTTCATATTTAAGCACTTCTGACTTGTTTAAAAATACCACCAATGAAAATCGCGACCTATAACGTTAACGGAATAAGCAGCCGCCTGCCGGTATTACTTAGATGGTTAAACGAAACACAGCCCGATGTTGCTTGCCTGCAGGAACTAAAAGCGCCGCAGGAAAAATTCCCCGAAGAGGCGTTGAAAGAAATAGGCTATAGCGCGATATGGCACGGGCAAAAAAGCTGGAACGGCGTTGCGATATTGACTAACGGCGAGCCCGCCAAAGAACGCTGTCGCGTTTTACCCGGCGATGCAGAGGATGAGCATAGCCGCTATATAGAAGCAGAAGTTAACGGGCTGATCATCGGCTGCCTTTACCTGCCCAACGGCAACCCCGCGCCCGGTCCTAAATACGATTATAAATTAAGTTGGATGGACCGCTTTAACGCTCATGCTGCGGAGCTGATCAAAGGCGGCACGCCTGTTATCCTTACCGGCGATTACAATGTGATACCAACCGGATTTGATGTTTATAAGCCGGAGCGCTGGACGGAAGATGCACTGTTCCGCACTGAAACCCGCGAGTCGTACGAGCGCATAATAGCGCAGGGCTGGACGGACGCTATCCGCAAACTGCATCCTACAGAGAAGATCTATACGTTTTATGATTATTTTAGAAATGCTTATGGCCGCGACGCCGGGTTACGCATAGACCACTTCCTGCTGAGCCCAAACATTGTTGACAGGCTAAAAGCAGCAAAAGTTGACCGCCATGTACGCGGCTGGGAAAAATCGAGCGACCATTGCCCGGTGTGGATCGAAATAGATTAATTATTTTAGCGGGATGCTAAAATAGAAAGTAGCACCCTCGCCCTGGTCGCTGTCTACCCAAATCTTGCCATCATGGCGGTGGATGATCTCGGCACAAAGGTATAAGCCAATACCAAAGCCGGAAATAGTGGTCATATGGGTACCTTCTACACGGTAATAACGCTCGAATAGCTTTTCCTGATCGGCTTTTGCGATACCCATTCCCTGGTCTTTTACGCTCACTACGGCAAAGCCGTTTTCAGTAATGCAGGCCACATTGATAGTGCTTAATGGCGGCGAGTATTTAACCGCGTTACTGATAAAGTTATTGATCACCTGGCCAATCTTGTCTTTATCTGCGTAAACAATGGTTTTCTCAACCGGGGCAAAAATGATATTATGGCTGGACACTGTGGCGATGGTCTCATCTTCGGCCTCAAAGATAAGATCGGCTATGTCAAACTCTTGCTTATCCATATGGATCTTGCCCGATTCAAGCCGCGAAACATTCAGGAAACCATTGATCATGTTGGTCATTTTTTTGATCTGCTTAACAGATTTAACCAACGCTGTGAGGGTTTTCTCATCGCCTTTATCGCGGGCCCGCATTTCCAGCATTTGCAGGTAGGCGTTAAGCGAAGTAAGCGGTGTTTTCAACTCATGGCTTACCATGCCAATAAAGTCGTTCTTACGCTGTTCGTCTTTCTTTTGTTCAGTAATATCTTGTATTACACCGTAAAACCACCTGCTATCGCGATCGGCATTATAAAACACGCGCCCTACAGAACGCAGCCACCTTTTTTGTTTGGTGAGCGTATCCGTTACTGTATACTGCATATCGCAAGGCAGATCGTTTTCAATAGCGTCTTGCAAAGCACTTTGTGCGTAGTCATGAAACTCGGGGTCGATGTTGCTAATAACCTGCGATGTGTCCACCTCACCGGTGGCCGGCAAATTATATAACTCTCTAAACCTCGAATTGACTATAAGCTGATTGGTAGCTATCTCCAAATTAAATATACCCAGGTTGGCTGCTTCTACTGTAAGTCGCAGGTTATCTTCGCTTTTGCGCAGATCTTCTATTGCAACAAGCAGCTGGTCGCGGTTTTCCTGCAACTCCTCATTGCCCAGCCGCACCTCCTCATTACTTGCCAGCAATTCTTCATTAACAGCTTCAAGCTCTTCTTTTTGTTCCTGTATTTTGTTCCGCGCATCAACAGCGGGAGTAATGTCGCTTACACTAACCAATATCGAGGTGACATTACCGTCAATATCAGTGATCGGATCATAGCTGAAGTCTACGTATATGCTGTTTATCGTGCCGTCGGGCTGATTTACGTCAACAGGTATTTCAGGAAAACCAATGGCTTTGCCTGTTTCCATCACAGACTGCAGATAACCCGGGAAAGGCTGCCCCTGCAGTTCGGGGAACACATCCAGTAAACGCCTGTCAACAACCTGGTCCAATGTGCGTCCCCAAATATCTAATACAGTTTGGTTAGCTGTTTGGATGATAAAATGCGGCCCGTTAAACACGGCCATCCCTATGGGCGTGGTTTGCACCATGGTTTTAAAACGGTGCTCGCTGGCCTGCAGGTCTTTATTCAGCTGGCGGGTATGGTCATAAGCAATGCGCAGCTCATCATTCACAGAAGAAATCTCTTCATTCATTGCAGCCAGCTCTTCGTTAGAAGAATATAATTCTTCATTCGCTGCCGACAATTCTTCGTTCAGCGCACGTTCGCTGCGCTCATTTTCTTCAATGATCTTGTTGGCCCGTATGCGTTCGCTTACTTCTGTTGTGGTATGCAGAATGCAATAGGTTTTCCCGTCTTCGCCGGGGATAGCGCGGTATTCAAAATCGAAATAAAAAGTTTGCAGTTCACCATCTACTTCCAGCCTTGCTTCTACATCCTTTCCGGTTAAAGTTTCACCTGTACGCCACACATTTTTAAGCATGTCTATAAAAGGCTGACCCTCCAATTCGGGTATAGCCTCTTCAATGGTCATGCCTATAACGCTGCTGTCTTTTCCCCAAATACGTAACAAGGCGTTATTGGCCGACTGGATATACAGCTCTTCGCCAGTGTAAATACCGGTAGCATCTTTTGACAGAGTAAGAATGTTAAATAACGCTTCGTGGCTGAGGCGTTTTTCAGGATCGATCATTGACAGGTAGATGCAGCTAAATCAGTTAAACAATAATCAATTTTGACTACGGAAACAAAGCTATAAATTAAAGTGTTTAAACTTTTTAAATTTTTTCGGAAGCGCTTAAAGGCAGTGTAAACCAAAAGGTACTGCCTTGCCCCAAGTGGCTGTCTACACCA
The DNA here is from genome assembly GCF_009754905.2 of Mucilaginibacter ginkgonis. Classification (NCBI taxonomy): domain Bacteria; kingdom Pseudomonadati; phylum Bacteroidota; class Sphingobacteriia; order Sphingobacteriales; family Sphingobacteriaceae; genus Mucilaginibacter; species Mucilaginibacter ginkgonis. Next base: position 3,272,078 of record NZ_CP066775.1, on the reverse strand, counting down.
ATTTCGCCGCCGTGGCGTTTTACAATTTCAGCAGAGATGTACAAGCCCAAACCTAACCCCGAATACTGGCTGCCGGTGTGGTCTGCGCGGTAATATCGGTCGAATAGGTGCTCCAGTTTTTCTTTGGGGATACCCGGCCCTGTATCCCGCACGGATATTTTGGCGTGATCGCCCTCCCGTTCTGCCTTCAGAAATATTTCAGTCGATTCAGATGCATACTTCACCGCGTTGTTTACAAAGTTTACGATAACCTGGTCAACACGCTGCTCATCGGCAAAAACTTCCAGGTCGCGGTCGCCTTCAAACACCAATTGATATTTGCCTTCTAATCTTACATGCGTGCAGCAACCATCTAACAATTCGGCAACAGAGAAGTTGGTTTTGTTAAGGGTCATTTGCCCTTCATTCATACGCGTTGCATTCAGCAGGTCATCTATCAATGTGGTAACCTTATTTGTACTCTTCGCCGCCTGGTCTATCATTTTTGGCAGCATTGGCGAGTCTGGCTTGTCTTTTAAACGCGATAGCAGTTGTACAGCTCCTTTAAGCGCAGTGATCGGCGTCTTTAATTCGTGACTTGCAATGCTGATAAAATCATCCTTACGGCGCTCTGCGTCTTTTTGCTCTGTAATATCGGCGCATGATGCAATATAACCTGCAAATGTACCATCGGGCCTGAAACGCGGCTGACCGTTAGCCAGCAGCCAGCGATAATCGCCGTTTTTATCCCGTATCCTAAAATCCCCGTTAAACTCTATCTTGTCCCTAAAGGCATCCAGATAGATTTTCAGGTAGCGGTTTCGGTCTTCGGGGTGAAGCAGGTCTGTCCACCCAAATTCAATCAGGTCTGCTAATGGCCTGCCCGTCATGTCTGTCCAGGCTTTGCTGAAATAATTGGCTTTACTGGTCTCGTCACTCACGGCGATAAGGATCTTAGAACCCTCTGCCATGGTGCGGAAACGCTCTTCACTTTCCAGTATATTATTTTGCGCTTCCATTTGCGGGGTAACGTCCATCACCACACCACGAAATACATTGTATAAACCTTGCGTATCTGGCATGATCTTACCCATAGAGCGCAGCCAAATTATCCTTCCGTTATCAAAACGCTGCTGCTGATAGGTTATATCATAGTCGCCGCCATCTGAAATCGCTTTTTCGATTTCCTTAACTATAAGTTCGCGGTGCGCTTCTGTAACCTGCGCAATAGCCTGGTCATAGGTCATCAGCGTGGCGCCTTTATAACCAAATATGTCGGCTAAAATCTTGTTATAGGTTAACGCTTTGGTTTCGGGGTCTATTTGCCAGGTGCCGATGTGCGCCGCTTCAACGGTGAGCCGTTGCGCTTCTTCGTTCTCTTGTAATTGACTGTATAGTTGCTCGCGGTTGCCCCGGCTCACGTCCAGCTCGTGATTGGCTAAGGCCAGTTCCTCGTTTTTGGCAGCGAGGTCATCGTTGGCGGTTTGCAAGTCGGCGTTAAGCTGCTCTGCCTTTTTGCGGGCTAACACCTGCTCAGTCACATCTACCGCGATATCGATAATGCCGGTTACCTTACCATCCTCAATAATGGGCGTGTAGGTAAAGTCGTAAAACCCATTTTCCTCAACCCCGTTACGGACCAACGTTACCGGCGTGTCGTAACCATAAACAGGTTTACCGGTTTGATATATTTCTACCAGCATATCATATGCGGCTTGGCCTTCCAATTCGGGCATGGCTGTTAAAAGCGACTTGCCAATGATATCTGCCGACTTGCCCAGCAACTGCAGCATTGGCTGGTTAGCAACCTCAATAAGTAAGTTCGATCCCCTGAAAACGATAGTTGCCGCGGGCGATTGATCTATGAAAGTCTTCAAACGGTTCTCACTCTCGGTAAGTATCGCGTTAAGGATATTAACCTTTTGCTGAGCGTCTTTAAGCTGCTCGTTCATCACTTGCAGTTCGGCGTTTTGCCTGCGCAGGCGTAACTTATCTATTACCTGCCAGCCCAGCATACGCAAAGCATTGATCTGCTGGTCTGTCAGCTTTTTCCGTTCCTGATCTATCACGCATAGTGACCCTAACGCAAAGCCATCATCGTCAACCAATGGAATGCCTGCGTAAAAATTAATGTTGGTTGGCCCGGTTACAAGCGGGTTATCTGCAAAGCGCGGGTCTTCCTTTGGGTTTTCTACAATAAGCAGATCGTTAGGGCTGTTTATAGCATGCGCGCAGAATGAATATTCGCGGGCGGTTTCTGTTTCTGACAAGCCCTTGTGCGATTTAAACCACTGGCGGTCTTTATCTACAAGGCTTATGAGGGCAATTGGCGTCCCGCAGATCACAGATGCCAGTTCTGTAAGCTCGTCAAAATCTTTTTCCTCCATACTGTCCAGAATATGGTAGGAGTGCAGCGCTGCTAAACGCTCCTGTTCATTCTCAGGTATAGGTGCTGCAGGCATTATGAGGGGTCGAAATAATGGTTAAATATAACTAAGAAAGCGCAGCAAAAAAGACTGAAGTATTATATACGTAAACTAGACTATTTTGTTACAGCCGGCAGTGTAAACCAAAAGGTGCTACCCTTACCAATGACACTGTCCACACCAATTTTTCCATTGTGGCGTTCAATTATTTCTGCACATAGGTACAGGCCAATACCAAAGCCCGAGATATGAGATGTCTGTACGCCTTCTACCCTATAGAAGCGGTCAAATAATTTGTGCTGGTCCTGCAATTCTATCCCCATGCCCTGGTCTGTAACGCTCAATTTCACTTTGCCATTTTCGGCCACACAATTAACGGTTATGGCCGTGCCGGGCGATGAATATTTTGCGGCGTTGCTAATGAAATTGCTGATGACCTGTCCTATTTTATCTTTATCAGCATTGATGCCGATCGACTCGCAAAGTTCAAAAACCACATTATGGGAAGTTACGATTGTTTTGGTTTCTTCCGCAACCTCTTTAAGCAGGTCGGCTATATCAAATGGTGTTCTGTCGATAAATATCTTTCCAGATTCCAGGCGCGACACGTTGAGAAAACCGTTGATCATTTTGGTCATCTTTTTCACCTGCGCAAAAGACCGCTCCAGCGCGTTTGCCGAAAAAGAATCATCTGATTTTTTAGCTTTTCCAAGCAGCAATTGTAAATATGCGGCTAAAGAGGTGAGCGGTGTTTTTAACTCGTGGCTTACCATTCCAATAAAGTCGTTCTTTCGCTGGTCATCTTCCTTTTGCTCTGTGATCTCAATTACTGTACCTATAAACCTAAGCGGTTTATTATCTGCGTCAAACGATACCTGACCTATTGCCCGCACCCAGCGCAGCTTCTTATCTTCGGCACCGACAGTACGATATTCCACGTCATATTTACCGCCGCTTAGCTCAAAGTTATAAGCATCTGCAACGGCTTGCAAAATGCGATTTCGGTCATCCGGGTGAAGACCGGTTACAAAATCTGCAGAATAGGTGACTTCGATGTTCGGGCTGATACCAAACAACTCTTTACAGCGATCATCCCATTCTAATTTGTCGTTAACAACGTCCAAGTCAAAGGTCCCTAAATTGGCAGCGGTTTTAGATAATTGTGCCGTCTCAAGAGAAACTGTGAGCTTATCATTTAAAGCCAGGTACTCGTCATTACGGGTTGCAAGCTCCTCGTTAGTGGCAACAAGTTCTTCATTAAGTGCAATGTGTTCATTGCTTAACGTATGGAGCTCTTCGCTGGTAACACTTAATTCTTCATTTAAGGCTATCAGCTCTTCGTTAGTGATCTTTAACTCTTCGTTTAATCTTTGATGCTCTTCGTTAAGGTTGGTTAATTGTTCATTGGTAGCTAAATACTCTTCGTTTAAGGCATTTAAGTCGAAATTAGATATCGCGAGATTTTCATTCAAGGTTTCTTTCTCTATCCCTACCCTTGTTAATTCGTCATTAGCGGCCAGGTACTGATCATTCAATAATGCCAGTTCCTCATTTGTTACGGTTAGTTCTTCGTTAAGGTTTTGACGCTCGGCAGCCAATTGATTCAGCCGTTCATTGGCAACATTTAAAAGATCGTTTAGAGTGGTAAGGTCAGCGTTAGCTGTATTTAGTTTCTTGTTTCTTTTTTCGCCATCAATGTTAGCCAGGTTCAAGTTCTTGTTAGCAGCATCTAGCTCTGCATTGGCATTTTTATAAGCCGTGTTATCTGCAGTAAGTGCCGCGTTATCTATAGTTAAAGAGTCATTATCTGCATTAAGCCTAGCGTTATGAGCAGCAAGAGCGTTTTTGTCTGCAGTCAAAGCATCCTTATCTGCAGTAAGCGCGGTATTACTTACAAAAAGCTCCGCATTATCCGCCTGCAGCGCCGCATTACCCTCGGTCAGCATTTTATTCAGCGTGTTATAGCGATCGCTTTTCTCGTCCGACAATCTTTTATACGCTTGTATATCTGTAACGTCTGCAGCGGTATGAAGTATGGCGTGCGTTTTGCCATCCGCATTCAACAGCGGCTGAAATTCAAAATCGAAATAAGCAGTGCTTAGGTTGTTGTCTAAAACAAAATTTACTTGTCTACCGGGAATCAGCAACGGCTTCCCGGTATCCCATACTTTTTGTAAAAGTTCGCTTATCGGCTGCTCTTTTGTTTGAGGAATTGCTTCCAAAAACGATTTACCGATAACATCTTGTCCCTTACCCCAAATGCGTAGCATGCCGTCATTGGCGAACTGAATATTCAGATTTCTATTTGTGTAAATGGCCGTGGGCGTATTTGCTGTCGCAAGCACAGCCAGAATTGCATCTGAACTTAAATTGGGATTAATATCTGTCATTAATTAGGGTGAATGAACATACGAAAATAAATAATATTTCTTGAAAGTAAAGAACCCTGCCAAGTTTTTGACAACACTGTAAGCGGCATCAAAAAAAATAAGCAGGTAAAATTCAATAGATTACAAAAAAAGAAAGCCCCGCTGTAAACGAGGCTTCTTTAATTTAATAGAAAATTATTCTTATTCGTTAATTGCTTTAACACCGGGTAATTCTTTACCCTCCATGTATTCCAGCAAAGCACCGCCGCCGGTAGACACATAGCTTACCTGGTCGCTTAGGCCAAACTTGGCAACTGCAGCAGCCGAATCGCCGCCACCAATTAAGGTGTAAGCACCGTTATCGGTTGCCTTAACCAGGGCTTCGGCAACAGCTTTGGTCCCTTTGTCAAAGCTCTCCATTTCAAAAACTCCCATCGGGCCGTTCCACAAAATGGTTTTTGATTCTTCTATAACCTTGCTAAAGGTTTTAACTGTTTCGGGGCCGATGTCGAGGCCTTCCCAATCTGCGGGTATTTCTTTGTTTGACGATACACGTGTGTTCGCATTGTTATTAAAATCGTCGGCAATGATCGAATCGACAGGTAGATATAGTTTCACACCTTTTGCTTCGGCTTTCTTTACCAGTTCGAGCGCCAGGTCTTGCTTATCTGCTTCCAGCAGCGACTTGCCAATTTCGCCGCCCTGGGCTTTTGCGAAAGTATAAGCCATGCCCCCGCCGATGATGAGGTTGTCTACTTTTTCAAGCAGCTTCTCAATCAATTCAATTTTATCAGAAACCTTTGCACCGCCCATGATGGCGGTAAAAGGCTTTTCGGCATGGTTAAGTATCTTTTCGGCATTCTCCAATTCACTCGCCATCAGGTAGCCAAAGTATTTAGCTTCAGGGAAAAACTGCGCGATGATAGCCGTTGAAGCATGGGCACGGTGAGCTGTGCCAAAGGCATCATTTACATATACATCGCCAAGTTTTGACAGCTTTTCTGCAAAAGCCTGGTCGCCTTTCTCTTCTTCTTTATAAAAACGCAGGTTCTCCAATAATAACACTTCGCCTGCTTTAAGATCTTTTGCTTTGCTTACCGCTTCTTCGCCGATGGAATCATCTGCAAACTCAACCTGTTGGCCTAATAAGTCTGACAGGTGGCTGACAATATGTTTAAGCGAGTACTTATCTGTCGGGCCTTCTTTTGGGCGGCCCAGGTGCGACATAAGGATAACAGCGCCGCCTTCTTTTAAGATCTTTTTAATAGTTGGCAGGGCCGCGGTAATGCGGGTATCGTCGGTAATGTTAAAGTCTTTGTCGAGCGGAACATTGAAATCTACCCTGATAAGGGCTTTCTTGCCCGAAAAGCTAACCTGGTCTATTGTTTTCATAATTTAAGATGTGTAAGCGGTGCCAAATGTGGCAAATAATTTTGGATTGTCTTAATCAGAAATTAGAGAATTACAGAACCGGCCGATTTGTTTTCTTGTGACGCTGATAATTGATTAAGAAGCAAATAAGTCTTAGTGGCATGCGCTTGCCAGTGTAACACCTGTTACAGATGTGTGACACTTTTCTACTAAAAAGCGGCAAATGTGGAACACTGACAAAATCGTGCATCGCTGATAAACAATTAGTTATCCCGCTGACAATTTTGTGTCAGATACCGGTAAGTCTGTATTTAGCGGGAAAATGTAACATGTTACACCCTCCGTCAGCTTGACGGATCAGTGAAATCGGACCTTTCCATAGGCCTTTGAAGTTTAACCTCTCCGTGGCCTTCTCCAACGTAAGACCTCTCCCTAACCCTCTCCGAAGGAGAGGGGACAGCTTCGGTTACAGTTAGACTTTACTAGCCCCCTTCAAAGGAGAGGAGATTGCTTTAGGTTATTATTGAATTTTAAGATACATTTTAAAGTGCGGGCCAATGCCTGCGATCTCAAATTCGGGAGAAATGATTTCAAAGCCTAAACCTGAATAAAACTTCACAGCATTTTTACGGGCATTGCACCAAACGTAATTTGCGCCTTGCCCGCGCAGATAAACGATCGCGAAGTTTACCAGTTGGTTACCTATGCCTTTGCCGCGGTGCGACGTCGATGTAGCCATACCCCTTAGCTGGTAACCCAAACCGGGATAATCTTTATCGGGGTTGATTTGAAATGACGCGATGCACACCAGCTGCTCACTGGCAAAGTAACCTAAATGAAATGAGCCTTCGTTGGTGTCGCCGGGCCAGCGGCATTCATCTAAGGTTAAACGGCCTTCTCGCAATACTTCGTTGCGCAGTGGTAGTACATCATCGGCAGAAATGAATTTTATCATGACCTCTCCCCAACCCTCTCCAAAGGAGAGGGAGTTTACAATTGATTACTGATTTTAATTCTTGCTTGTATTTTCAATACCAAATCAGCCAGGCGGCTGGAATATCCCATCTCGTTATCATACCAGCCTACTACTTTGGTTAATCCGCCTACAACAGAGGTCAGCTGCGAATCAAATATACAGCTATGCGTGTTGCCCAATATATCGGTCGACACAATAGGGTCATCGGTATACTCCAGTATTCTGTGCATAGCGCCATCGGCTGCAGCCTTAAACGCGGCGTTAATTTCATCAACCGTTGCCGGCTTATTCAGCTCACAGGTGAAATCTGTAAGAGAGCCGTTAAGTACCGGCACGCGTATGCCGGCACCGCCTAACATACCCTCTAAATGCGGAAAGATAGTCGTAATGGCTTTTGCCGCACCTGTAGTTGTTGGAATAATTGATGCCGAAGCTGCCCTGGCCCTGCGCAGATCTTTATGCGGCGCGTCATGCAGGTTTTGGTCGCCGGTCATGGAATGTACCGTGGTAATATAGCCTTCCTTCACGCCCCAGTTATCGTCAAGCACTTTTACCATGGTAGCTACATTGTTAGTAGTGCACGAGGCATTGGATAATATCTTCGAACTCAAATCTACCTGGCCATCATTAACACCTAAAACTACGGTCGCCACGTCTTTACTCGCTGGTGCGGAAATGATCACTTGTTTGGCACCCGCATCTAAATGTCTTTGCGCGCCTTCAGCAGAGGCAAACTTGCCGGTCGATTCTATTACCAAGTCGATGTCCAAATCTGCCCACGGTAAATTTTGTGGTTCGCGCCCGGATAGAACTTTTATTGTTTTGCCGTCTATCAACAGGCTATTCTGGTCAAAGGTAACATTGCCGCCAAAGCCCCGGTGCACCGAGTCATACTTGAATAAATGTGCAAGTGTAGTGGTTTCTGTGATATCATTTATGGCTACAACCTCTATATCCGGCTGCTGCAAAATGATCCGTAAAAATATGCGGCCTATACGCCCAAACCCATTAATAGCAATTCTCATTCTCTGGTTAAAACCGCAAAATTAAACAAAATGGCAGGGATGTAACCCATTGCCCAAACCCCTACAAACTTTTATGGTAAATTTGCAACAATGCACCTATCTGAAAACAGCCTTGTTAAAGTCATCTTTGCCATATTGGTACTTGCCACCGTTTTGGCGGGGGTAGGTATTTACCTGCACCCCATGGCGCTTTTTCCGGATCCAAGCCGTGGTTTCCTGGTAATGCAAAGCATGCAGCATGGCAATGCCTTTAACACCCTTTCAGTTCCAGATCCGCAGAATATATCCAACAACGTAAATGAGTTTATCAGCTGGTGGTCGCCGGGGCAATACTTGCTGCCCTACGCATTCATCAGCCTGTTTCATATAAGCATCGGGCAGGCCAGCGCACTTACAACTATTCTTTGCGAAATTTTAGGCTTATTTGGCTTTTACCAATTTTTCAGGCAAGCCGGATTTACTAAAATCATTTCTATAGTCAGCATAGCTTTTATAGCCAGCCAGGTTTTTTACTTTATCCCGTTGGTATTTTATAATGGCGGCGAGGTGTTACTTTTCGGCTTCGCCGGATGGTTTTTATATGGATGCCTTAAGCTGCGCAACCCGCGCAACTGGGAAATGGTACTATTCATCATTTTAACCGGGTGGATAGGTTTCGTGTGCAAGTCATCTTTTATATGGATCTACGCCGCCGGTTTACTATTTATATGGATCAGGTCATCTAAGCCGGGCTTATTCGCCATACGCGGAATTGCAAATGGGTTATGGATAGCTATTCCGGCTGTTGTTTCATTCGCCGGGATTTACTTCGGCTATTTGTCGCGCGGCTTAACGCCAACATCAGAAGGGCATAAAACTAAATTGCTATGGGAGACTTTTGGGTTTCCGCTTGCGTCGCCGATACTATCCGGTTTTTCAATAGATGAAATTAGCCATGGCCTATTGTTCCACCCAGATGGGCCCATGTTTACCTACACCGTGAGTGTTTTTATCATTATCGCATTAGCTATCGCCAGTGTGCTTCTCGTAAAAAGGATTGTTAAACTATTGCCCAGTACAGATTACAGCCTAATGCTTGTAACGGTTTATGTAGTATGTGTGCTGTTTTTTGGCTGGTCATTTTTCAGGCAATTGGCCATATCTTATGAGGGGCGGCATTTCCGTATCATGGGCTTACTGCTCATCCCCGGTGCGGTGTACCTGGTTAGCAAATTGATAAAACCTTACAGGGTCTTATTCTCCGCTGTTTGGTTGGTGATTCTTCATGCCGGCATTTCATTCGCGGTTGAGGGTTACGATCGTAACAAAAACGAAGAAGCACGCGGCAACACAGGGCTTGCCCAGCAGTTTTTGGATCAGGATGCTTTGGATGAAGTCATCCGACTGGACAATACAAACAACAATGCCATTTTTGTCTTTATATCGCCCGATCTGAGTTTAGAAATTCAGCATAACCGCACGATCACACTGGAGCCCATCGGCCCGCAACTGCGCGTAAACTATAACGATTATCAGCATTGCGGCCATGCTGGACCACTATATATCATCTTGCCCGCAAGTTACCGGGGCGCCAAAGCGACTATGATCTGGAAATCTTTTGAAGATTATAAAGGATTTAAATACACGCAGCTAAGCGACGACTATATTATGTTCAGTGCAAAGTAGATATCCGGCGATAACAGGGTTCTACGCTACTCTCCGAGAGCTACCGGAGCTGAATGACAAGAAAGGATCTAGTTATTATTGATGAGGATCTCTTTGGCCATTACCATGGGTACGCTGATGTACTTTTTTTCCATGTAATTGATCACCTTTTCTAATATCTCGCGCGATTGTTGGTCAAGCCCCTGTACTTCGTTTGCGAAAACCGTATTCAACGCGTTGTGGCGTATTTCTTTGATCTTCTCCGGAACGCAGCGCATGGCTACTTCAACACGACGAAGTTTTAATTGGGGAATAAATTCGCTGATATTCTCCTCAATGATACGCTCTGCATGAACCAATTCTTCATAGCGCTCCTGCATATTCTTTTTGGCTACTTCTTTGAGCGAGCGTACCTCGATATAGTTAACCGGGAAATTTAGGATAACCTCGGGATCAACGTCATTAGGGATGGCAAGGTCAACAACCGTCTTTTTATCTGTTTCGCCCTGAAGCAATGACGTATAAATTTCTGTAGTGATAACCGGCTGAGTAGCAGAGGTACAGGTTATAATAATATCAAAACCTTGTTTGTAGTTCTTTAACTCCCCGATAGTATAAGCAATACCATTAAGATCCGCTGCCAAAGCCTGCGCTTTTGACAACGTACGGTTAAACACCACAAAGTTTGAGTACTTGTGCTTTTGCAAGTACTTAGAAATATTTTGGTTGGTTTCGCCGGCACCGATAATGAGGATACGCGCGTTTGCCGAAAATTTCAACTCCTTTAGCTTGCGATAAGCCAAAGAAACAACCGATATAGGGTTCTTAGAAATATTAGTGTGCGTGTAAACTTCTTTAGCAGCCTTAACCACGCAGTTCATCACCATACGTAGATAGTCGCCGGTAAGGCCTGCCTGGCGGCAGCCTTCATAAGCTTTGCGCAACTGTGCCAGTATCTCCTTTTCGCCAACTATTAAACTTTCCAGCGAGCATGAGGTACGCAGCAAATGGTTCAACGCGTCATGATCTTCATAAATAGCGGCGGCGTCTAAAAACAACTCGGTATAGCCCGGGCACATGCCAATGTTCAAGGCATGGAAAAACTTGCGGGCAAAATCACGATCGATGGTTTGTTCTGTAGCCATTACAAAAGCTACGCGGTTACAAGTACCCAGGTAAAATATTTCGGGGATGCCAAATTGCTCTTTTACACGCTGCAGCTTCTCGGTCAAATTTTCCTGGCAGATCACTAGTTTTCCCAGTTCCTTCAGTTCAATTTGTTTGTGTGTAAAAGCTATTACCTTTAGATATTTCAATTTGGCTTACAATTTGACCCAACAAAATTACATTACCGCTTTAGATGGTATGTCAACACTTTGTCAAAGGCATTTAATTTAGAACGATTACAAATAGACATCTAAAACTTGTTTTAAATCAACCAATCATAGCTTTTCAAACAGTCCATGAATCGACCTAAGCAAGTCAGCCTTATTATAACCATCGTCTTTTATATCGGTGCCGGCATCAATCATTTTGTTCACCCTGATGGATATATCAGCATCATTCCGCATTATATTCCATACCCGGTAACCATGAATTACATGTCCGGCGCGTGCGAGATCGTATTCGCGATTTTGGCTATTTTCAAAAGTACCCGCCCAACAGCCGGCTGGCTTATCGTGTTAATGTTAGCCGCTTTTATACCTGTACACGTGACAATGGCAGTGGATTCGCCACTGCATTTAGGCAAGATCTTAGTAACCCCATTTTGGGCATGGGTAAGGGTTTTATTTCAGCCGGTATTAATGTACTGGGCTTGGTGGAGTACCCGCCTCACCCCAACCCTCCCCGAAGAAGAGGGAGTTTACGTTCGCTAATTCGGCGCAGTTTGCTTAACGCTCACATTACCCGTGCGCTTTAAAACGCCCCAGGCACTTAGTTCGCCTTTCATGGCCTTACGTACAGATTTAAACAGTATGTAATACATTAGCTGCCGCCAGATAAATCGCTGCGGAATGATATAAAGTAATTTGCCGTACTTTTCGCGCTCCAGGCGGAAGGCAATTGCCGCTACAATACAATCGATCACAATGAAGGCGATATAATACGCGAGTATCTTGAACGGTTTATCGCTGAAAAGCCCGAATATCATCATTAAGTCGGCCAGCGGTGAAAAGAGCGGCAGGATGATCTGGAATATCAAGATGTTGGGCATACCTACCATGCCAAAGAATTTGTATTTCTTATTCAGCAGGGCGTCTTTATTTTTCCAGAAACTTTGAATAACGCCAAAACTCCAGCGGAAACGCTGTTTTAACAATGCGTCCAGTTTCTCAGGCGCCTCGGTATAGGCCACAGCTTCGGCACAATTGCGTACGATGTAACCTTGTTTTAGAATGCGCATCGTAAGGTCGCAATCCTCTGCCAGCGTATCTGTAGTAAACCCACCGGCCCTGTAAATTGCCGATTTGCGGAATGCCCCGATAGCACCCGAAACGACTGTAATGCTATTCAGCAAGTCAAACGCCCGGCGGTCCATATTTTGGGCGGTGATATATTCTATCGATTGCCATTTGGTAACCATGTTATTCTCATTACCCACCTTTACAGTACCTGCCACAGCGCCCACATCCTCACCCTCAAAATAAGTCATCAGATGATAAATCGAATCGTTTTTGAGCTGCGTATCCGCATCTATACAAACCACATAATCGTGCCTTGCGTGGTTGATACCAAAGTTTAACGCTGATGCTTTACCGCCGTTTGGTTTGGTTAACACCTGTACGGAAGGATGGTTACCGTATGCCGCTTCTACAATAGCGAATGTTCTGTCCTTAGATCCATCGTCAATAAAAATGATCTCCAGTTGCGGGTATTCCAGCTTCAATAAACTTTCGATCGTCTTTGTAGCAGTAACCTCTTCATTATAAGCCGGAACGATGATACTTACCGGCGGGTTTGTGGTATTTGCCAGCCTTTCGGGCGTAGTCTTTTTATCTTCATAGCGCTGCCTTAACGCTAGTATGCCTATCATAATGATGCGGCCTACGGCCAGGAAGATAGCCAGATAAAACAAGTAGGTGATGAAGATATTACCCACAAAATACCCGGTGATAAAAAAGTTATACAACCTGCCGGTAATGCCGCTGTTCGCGTCATCCCTTATGGGCGGCATCAGGTTTTCTTTAGATGTATGGATAACATCCGCTATGGTTGTAAACTGATAGCCGTGCGTTTTAAAATAATGAATGATGCCCGGCAGTGCTTTTACCGTCTCTTCCCGGGTGTCTCCGCCGGCGTCATGCAGCAAGATCATCGAGCCTTTGTCGCGCAATTTAATTGTACGTGCAAGAATGCTGTCGGCAGTAACACCGGGCTGCCAATCCCATGGGTCTATCGATTCACCAATGGTAATATAGCTTTGGCGGCGGCTTTCTGCTACCGGTATAACCTCTGCCAGTGTTTGAGGTTCGGCATCTGCATTGAATGGCGGACGGAACAATATCGTACTTCGTCCTGTCACAGATTCTATAAGCCTGCGGGTAGCATTCAGCTCCAGGTTTACACGGGGGATGCTAATGGTTGATATATCCGGGTGGAAAAATGTGTGATTGCCTATCTCGTAACCCTCATCAAACTCCCTTTTAAGGATCGGGATGTTTTTTTCGGCCATTACACCTACCACAAAGAACGCTGCGGGCACATTTTCTTTCTTTAAGATGTCAAGGATGCGCGGTGTAAAATCCGGATCGGGACCGTCATCAAATGTAAGCACGACTTTTTTTGGTGCCGAACCGTAACGGCGGATCACATACTTAGTAGGCAGATCTACGTACCGCTGATTGGTAATAGTATACGTAGACGTATCCATCGTTACCGCGATAGTGCCTGTCTTAGGTCGTGTAATCAAATCCAATACTTCACCATCGCCATCATAATCAATCCGGTTATTTAACCCGACTGTTTCCAGGCGTTTAATATCTACGCCCGTTTTACGCAAAGAGTCTGTCGACAGGTTTTTTTGAAAGAAGGTCCACAACCGGGGATCTTCGGCACCTAAACGCCAAAGGGCAACCCCACCGGTCGCCCAATCGTCCGCCATGCGGATGACATTGAAATTGGTGGCCGCGTCAGTAAAATATATATTGTGATCAAGCCCGTCTTTATCTGTATAGCCAAAATGCAGGTTGGCCGAAGACGGATCATAGACAACAGTTTTATTATTTTCTTTAGCCGTGCTTACCGCCTGCTGATAGCCTATAGATTTACCTACGCTGCTTTGAGGCCAATCATACCCTCCACCCGCTACAGTTAAAATAACCTTGTTACTTGGCACCTGATTGCAAACCCTGTCAAGAATTTCCTCTACCCAGTGTTGGTTAGATATGTCGCCCGCGTTGCTGCTTTCGTTGTGCTGGTCTATCGCCATCACAAACAGAAAGTCGTTTATTTTTTGAAGTGTGGGCAAGTCATATTGGTCGTCCTCCGGAATAACATTTTGCGTAACTAAAAATCCGGCGTTATGTAATGTATTATAGAGCTCTGTTTCAAACGCGATAAAGTTTTTGTCCTTGCGGTTAAGGATATCGTCCAGCGTAAGGTTAACGCCACGCAGTTTGTATTTTGAAAGCTGGCCTAAAATGCTGTTGATAAATGTCGACCGTAGTTTTTTTGTTTTAACGATCCGCATAACATCCTTGCTGTCAAAGCCGCCTAATGAATCTACGTAATTTGATAGCGACATTACAATTGGCTTGTGATACTTCTTGTTGATGTTCATCAACCCGGTATCTATCACCGCGCGAATAGTGTCGGCATTAGGCTTTACATAAAAACCTTCGGACACTACCATATCCAGGCGGCCAATATGATCTACCAATGAGTTATAAGCCTGCGGTTCCCAGGCCCGGTAAAAGCCGGCATTAATGCGGTCTTTATTATTGGGCTGTTTTAACTGATGCAGTTTCCGGGCGCGGGCAAGGGCATGTATTTCTTCGACCTTAATTTTAAAATCTTTAAACTTCTTAGATCGCTTTAACTGGTCAAGCTCTTCTTTGCTGAATTTTTTCGCAACCGGATCGAGGTTTGGCAGGCTTGGATAAGTGGTAGAAGTGATAGCAACTATTGAAGCGATAACCGCGCTGACAATGAGAATGATAATGGCCCTGCCCGACCATTTAAAGCGGTTCCATCTGCTTGGGTTATCTGATTGAAATATCTGCTTCTCAGCCATTAATGAACTAAACTTCTGCGAAAGTTAAAGGTTTGCCCTGAATATTTAATGAATAAGTAACGCCCTGACAATTAAGCATCAAGGTTTGATATCAGAAAAATCGACGCCGCATTTGCAGTTTCCACCGCAAGCTTTCTTCGCGGTCATGCTCTTATACATAAGCCTTCCGATATAAAAGACAGCCGCGCCAAAAAGCAATATGATGATAATGGTCTGTACCATGGTGTTGTAACAGCTATAAACGCTTAAGGTGATGCAAATATTGTAAAAAATTAACTGACGTGTTACACAGACGTTACCCACCAAATATTACCGACCGGGTCTTTAATACCTGCGCTGCGGCCGTAAGGCATATCATTTGGCGGCATAACAGAAATGGCGCCTTCATCTAAGGCAACTTGGTATACAGTGTCGCAGTCATCTACATAAATAAACATACCGGCAGTTTGCGGCGGGTAGTTGTCTGTGCTATCTGCCAGCATGATCACGCTTTGGCCGACGGTGAGTTCGGCATGCTGAATGGTAAATTCGTCGCGCATGTGCCGTTCGCCTTTTTCTTGAGCGCCGAAAACCTTTTTCATAAAGCTGATGAACCGCAATCCGCTGGGAACGATCAGGTAAGGCATAATTTGCTGGTAGTCTCCGGGGAAGTTTACATTTTTCATGGCTTGCATGGTTGGTTAATAACATTATTGAATTAGCAGATTAATCTTCGTTCACATATGCATATCAATGCCTTACATCAACTCCTTGTATCGTTGCCATTGTAAATGCTCAAGTAGCTTTCATATCGCGAAGGCTCGATCTCACCATCTTCTAAAGCTGCCATAACTGCACAACCAGGCTCGTTAATATGCCTGCAATTATTAAAACGGCAATCGTTCATACGCTCGCGCATCTCAGGGAAGAAGTGGCCTAATTCCTGCTGTTCAATATCTATAACGCCTAACTCCCGAATACCCGGCGTATCAATGATGAATCCTCCGCTGGGTAGCTCAAACATTTCGGCGAAAGTAGTGGTGTGCATGCCTTTGTCGCTCCAGTCGGATATTTCGTTGGTACGCAAGGCCAACTCTGGTAATATGGCATTCATCAGGCTTGATTTACCCACTCCGGAATGCCCGCTAAAAAGACTTATCCTATCTTTCATCTCTTCTTTTAGCTTGGGTATGTTGGTACCTTCCAGGGCTGACACTTCGAAACACGGATAGCCAATGTTTTCGTAAATGCTTTTGTAATCAGCTAGTATTTCTAATCCTTCATCGCTAAAGAGATCAAGTTTGTTAAACACCAACTTAGCGGGGATATCATAAGCCTCGGCTGTTACCAGGAAGCGATCGATAAAGCCTAATGAAGTTCTTGGCGATGCCAACGTAACCACCAAAAATGCCTGGTCCAGATTGGCAGCGATGATCTGCGCTTGCTTGGAAAGGTTTACCGATTTACGGATAATATAATTCTTACGATTATAGAGCTTGGTGATCACGCCAGTGTCCTGGTTACGTTCCAATTCTATATCTACCCGGTCGCCAACGGCAATAGGGTTTGTGGTGGTAATGCCTTTGGTCCTGAACTTGCCCCGGATGCGGCAATCTACAGTTTTGCCGTCTGGTGTTTGCACGCGATACCAGCTGCCTGTAGATTTAGTAACAACACCATTAAGCATAATGGCAATATTAACTAAAAAATGCTAATGGGTTACTACAGCGCCATCGTCGGGCGCTTCTAAATGCTTAATCCCGCTGGTGCCAATAAAATAAATAAGCACCGCAATTATACAAGTGCTTAACATTAAAGCTGGAATAGGCACAAGTGTTTTAAAGCTAACCAGACCGGTTAAGGCCGAAATAGCACCTGCTATGCCTATCTGAATAAAGCCCAATAGAGCAGATGCACTGCCTATGTTGCTTTTAAACGGTGCCAGGGCTATTGCTGACGAATTAGAAGCCAAAGAACCCAGCGTGCCCAGCATCAATAAAAACATACCAATGGCACCGTACATGCCCAGCCAATCGTTCCACTCGGCAATTAGAAATATTACAGCGATGCCAACCTGCACCAACATGGCAGTTTTAAATATCTGGCCGCTCGAGAATCGCTTAAGAAAAACGATGTTCATGCGGTTGCTGGCAATAAAACCGAAAGACAACAATGTAAAAATCAGCCCAAAAGCCTTCGGACTTAGTTTATAGTGGTCCATGAAAATGATTGGCGAAGCAGTTACGTAAACAAAGAGGATCGCGAAAGCAAAATTACCCGCTAACGTAAAGGTTATGAACTGACGGTTGCAGAATATCTTCCAGAACGTAGTGATGATCGGTTTAGGTTTTAAAGAAACAGTTTTATCCGGAAGCGCGGACGGTGGCAAGAAGAAGATCACCAGCGCGATCAATACCAAAACAACGAATATCAATATCGCGAATACCCATTGCCAGCCGGCCACAGAAGCAACAAGCCCCCCAAGCGAGGGAGCTGCTAATGGAGATATTCCGATAATCAACATGATAGTAGAAAATATGCTGGCGCTTTCCTTCACCGGATAAAAATCGCGAACCATGGCTAGCGCGGCTACAGCAGCAACGCTGCCGGTAAGGGCCTGCATAAAGCGATATGTTATAATTTCTTCAACGTTATGCGCCGTCATGCAAAGCACACTCGAAACGATGTATAAGCCTAAACCAAAATACAGTGGTCGGCGGCGGCCGAAACGGTCTACGATGGGGCCATAAATAATCTGCCCGATAGCCATGCCCGCAAAGTAACTGGAGATAGAAAGGGAAACCTGGTTTATAGTAGCGTGCAGATCTTGCGCGATATCTTTAAATGCGGGAAGGTAAAAGTCTATCGAAAAAGGATCGATGGTAGCGAGCAAACCCAGGATAAAAATGATTAGGGTTTTGTTTCGTCTTGCTTCTGCGATATCGGCTGAGGTAGTCATGCTGTGCAAAGGTAAGATATGACAAGTGTGAAAACGTTGCCGCAAGAAAACTTATGAATTTGGTTTAATACAGATTTAGCACTGCCCTTAGTGTCTTTTGCACCTGTTTAATTTTGTCGTCGCTTAAACGGCCTATACGCTTTTCTAATCGGGTATTGTCTATCGACCTTATTTGATCACAAATGATATACGAATCTTTTTCAAGACCGTTAATATCATCAGGCTTTACAGCGATCCTTAATGCCGTGACACCCTGCCTATGCTGTGAAGAAATACCGCAAATGATTGTTGATACATGATATGCGTGGTTTAACAAGTCAGCCTGTAACACCAAAACCGGGCGTGTTTTTCCAAGTTCAGTACCATCAGCTTTACGCAAGTCGGCTATCCAGATATCAAACTGCTGAATTTTAGTCATTGAAATGCTTTTCCATGTCTTCTTCAGCAGCGCTTTCAAATTCGGCGTTTAGTTCTTTGTCCGGATCATATTTATTCAATAAGCCTACTTCTTCAGCGATTTGCTTCTCAAAACTTAAGCGATCTTGTAAAATGTTATATTCTTCTATTGCTTTTTTTATATAAGATAGCCGGTTAACCTTTTTCGCTTTTACTTGCTTTTCTGTTTCTTCAAACAATTTGTCGTCAAGTTTTAATAGAATACTCTTCATGATATATAAAATTAGATATACGAATGTATATATGCAAGCTTATTTAAAATATACCTTGCTATTTTAATGTTTATAACCTTACTTAGCAGCGCAAAAGCAAATGACTATTAACAACACCATCACCTGGA
Organism: Mucilaginibacter ginkgonis; assembly: GCF_009754905.2. Classification (NCBI taxonomy): domain Bacteria; kingdom Pseudomonadati; phylum Bacteroidota; class Sphingobacteriia; order Sphingobacteriales; family Sphingobacteriaceae; genus Mucilaginibacter; species Mucilaginibacter ginkgonis. The sequence continues at coordinate 3,253,321 of NZ_CP066775.1, read as the reverse complement.
TTATTATGACCACATGCACAAAGCGTGGAGGAAGATAACCCTATGGTATAAATAAAATAAAAACCAACAAGGCGCCTTCCTCCACAAACGAGGAAGGCGTTTTTGTTTAAAATACTTATGAAAGTTTTAAAATTCGGTGGTACATCAGTAGGATCGGCAGAAAGTATCAATACACTGATAGACATCCTAAAAAGAGAAAGTCAGGCAGAACAAAAGCCCGTGTTTGTATTGTCGGCTATGAGCGGAATCACAAATCTCCTTGCAGAAACAGCAGAACAGGCCGCACTTGGCGAGAGTTTTACCGGCAGACTGGCCGATCTGGAGATCCGCCATTTCGACGCGGTTAAAAAACTGGTTGACATCCACAACCAAAACCCGTTGCTTACCAGGTTAAAGATCTACTTCAATGAGTTAGAGGATTTATTTCAGGGGGTATTAACACTGCGCGAACTGACACCCAAAACCCGCGACTTGATATTAAGCTACGGCGAAAAATGTTCGGCGTTGATGGTGAGCCGCATAGCGTTACAATCCGTACCGGGTGCATTATTTGTTGATGCAAGCACGCTGGTAAAAACAGATAGCAGCTTTGGACAAGCAAAGGTTATTACCCAATTGACTGATTTGCTGATTCAGGAATTCTACCGCGAAAACACCGACAAGACACTCATTGTAACGGGATTTATTGCCAGCGACGATGCCGGCAATATCACAACTCTTGGCCGCGGCGGCAGTGATTATACGGCAGCCTTATTTGGCGCGGCATTAAATGCAGAGGCTATAGAAATCTGGACAGATGTAAACGGCATGATGACGGCTGATCCGCGCATTGTTAAAAAAGCTTTTTCGCTGACGGATGTTACTTACACAGAAGCGATGGAACTATCCTACTTCGGTGCAAAGGTTATTTATCCGCCGACTATGATTCCGGCATTTCTGAAGCAAATACCGATTGTTATTAAAAACACCTTCGAGCCGGAGTTTGAGGGAACTGTGATCAGCGGTAAAGCGCAGCCATCGGGTCATCCGATAAAAGGTATATCCTCCATCAATCAAATCAGTGTGATAAATCTCACAGGTAGTGGCATGGTAGGCAAAGCGGGTTTTAGCGGCAGGTTATTCTCGCTGCTGGCGCGCGAACAGATCAATGTAATATTGATCACGCAATCATCGTCCGAGCATACCATAACTTTTGCCGTTCACCCGGCAGATGCCCCGAAGGCGAAGGCGCTAATCGAGCAAGAATTTGAGTTAGAACTATTAGCCAAGAAATTAGAGGCTGCGCATATTGAAGATGATTTGGCAGTACTAGCCGTTGTAGGCGAAAATATGAAACAAACACCGGGCATGTCTGGCAAGTTGTTTCATGCACTTGGCCGTAACGGGGTTAATGTAAGGGCGATAGCGCAAGGATCGTCGGAGTATAATATCTCTGTGATCATATCTGCTAATGCTTTGTCAAAGGCATTAAATGCCGTGCACGACGCGTTCTTCACAGAACTTAATAAAACGTTACACGCCTTTTGCCTTGGTACAGGAAATATTGGTAAAACGCTTTTCAAGCAACTATACAACCATAGCAAACAGCTGCGCGAGAAAAATAAAATTCAGGTTAAGATTGCCGGCATTAGTAATAGCCGTAAAATGACCTTCAATGCCGAAGGCCTATCCTTGCAAAACTGGGAACAAAACCTGAACGAAAAGGGCGAAGCCGCAAATATAGACGAGTTTTTTGACCGCATGGTAGGTATGAATTTGCCCAACTGCGTGTTTGTTGACAATACAGCCAGTCCGTTACCGGTTGCTTTTTATGAGCGGGCCTTTAAGGCGAATATTTCGGTAGTCACCTGTAATAAGCTGGCAAACTCATCAGGGTACGCGCAGTACAGAAACTTTAAGGACACCGCAATACAGCGCGGGGTAGATTTCTTTTACGAAACCAACGTAGGTGCGGGTTTACCAATTATCAGCACATTAAAAAACCTGATGGTGAGCGGCGACCATGTACAACGCATGGAGGCTATTCTTTCGGGCACCATATCTTTTATTTTTAACAATTTCAAGGGGGATGCCAGTTTTCATGATGTGGTTAAAATGGCACAGGAAGCTGGCTATACCGAGCCCGACCCAAGAGATGACCTTCGTGGTACCGATTTTATGCGGAAAGTGCTGATCCTTTCGCGCGACTCCGGCTATCCAATGGAAGCAAGTGATATACAGATAGAAAACATCCTGCCGCAATCGTGCCTTGATGCTCAAACTGTCCCCGACTTTTACGCCGCCTTAAAAGCGGAAGATGCCTATTTTAACGAATTGAAGGAACGTGCCGAACGCGAGAAAAAAGTGTTGCGCTACATTGGCAAGCTGGAGAACGGCAAAGCGGTGATCAGTTTGCAAATGGTAAATGAAAATCATCCGTTCTATATGATGTCGGGAGCGGACAACATTATTGCATTCACAACAGATCGTTATTATGAACGGCCAATGGTAGTGAAGGGACCTGGTGCGGGAGCAGAGGTAACCGCGGCAGGCGTATTTGCCGATTTGATAAATGTGGGGGCAAATTAATGGAATCGGTTCATGTTTTTGCACCGGCTACCGTAGCCAATGTCGTTTGCGGCTTCGATATTTTGGGCTTCGCAGTTGAAGCACCAGGCGACGAGGTGGTGATGCGAGTAACCAGCAAACCCGGCATCATTATAAGCAAAATAACCGGCGACAATGGCCGGCTGCCGCTTAACCCCGAAAAGAATACAGTAAGTGTAAGTGTACGGCATTACTTACAAAGCGTTGGTCGCAATGATCTTGGCCTGGATATAGAACTGCACAAAAAGATGCCAATTGGCAGCGGATTAGGTTCCAGTTCGGCAAGTACTGTAGCAGGACTCTTTGCAGCTAAAACTTTATTGGGCGATACCCGGGATGCAGCAGAGTTGCTTCCGTTTGCTATTGAAGGGGAGCGAATGGCTTGCGGCCACGGTCATGCCGATAATGTGGCACCCGCGCTAATGGGGGGCTTTGTATTGGTACGCAGTTACGAGCCTTTAGAAGTTATCCGTTTGCCTTTTCCTAAAGACCTGTACTGCGCTATCATCTTTCCCGAGGTAGACGTACCAACCCGCGAGGCCCGGCAGATCATCCGTAATAAGGTAGCACTTAAAGACGCGGTTACACAATGGGGAAATATCGCAGGATTAATGAGTGGTTTATATACCAACGACATCGACCTGATGGGCCGCAGCATGCAGGATGTGCTCATAGAGCCCGTACGTGCCATGCTGATTCCGGACTTTTATAAAATGCGCGAGATAGCCATGGACAATGGGGCGGTTAGCTTCGGCATTTCAGGATCAGGGCCATCTGTATTCGCATTCACAAAAGATGCCAATACTGCACATAAAATCACACAAAATATCCAACAACATTTGGCGGATATCAAAATCGCTTCGCAAACTTATGTTTCCGGAATTAACGGTGTTGGACCGAAAATTTTAGGACAGCACTAGTCGATCCACTCAAACCGGGTATACGGCACCAGCACCTCAGGTATTTTTATACCTTTTTCTGTCTGGTTATTTTCTAACAAAGTAGCAACAATACGCGGCAAGGCAAGTGCGCTGCCGTTCAAAGTATGGGCTAACTGGGTTTTACCTTCCGCGTTACGGAAACGCAATTTTAAGCGGCTCGCCTGAAAGGTTTCAAAGTTTGATACTGACGAAACTTCCAGCCAGCGTTGTTGCGCGGCGCTCCAGGTTTCCATATCAAAAGTAAGTGCAGATGCAAAACTCATGTCGCCGCCGCATAGCCTAAGCACGCGGTATGGTAACTCCAATTTTTTCAGCAAGCCTTGCACATGTTGGCTCATTTCTTCTAATACCTGGTAAGAATCGTCCGGATGAACTACCTGTACAATTTCTACTTTATCAAACTGGTGCAAACGGTTTAATCCACGCACGTGTGCTCCATAAGAACCCGCCTCGCGACGAAAGCACGGTGTATAGCCGCAATTCTTAACCGGCAATTCTTCGCCTTTAAGAATTACGTCACGGTAAAGGTTGGTAATTGGCACCTCGGCAGTAGGTATCAGATACAAATTATCCTGCCCTACAAAATACATTTGCCCTTCTTTGTCAGGCAATTGCCCGGTACCAAAGCCAGATGTTTCGTTAACCATTAATGGAAGCATACGTTCAGAGTAACCTGCTTTTTCAGCCTCGTCTAAAAAGAACGCAATCAACGCGCGCTGTAATTTTGCGCCTTTACCTTTATATACAGGAAACCCTGCGCCGGTGATCTTAACCCCTAACTCAAAATCTATAAGGTCATATCTGGCCGCCAGTTCCCAATGTGGCAAAGCGTTCTCCGGAAGATTTGGTTTCTCGCCATGCTCATAAGCCACTTCGTTTTCTTCCGGGGTTTTACCGTTGGGCACAGAACTGTGCGGCAGATTAGGTAACAATACCAGTTTTTGCTGCAAGTCTTGTTCTATCTGCATTAACTGCTCGCCAAGCGTTTTTATCTCCTCTTTGAAGCTGCCTGTTTTAGCTTTGATGGTTTCGGCTTCTTCTTTTTTGCCGGTACGCATCAAATCGCCGATTTGTTTTGCGGCCGAGTTAGCTTCTGCAGAAATAGTATCCAGTTTGTTTTGGGTTTGTTTGCGTTGGTCATCCAGGGCAATAACCTCGTCAACCAATTGGATGTCTTTAAAATTTTTAACCGCCAAACGTTCCAAAACCTGTTCCCGGTTTTCGCGGATATAATTAACTTGCAGCATTGTCTCTATTTTGAAAGGCAAAGATATATATTCAGTTAGCGGTTTTCAGTTGTCGGTTGTGAGATTTTCCGCTGCGACAGATCTGATAACAGGCAACACCCAACTGACAACCGAACTATGAACGGCAAACTCTATCTCGTCCCAACACCTATTGGCAACCTGGAAGACATGACGTTTAGGGCAATCCGCATATTAAAAGAATCCGACATTGTTCTGGCTGAAGATACCCGCACTTCCGCACCATTGCTTAAACATTTTGGAATAGAGAAAAGAGTGTTTGCCCATCATCAGCATAATGAGCACCAATCATCAAATGAGATCGTCAGGTTTTTAAAAGAAGGCAAAAACGTGGCATTGATCTCTGACGCAGGAACGCCCGCCATTTCTGATCCCGGCTTTTTTTTAGTGAGGGAGGCTTTAAAGAATGAGATCGCGGTTGAGTGTTTACCGGGGGCTACGGCGTTCGTCCCGGCATTGGTCAATTCCGGGTTTCCAACAGATCGCTTTTGCTTCGAAGGATTTTTACCTGTAAAAAAGGGGCGTCAAACCAAATACAAGCAACTTGCAGAAGAAGAGCGTACCATCATTCTATACGAATCGCCGCACAGGCTGATTAAAACACTCGAAGAGTTTGCGACGTATTTTGGGCCGGATAGAATGATTTCTGTTTCGCGCGAGTTGACCAAGATGTTCGAAGAGACAGTACGTGGCACAGTTGAAGAAGTAAAGGTCTATTACGATACCCACCCGGTAAAGGGCGAGTTTGTGATCTGCATAAAAGGGAAAGACTAAATATGAACCTGGATTGTAGCCAACAATATATTTTAGAAGACGAGCGCGTTTTGTTGCGTCCGCTGGAGTGGGAAGACATTGAACACCTGCGCCATTTTGTTGTTGAAGAGCCTGAAATCTGGAGGTTTTCCTTGATGGCGATCAATTCTGTTGATGACCTGACGGAGTATGTCAATATTGCTGTACAAAATCGTGCGAAAGGTCTTGAATATCCTTTTATTGTTTTTGATAAGGCAACGCAACAATATGCAGGCTGTACCAGGTTTTATGATATTCAAAACATACATTCAACTTTACAATTGGGCTACACCTGGTATGGCAAAAACTTTCAGGGCAGCGGTTTGAACAAACACTGTAAATATCTCTTGCTGCAATTTGCATTTGAAACTTTAGGGGCCGAAAGACTCGAGCTAAGGGCCGATTCCAAAAACGATCGAAGTATAGCCGCCATGAAAAGTATTGGCTGTACTGTTGAAGGAATTTTGCGCAGTCATATGCTTAAACCGGACGGTTCACGCCGGAATTCGATCGTTCTGAGTATCCTTAAGGATGAGTGGATATCAAGGATAAAGGCTTTGCTGCAAACCAGACTTTAAGGCAAAAAGTGTTTTTTATTCCGTAGTCCGTAATTCTTAGTTCACATATTGAATACACAGATTGTTTGACATACGTTTTTGTTATAAAAAATGTTTCATGCACTTTGAAATATAATTTTGAGTTGCGAAATTTATGGTCAGATTGTGAACAAACAGTCTAAAATACTATAGCCGCTCCGAATTAAGTATGACACCATCGCAAGGCACTCAAGCGCTCTCGAGAGCGTTTAAAGTTTTAAAAATCGTTGCACAAAATGGCGGCGAAGCCACATTAAACCATCTTATTACTAAGAGCGGTCTTAACCGCACAACTACTTACAGGCTGGCTATGGGCCTGGCGGCTGAGGGTATGTTAAGAAGTGTTAGCGGAAGTTTTGTTTTAGGCCCCGAATGCTACATGCTTGGCATAATTGCAAACCAATATTACGGCATAAACGGCTTGGCTGCTGATGCGGTTAGCAGGCTTGCCCTGAAAAGCGGCGATTCGGCATTTTTCTCTTTGCGCAGCGATCGCTATTCTGTGTGCCTTTTACGCGAAGATGGCGACCATCCTTTAAAAACCATGTCGCTACAACCCGGCACACGGCATCCTCTTGGAATAGGCGCCGGCGGTATTGCTATTCTTGCCGTTTTGCCGGATAAAGAAATAGACGAGATACTTTACGCGAATACAGAAATAATGCGCATAAGCTACCCTAACTTTACTGCAGGAAGTATCAAAATAGCTGTGTCTGACGCGCGCGCGAAGGGTTATTCCTTTAACAAGGGAAAGCTTACCCCGGGCTCATGGGGTATAGGCGTAGACATTAAAGACCCGCGCGGAAATGTTTTAGGAGCGCTTAGCATCTCAGCCGTGCTGATGCGTTTGCAGGAAGAACGTCAAAAAGAGTTAAGCGCTTTGCTGCACAAAGAAAAACTGCTTCTCGAAGAAAAACTGCGTCAGGCCGAATCGCCAAGGTAACCAACTATCTGATCAGTGCGATATACCCCGATTTGATGACCTGCTTTTTGCGGAAGGTATCATATGTGTCACACACCCAGTAATAGGTACCCATCGGCAGATCAGACCCGTTCATTTTCCCATCCCAATAAATGCCGAGATCTTTGGTTGCAAATACCAGGCTGCCATTGCGGCTATAAATTTTAAAATAATTCACCGTCGCGGCGCCCTGCATAGCAGTAGTCGCAAAATCGTTCACGCCATCGCCATTTGGGGTGAAGGCGGTTTTGATTAATAGGTTCACCTCATCCGGCTCGTTAACGGTTACATTTATTCCCTTGATAATAGTGCAACCATATTCATTCGTCGCCAAAACGAAATATCTGCCAGACTGTGTGATTTTGTTGTAAGCGGGCAAAGGGGATGTTGCGAGGCTATCTGCAAAATAATTATAAGTATAGCCCGGTAATTGCGTAACGGAAAGGCTAAGGTCTACCGTTGCCGGATATTTTACAGGGGTGATGTCGGCAAGCGTCAATGTTGCAGGTGGGGTGAGTGTCGCTTTAACCGGCGCGGCAACCAATGATGGGCAGCCTAAACTATTGTAACCTAAAGTATAATAGGTACCGGCTTGGGTTACAGCGTTTGCATTATCTAAGGGTATGGTAGCCGTGGCATCCTTAAAATACTTGTAAGTGGCAGCGTACTCATCACCGGCATTATATTTAATGTTTGTGATGTCTAAAGGAGAGCAGCCTGTAATATCTTTTGGTTTTACTTTCGGCCGCTCGACAATGGTTACAGTTACCGGTACAGCACTTGTGCAGCCCAAACTATTGGTCACTTTTATGAAATACACTCCGGCTACATCTACGGCTTTAGGGTTGGCAACAGGCTGCAGCAGGTCAACGTCTTTAAAAAATGCATAAGTGTTATCCGGGCTGTAGCTTATTAATTTAGGGTCTGTTATATCTACAGTTAGCGGCGCGCATACAGCATCAGCAATAATGGGTGCGTTTGAGGGTGCCGGTATTACGTTAATATCTATAAACTGAAGGTCTGTACAACCGTAAGAATTTGTAGCCCTAACATAGTACCGCCCCGAAGTTTTAATTTTCTGCGGATTGCGAATGGCAGTATTTTCTGCTGCGTCGACGTAATATTTATAGGTTAAGCCTGCCGAACTTCCGGTAAAGTACTTCGGATCTGTTAAATCGGCGCCGTCAGATTCGCAAACCGTGGCATTAGGCTGCAACTGATAAATAAATGGCTCATCTATTTTATGTACCGTGGCATTGAACGACGCGGTGCATCCCGCGCCAACCCCGGATGTGGACACGACATCAACTGCATATTTTGTTCCGTCTGGCGGAACCGGGGTTATCGGTAATTGCCTTCCATAGCCTAAGATCTCCGGATTGCCTGCCAGGTGCCAATTATAACTTCCAAAACCCGGCGGGGCGGTAAGCACTACATAGTTAGAGCCGTTACATACGTTACTGCCGGTTATAGGATCGCGGTTCAACAAACAGGGATCATCAAATGCCAAATAGGCATAACCGAAATGTGCACTATAAGTACAATCGTTCGTTGTAAAGTCAAAGCGTACTTTGTGTCCGGCCCGGCCGCCAAGATTAACAGCAACGGTAGACCAGTCCCGATACTCCACCTGACCATTACTGGATTTTTGGAAATCACCAAGGCCATCACCCGAAACAAAATCGTGGGTACCGCATTGAACTTGTTCATTTGCCGTCAGGTCGGTTAGCTTGACTGAAAAACGTGGTCTCTCAAATTCCGAGTGATTTGTTAATTGCAGTACTACTGCATAATAATAAGTAAATACATAGTCCTTTTTATCTGCCGGAATGGTATAAGTATATGAGACCTGTTCTGCCTGTGCACCTGCACTTTCATTTCCAAGCTTAATGGAATATTTGTTACCACTAGGGCTTACTACTGAAAAATTTCCGTAATAGTCTTTTCCGGTATCAGAGTTAGTTATAATAGTTTGTCGCCCACCTACCGGCCCTTGACCTGTAAAAGTAATTATACCCGACTGGTTGATAGCGCCGGTTTGACAATTCCAGTTAGTGAAATTTCCGTAACTGAAGTCGATATTCTCCGGGCAAGTTTGTGCCCGCAACACCCCTACACCAATAACGGTAGCAAATAAAGCCAGCAGGAACGTAAATTTCATCTTAATAACAGCACTTTAAATCTTAATCGGCGTTGTGAAAGATAATACAGAGCTAATTTAGTTTATAAAATTTATATTTGTGCCATTCTTTAAGGGGTGCCTTGCTTTGGTTGCAAACAAACTGCAGATTGTTTACCAAACTGAAAGACAGGCTGAGATCATACCCATTATCCCCCGTCCCCCTAAAGGGCAGCAATAGTAAATATTGTTCTCCCCTTCAGGGGCGGGGGGTATGCACCTGATCCGGGTAATGCCGGCGTAGGGATGAGGTAAAAGTTAAGTGTACTGCCGGTTTACACCCTTACAGGCAGATGGTTTAACTAGTGTTATTATTTACATTTTGAAAAATTTATTATTGGCGACCATCGCCTTGCTGTTTGCGTATACCGCATCGGCCCAAATTGTGCTATCCGGTAAAATTACCGATGGCCAAAACAACACGCCCCTGCCGGGCGCAACTGTAACTGTCAATGCACGCTCGGTAGCTGCGGATGCTGCCGGTAATTACCGCACCGCAGATCTTGCCGCCGGAAATTACACTATTAAGGTGAGTTTCATAGGTTTCAAAACCGTAATCGAAACCGTTTATTTGGCCGATAGCCGTAGGCTCGATTTTTCATTGACCACAGCTAATGTATTGGATGATGTAAACATAGTTGCCACGCGTGCCAGCCGCAACTCGCCAACGGCCTTTACGAACCTCTCACGAAAAGATATTCAAAAAAACAACCTGGGGCAGGATCTTCCTTATCTGCTCATGCAAACGCCGTCCGCAGTAACCACTTCCGATGCAGGGGCCGGCGTTGGGTACACAGGTATCCGCATCCGTGGGTCTGACGGTACGCGGGTAAACGTTACAATAAACGGCATCCCATACAATGATGCGGAAAGCCAGGGCACCTATTTTGTAGACCTGCCCGATTTTGCATCATCGGTAGACAACATCCAGATACAGCGCGGCGTGGGTACATCAACCAATGGCGCGGGCGCATTTGGTGGCAGCATCAATATTCAAACCGCTGTAAGGCGCGACTCTGCTTATGCCGAGTTAAACAATGCTGCCGGATCTTATGGCACCGTTAAAAATACAGTAAGCATTGGCACCGGGTTGCTGGATAACCATTTCGAGTTTGATGGCAGGTTGTCGCGCATCAGGTCTGATGGGTATATCCAGCGATCTGCATCGGAATTAAAATCTTACTTTTTTAGTGGCGCTTACTTCGGCAAGAATAACAGCCTGCGATTAAATGTCTTTTCAGGACAGGAAAAAACGCACCAGGCCTGGAATGGTGTAAACGCCGACAGCGTGGCTGCCGGCAATCGCCGCTACAACGAGTTGGGTTATATAGCAGCCAACGGAACGTACTATCCAAATCAAACGGATAACTATACCCAAAACCATTACCAGTTATTGTACAATCAGCAGGTAAGCGATCAATTTAGCTTTGGCGCAGCATTGCATTATACCAAAGGCTTAGGTTACTACGAAGAGTATAAAAATGATGCTTCTCTGGCAGATTATGGCCTTATACCTGTAACTATTGGCGGCGTAACAATCACCAATACCGACCTGGTGCGTAGGTTGTGGCTAAAAAACGACTTTTACGGGGTTACCTACAATTTAAACTACCAGCCTACCACCCAATTTAAGTTGCTACTAGGCGGCGCTTACAATGAGTATAAAGGCGCCCATTATAACAACATAGAGTACACAGCGCAATCGGCAGGTATATCCCCGGATTATGAATACTCGCGCAATAATGCTAAGAAAACGGATTTTAACACATTTCTTCGCGCGGAGTATGAGACGGACAAGTTTCTATTATATGGCGACTTGCAATACCGGCACGTATATTATTCTTTCCTCGGTTTCGACAGAAACCTAAACAACGTGCAACAAACTGTTGGCCTCAACTTTTTTAATCCTAAGGTCGGCATCACTTATAAACTTAATAGCGACAACAACCTATATGCGTCGTTTGGCGTTGGCAACCACGAGCCAAACCGGGATGATTACGTAAACTCTACGCCTTCTAGCAGACCGAAGGCAGAAACACTTTATGACTGGGAGGCAGGCTACCGCTTACACACCGGTATATTTAGCGGCGGTATCAATGGGTTTTATATGTTGTATGATAACCAGCTGGTACTTACAGGTTCGCTTAATGATGTTGGTGAAGCTATCCGCACAAACATAAAAACAAGTTACAGACGCGGAGTGGAAATAGACGGCCGGCTAAAGATCATTCCGCAATTGGTGTGGGCCGCTAATGCCGCCATCAGTAGTAACAAAGTAGAAGGCTTTCAGCAATACCTTTTTAATTACGATACCAATACCCCTGTAGTGACTAGTTACGGCACTACAGACATCGCCTTTTCGCCAAATCTTGTTGCTAACAGCGAGTTAAGCTTTCATCCTCTTGCGAACGGCGAAATAGCTTTAATTAGTAAATATGTTAGCCGCCAATATTTGGATAACACTTCGAACATAAATCCAACTGGTGTACCATCAGCAGGAGCGAGCTCGTTCGCACAAAATCGTTATCTCAATAGCTATTTTGTGAACAGTTTAAGATTGAACTATAATTTCAGCATCAAAGCGGTGAAGAATATTGGCATCACCGTGCTGGTAAATAATATCTTCGGCGTGAAATACGAATCTAACGGTGCAACCTATCCGGATATCGAAGGTGGCAAAGTAGTTAACTACAATTATTTTTATCCGCAGGTCCCTACTAACTTTTTGGCATCACTTAATTTAAAATTTTAGAACGCCGGCCAGTCCTCCCCTTTAGGGGAGGATTAAGGAGGGGTAGCGTAACACAAAAATCACTATTTGTTTAAATATCATTTGGCATATTTACGTTCTTAAAACCCCTCGATAAATGAAGATCAGTCATTTTGCCCTTGGCGCGTTAACGCTTTTAAGCACAGCCACACTTGCCCAGAAAACAAAAAAAGCAATTGTTACACCTGCAACAGGTGTTGCCAGGCCCAAACTGGTAGTTGGTATTGTGATAGACCAAATGCGCTGGGACTACCTATACCGTTACTATGACCGTTATCAGGCAGGTGGTTTTAAGCGTATGCTTAACGAAGGTTTTACATGCGAGAATACGCAGCTAAACTATTTGCCCACCGAAACCGGGCCCGGCCATAGCTGCATTTATAGTGGCTCTGTGCCAGCTATACATGGAATCGCCTCTAACGATTGGGTGATACAGGCTACCGGCAGGCGTATGTACTGCGCTGCCGACTCAACGGTGCAAACGGTAGGCAGCACATCAAACGCGGGGCAAATGTCGCCACGCAATTTGCAGGTTACTACTATTACTGATGAGTTACGGTTAGCAACTAACTTTCGCTCGAAAGTGATCGGCATTTCTTTGAAAGACAGGGGCGCTATTTTGCCTGCAGGTCACACCGCAAACGCATCTTACTGGTTTGACGATGTAAGCGGAAACTGGATCAGCAGCACCTATTACATGACAGATCTGCCGGCTTGGGTCAAAGGCTTCAACACGGGGGGTGGGTTGCAAAAATATCTGGGCCAGAAATGGGACACCATGTACCCGCTGAGCACCTACGTGCAAAGCACTGCGGATAATACCGCTTATGAAGGCAAATATCGCAATGAAACATCGCCGGTATTCCCGCATGATATGGCCTTGATCAGCAAGGATAAGAATTATAGCGCCATTCGCAGCTCTCCTTATGGTATTAGTTTTACCTTAGACTTTGCGGAAAAAGCGGTTGAAGCAGAGCAATTGGGCGCACACCCGGTTACAGATTTCCTGGCGGTAAGCTTATCATCTACAGATTATGTTGGCCATCAGTTTGGGCCTAACTCTGTAGAAGTTGAGGATGTTTACCTGCGTTTAGATAAAGACCTGGCAAGATTTTTCAGCTACCTGGATGCAAAAGTTGGTAAAGGCAACTACGTAGCTTTTTTAACTGCCGATCATGGTGCGGCGCACAACCCGCATTTTTTACAAGACCACAATGTACCTGCAGGTTATGTAAACGCCGGCGCAATGGCACGCGATCTTAACACCTTGCTGGAAAAAAAATACGGTGAAAAAGGCATCGTGATTGATGCCAGCAACTTTATGATCAACTTAAATAATGTGCTTATCGCTAATAAAAAGCTAAATACAGATGCCATTAAGTATGATGTGATAGAATGGCTTAGCAAGCAACCATCGGTACTTTATGCCGTAGATATGGCAAACGCGCAGAACACCAACCTGCCGATTTGGATTAAGGAACGGATAGTTAACGGTTATAATAAAGAAAACAGCGGCGCCATACAACTTATCTTAAAACCGGGCTACTATGGCGGAAGCCCTAATGCAACAGGCACTACGCACGGTACTTGGACTATTTACGACACGCATATTCCCTTACTATTTATGGGTTGGGGCGTGCAACACGGCTCATTGGTGCGCGAAACAAACATGACTGACATATCTGCAACTTTAGCAGCGCTATTGCATGTGCAAATGCCCAATGGCTGCATAGGTAAACCCATTACAGAGGTGATTAAGAAATAGTATAGACGATAGGCAATAGACCATTGTCCATAGACCATAGAAATTTAAACCATGGTCTATGCACTAGCACCTGTGGTCTGCAAAGCAAAATGAAGAAATACATCTCCCGTTTCCATTATCTAACGCAAGATCTACCAAATCGAAGTCATGCGGAGCAAACGCAAATAGCTTGCGAGAATGGTGCAAACTGGGTGCAGTATCGTTGCATGAGCAAAGGTGACGACGAGCTGATTGCAGAGATTAATGAGGTGGCCGCCATCTGTGATGATTGGGGTGCTACACTTATTCTAACCAACCATTATCATCTGCTTGACACGGTAGATGCGCAGGGCGTACACATCGAAGATTTTGATGCCGACCTGGTTAAGATCAGGAAAATTATTGGCGATGATAAAACATTAGGCGCGTCGTCAACCAATCCGGAACGATTACTGTTTGTGCAGTCTTTAGGCGTAGCCGACTATAGCGGTTACGGGCCGTTCGCCCATACTGATACCAAGCCCAACAATAAACCCCTCCTTGGTTTTCAAGGCTACCGGAACCTGGAAAAGTTAGACATTCAAATTCCTGTTATAGCCGTCGGCGGCATACAAGTGGCTGATGTTAAATTGTTAATGGATACCGGCATACACGGTGTTGCTGTATCCGCAGCCGTGAATTTAGCGATTGATCCGGGTGCTGCTGTCAAGGCGATCTACCAATCGGTTTATTGATGTTTTAGCAAGGGTGCTTCACCAACTACGGGCCGGTCGTCTACATTGCCATCTTCCATTTTATTAATATAGAGTTCTTCTACCAAAATGAAAACGATGGCCAGTAAAGGCACGGCAAGGATAATTCCTAAGCCGCCTGACAATGTTCCCATAATTACCTGGCTGATGATGGTTAGTGCCGGGGGCATATTGATCATGCGCTTTTGCACCAGCGGTGCCACAATGTTGTTAACTATAGTTTGCGATACGATGTAGATAAGTGCGACAATAATACCTGTCCCGGTTCCTTCGGTAAGGCCCAGTAAGGTTCCGGGTACCATAGCGATAATGGCACCAAAGTTTGGTACCAGGCGCAACATGCCCGTAAACAAGCCCAATACTAAAGCGGCAGGTATACCCATAATGGTAAGCCCGATGGAGATCATGGTGGCTAAAACGACCATGGTGAGTATAGTGCTTTTTACCCAACCCTTTAAGGAGGCACTTATCCTGCTAATGATGTGCCGGGCAACAGGTTTACGTTCCGGAGGGAACAGTAAAATGATGCCATCTGTATATAACGCCGGACTCACTGTAAAAAAAATACTGAGCAACAGGATGATATAAAGATTACCCAACACGCCAAAACTGGTACTGAAGAAACTCTGCACAGTACCCATCATTTTTTGTGAGTTAGTGCTGGATAATGCCTCCAGTACCTGCTGCCCGGCAGGTGATTCTGACAGTTTTTGTTTAACGTTATTAATCGTGCCCGGAAGGCTGCGTATCAATTGGGCTATCTGTTGCTCAATGGTTGTGCCCATAAACCACAATAGCACACCTAAAATAGCAAACGACCCAACAATGGATATAACCAGGGATATACCAGGTTTTAAACGTAACCGCCGTTGGATGATGCCGCTTAACCCGTTAAAGTAAATAGAGATGAGCGACCCCGCCAAGACCATTAGCAACACATTGAAGGCAACACGCGCTATAAGAATTACAATGACCAAAAGCGCAATAATGGCAACAGTTTGCCACACCTTTTGAATGTAGGTTAGCTCTTTTTTGGTTGTCGGCTCGTGCAGTTCGCCGGGCGTTCTGGTTTTAGACACTTATCGGGATTTAAACATAAGGACATTATTTATTCCTAAATGTTTTGGTCGATCCCAAATTCAACGTTTTGCTTAGTTCAAAGCGGCTAAAGCGGTTTTGATACGTGGTATCATCGCCTCAATCTCTTGCTGTGAACTGGCACCCACAGAAGCGCGGAACCAGTTTACATCGCCTCCGGCACCGAATGCAGAAAATGGCACCAATGCAACTTTGGCTTCACTGATCAAATAGAAGTTTATGTCTGCAGAACTCTCTAGTTTTTGTCCGGACGGAGTAGTTTTACCGGCGTAGTCAACCTTAACGGTAAGATAAATGGCGCCCATCGGTTCGATGGCGTCAACGGCAAAACCTTCAGCCTTTAATTGCTGAAAGCCATTGAATAAAGTATCCAGGCTTGATTTTATGCGGTTTTTAAAGCTTTTAAGGTAGTTCTCAACAGGTTGAAGTGTCTTAATAAACTCGCTGGTAGCAACCTGCTCTGCCTTTGGCGCCCAGGCGCCCATGTGACCAACTATAGAGCGCATCTGCCCGATCAATTTTTCGGGACCAAAACCCCAACCCACACGCACACCGGTAGCTGCAAAGCATTTAGAGATACCGTCGATGTAAACGGTGTAGTCTTTTAACTCGGGGCGCAGGCTGACCGGGTCTACATGCTCTTTACCAAAGGTAAGCTGCGAATAGATCTGGTCATACATAATGTACAGCGGTTTATCATTCGCGCCGCGTGTCTTGTTTTCTTCGATAATCAGATCGCAAATTTCTTCCAGGTCCTTTTTCTCGAACATGGTGCCTGTTGGGTTCAACGGCGAGCACAATGCCAATAAGGTTGCGCCTTTTAAGTGCGGGGCAATCTCCGCTGCCGTAGGCATAAAGTTATTCTCGGCACGGGTAACTACCTGCACTTCCTCTGCACCGGTAAGCAGGCAATAGTGATTATTATTCCATGACGGTACAGGGTAAACCACCCTGTCGCCTTTATCTACCAAAGCCAGAAACGTTGAATAGATCAACGGGCGCGAACCGCTGGCGATCAATATTTGATTGGGCTGATAGTACAGCCCGAATTTGCTTTTTAAAAATGCGGAAACCTGCTCGCGCAGATCTGCTATACCATCCGCGGGCGGGTAGTTAGTTTGATTGTGATTATAAGCATCAACAATACCTTCTCTTAACTCTGACGGAATCGGATAGATTGATGGGTCAAAATCGCCGATGGTTAGGTTTGCGATCTGTTCACCTTTGCGGCGCAATTCATTGATCTCATTACCGATCTTGATGATCTCTGACCCCTTTAAGCTTTGAGAAAGTTGTGATGTTTTCATATTTACAAGTCTATAGTCAATTGCCCTAGACCATTAAGATTTTCTAATTATAAATTGGTTTACGCAGTTTAATGATCCGCGCCCAGTGCATTAGCTTCATTACTGGGTAAACAGGATCTATCTCGAACCAGCGTTTGCCAAAGTTGGCGCTGTTAGGGTGCTTATGATGATTATTTTGAAATAACTCGCCCAGCATCAAAAAGTCGAAAGGGGTAGTGTTCTTAGACTTATCGTTATTATCATAGTTGGCATAGCCATATTTATGGCCGCACCAGTTTACGATAGCGCCGTGGATAGGGCCCATCATAAAGTGGATCGGCAATAACAAATACATCCACCATTGTGTAGCAAATACCACGTAAAATGCTACGTATAACAGGCCGAAGATGATGCGGCTGGTATAGGTAGAACCATAATAGTCCAGCAGATGCCACTCGGGGTAATTGCCTTTAAAACGCGCCTCTGGCTCCCTCAATCGCTTTTCGTGCTCGCGAAAACTCAAAACAGTACGCCACATCATCTGGAAAACATCTGTAAAAAAGTGCGGCGAGTGCGGGTCCTTTTCGGTATCACTGTAAGCGTGGTGTTCGCGGTGCATAATGGCATACGCGCGCGGGTTTAAGAACGACGAGCCCTGGCAAATAAAGGTCATCACGTGGAATATGCGCTCAGTTACTTTATGCGTAGTAAACATCTTATGCGACGCATAGCGATGCAGAAAAAATGTCTGGAAAAAGAGCGACAAGAACCAGTGCGACAAGAAAAATATAAGAATGATCACTTAAGTCTTGATTGGATTTTGTAAAGTCTGCAAAAGTAGCAAAAATAGATGGCAATGCAGCAGATATCGGCTTTTTAACACAGCCTTAACGATAGTTACGAAATTAACTTTCAAGTGGTTTGTAACGCTCTTTTAATGGCATGCGTCATACTGTCAAAATAATTTGTAAGTAGTATGAAAAAACTTTTAACCTTATCACTTTTTGCCTTGTTATATGCAGCATCTTGCACAGTGCCACAAGATGTTGAACCGGTAATCACTAACAAAATATTATACACCGTTCCTGCCATAAGTATTTTACGCTATGGCAGCACCCCTGTAATGGATGTAGACAGCGATGGTGTCGCAGACATTGTAGGTGGCGTAGAGTTGAATTCTGTTAACAATAACACTACCATGCTTACGCTTTACAAAATGGCGCCAACTGCAAATGTGCAATTGCTTATGGATGCACAAACAGAAGCTTTCGCTTTCCATAAAGATGATGTAGTGCAAACTCAACAAGATGCGCCGCTGGTTTGGCAGCACAGCAGCGCGTTGCTGTTTCAAAAATCAAGTTCTACAGGTACGGTTAACCGTACAGGGAACTTTACAAATCCCAATGTGCAGTACCTGGCCTACCGCTTAAAGAAAGATGACAAATGGTATTATGGCTGGGTAGAAATGCAATATGTTGTTATAGCAGGGCAAGATCAGCTGGTTATTTCCAGAACGGCGTTTAATACAGTTGCAGACCAGCCGCTGACAGCCGGCCGGTAAATAAAAAAACCGGTTGCTAACGCGGCCGGTTTTAACTATAGGTAGATGTATAAATGATGTTTATGCTTGTTGTTCAATAGCTGCGGTCAGCGCGTCTATCAGTTTGGCATCCATGTTAGTGCCTAATAAAACTTTCCAGCCATCGGTGTTACGCTGTAACCAGCAGATGTTTGATTCGGGGTTTAAGCTGCTGCTTAAAGCAACTTTGTAAACCGGAGTACCATAACCGCTTTGTGTTGATTGTACTTGAGTACGGTGCAGGTTTTGTTCGTAGCTGAAGGTGATAGTAAAAATACCATTGGCTTTTTTTGCCGGTTTTACAGAAGGCGCAATTGCTATGCCGTCGCCAACGGCTTTCGCGTGGCTTTCAACTGCTAATCTTGATTTGATCTTATCTGTTACCAATTGCATGGCAACGTTCTCTGATTTTTTTATTGCTGTAACCGACATTGTTAATTATTTAAATACTGCTATCATCAGCGGTGCCGAATTAATTACAAGTTTTATACCATCAATTTTAAAACCCGGCAAAACATGATTTCGGTCTAATTAAAAATTTTTATAAGTAGTATTTCTACAGGTCTATCATTCAAAATTTAAACAGAATTGATTGATTATCAGCATAAGTGCGGGCTATGAAATGTGTTTAAGTAATTTTAGCTAAGCCAATAACGATGTTGCTACACCTATACGTTGTGTGAATAAAAAAAGCCACACCTTTATTTAGATGTGGCTTAAAAACTGTACTAAAGTGCGTTACCTCATAGCGTAGGAAAATAAGTTTCTGCCTTTTTGCCGATAAAAGGCAAAGGTCTTTCAACGCCATTTAAAGCGTTTATGATGCCAACAATTGCCAATATAAAATAAACAATGTTAGCGATGTTCATAATGTAAGCAATGAATAAAGCACCTGTCAGCACCAGTAAAATTCTTAACACTATGTAGATAAGCAGAAATACAATAAACATGTATAACCCTTGCCGCAAATGATAGCTGCCTAATGAAGTCCTGCGTCCCTGGTGAAAGCCGAAATAGCCAATAAGCCAGCCAATAAATGTTAAATAGCTTAGTATCGCTACTATTTTGCCTTCGCCGCCTGCAGTTGTAGGGTTGTTTAATTCCATGGTTAGTTATTTTACGTACGATAACTTATGCCGCGGTCAAAAGTTTTAAATGCTATCTTTATAAAGTCGGGTCTAAAATCAATGAGAGCAGTTGTACAGCGAGTTATAGAAGCCAGTTGCAAGGTAAGCGGCAATATCACCGGTGAAATCGGCTTAGGTTTTTTAGTGCTGCTCGGCATCGAAGAAACAGATACCGATGAAGATCTGCAATGGCTTGCGCAAAAGATTGTGAACATGCGGGTTTTTGGCGATGAAAATGCCCTAATGAACAAAGCACTGGCAGATGTAAACGGAAATATCTTACTCATCTCGCAATTCACCTTACTTGCACAGACTAAAAAAGGCAACAGACCATCGTTTATCCGCGCGGCGAGACCGGAGCAAGCTATGCCTTTATATGAGCGGATGATTACCGAACTTAACAAGTTCCTTGGCAAACCCGTTGCTACAGGCATTTTCGGTGCGGACATGAAGATCAGTTTAGTTAATGATGGGCCGGTAACTATTATGATGAACACCCGGGACAGAGACAATTATTAACGAGATTATGACGATAGATGAAGCCCAAACCCTTGTAGACAATTGGATTAAAACCACAGGTATCCGGTACTTTAACGAGCTGACTAATACCGCCATTTTGATGGAAGAGGTTGGTGAGGTGGCCCGCATTATGGCACGGCAATACGGCGAGCAGTCCTTCAAAAAACCTGATACAGAAGTTAACCTTGCCGACGAGATGGCTGATGTTTTATTCGTGCTGATCTGCCTGGCCAATCAAACCGGCATTAACCTTGCCGACGCGTTAGAGAAAAACCTCCAGAAGAAAACCATTCGTGATATGGACAGGCACCGCAACAATGAGAAGCTTAAGTAGCGGTCTTGAACCCTGTTGTTTCTTAACACCCGGTTCTGATTTAATCCTTAAATTTTATTTACTTTGATGTCAGTTTTTATAACGGGTGGATACAACTTTACAATTTAAAGGTCTTTGGGCAATAATACTTGGCGGCTCCGGCGGCTTTGGATTCGCGTCTGCAGAAAAGCTGGCTGCCCATGGAATGAATGTTGCCGTTGTGTACCGTGAAATGGCTGCTGCAGATAAACAGGTGAGGCAAAGGTTTGCCCACTTAGCCGCGAAAAATAATGTGGAGGTGTTACCATTTAACATAAATGCCTTGACAGATGATGGACGCACCGCATTTATGAATCAATTCTCTGCAAAAGCGGGTTATGGAAATGTGAAGGTATTGGTACACGCGATAGCACGGGGTAACTTAAAGTCTTTAACCTCTGCAGGAGATGAAAGCACACTTACCGCCGAAGATATAGAGTTGACGACTTACGCCATGTCTAACAGTTTGCTGGATTGGGCTAACCTGCTCATCGGCAAAAAAATGTTCGTAGAAAATGCGCGTATTATTGGCTTAACCAGTGAAGGTTCGCACAAATACTGGGACGGATATGCGGCGGTATCAATGGCCAAAGCATCGCTCGAAAGTTTGTGCACTTATATGGCAGTAGAGTACAGCAAATTTAAGATCAACACCAACGTAATTCAGGCCGGGATTACCGACACTTTTTCGTTACGGAAAATCCCCGGACACGATCAATTGATTGACATGGCTACCAAACGCAACCCGTATGGCCGCATCACCCAGCCCCAAGATGTTGCTAAAGTTGTTTATCTTTTGTGCACTGATGAAGCAAACTGGATCAACGGTTCCATCATTCACGTAGACGGAGGAGAGCACTGCCGGTAGTTATGAAAACCATATCACAGCAAAACCTAAACATATGTGCTTTGACGGCCGTATTTGGCAGTATCCTGATTGATAGTACTATCAGGTTTTGGACGTACACCGCCATATTCATCGCAATGTTGCTGATATTATTCGTTATAAAGCGCTTTAACAAGCGCCCTGCCGACATTAAAACATCTTCAGAAACTAAATAGATGTACAAAAACATACTAAACCTTCTACCTTATAAATCGTCTTTTAGGTTCGTAGACCATATTTACTCTTTGGATACTGACGGAGTGAGCGGCGATTACACCCTGAGAGAAGATGCCTTTTTTTACGAGGACCATTTTGTAGGCAACCCGGTTACACCGGGTGTCATCATCACAGAGATTATGGCACAAATAGGGCTTGTGGTACTGGGGATATTTTTAATCATGCATGAAGGCGATGTGTATGATGCGAGTGATGAGCCAATGTTTCCATTACTCACGTCGACAGATGTCGCTTTCAATAAAGTGGTTCTTCCGGGTCAAAAAGTGATCGTGAACTCAAAGAAAGTATATTTCAGGTTTGGGAAGTTAAAGTGTGATGTAGAAATGCTGGACACCAAGGGAGAGCTTATTGCCAGAGGAATATTTTCGGGCATTATTAAAAACGCGGGATTTAAGAAGTGAGCAGGCGGGTTGTTGTTACGGGTATGGGTGTTGTATCGCCGAATGGTGTAGGGATACCTGCTTTTTTAGATGCGATACAGCAAGGCAAGTCGGGCATTAGGTTTGTACCGCATTACGAAGAGTTAAGGTTTAGCTGCCAGGTTGCTGGGGTGCCGCCGTTTGACTGGGAAATGCTGCGTGATTATATATCTGAAGTAAGCTTTTACGGTTTAAAGGCACGGGGCATTGGATATGGGTTAGTTGCCGCAATAGATGCCTGGAAAGATGCCGGCTTATCTACGGAAACAGAAGAACCAATCTGGGACACCGGTTGCATTTTTGGCAACAGCGTTGCTGATACCGAGGCAATGAAAAACGTGATCACCCGCGTTGACAACAAAGAAGCAAAAAAATTAGGATCGCGCGTGGTGGAGCAATCCATGAACAGTGGTGTTACCTCATATATCTCGGGTAGGTTGGGTTTGGCAAATTCAGTAATTACCAACTCTGCCGCCTGTGCTACAGGCACTCAAGCCATCTTGATGGGTTATGACCATATTAAAGCGGGCTACGCCAAACGTATGCTGGTAGGGAGCGCAGAATACGTAGATACCTATGTATTCGGTTCTTTCGACTCGATGCGGGTTTTATCCAGAAAATTCAATGACGAGCCGGAAAAAGCGTCACGGCCAATGAGTGCCAGCGCCGGCGGATTTGTACCAGGATCGGGTGCGGGTGCTCTAGTCATTGAAGATCTGGAATATGCCCTTGCACGTGGCGCAAAGATATATGCCGAGATACTGGGCGGCAGTAACAACAGCGGTGGCCAGCGCCAGGGAGGGTCCATGACAGCCCCGAACCCCGCCGGTGTTACGCGTTGTATAGAAGAAGCAATTGAAAGATCGGGTATAGATCCCAAACATATAGATGCCATAAGCGGGCACTTGACAGCAACAATGGCCGACAGGCAGGAGATACAAAATTGGTGTACAGCATTAGGCCGCAGCGGTGACGATTTTCCTTACGTGAATTCGCTTAAATCAATGATAGGCCATAGCCTTAGTGCCGCAGGTTCTATTGAAAGTATAGCGGCAATTTTGCAGATAGTGCATGGTTTTGTGCATCCTAATATCAATCTGGAAGACCCAAATCCGGGTATTAGTGAACTGATCAGTACTAAAAGTTTGCCAACTAAAATGGTGAAAACACCAATAAATTTCGTTGCAAAAGCTAACTTTGGCTTTGGCGATGTAAACAGCTGCCTTATTTTTTCAAAATTTGACAACTAATGACGAGAACAGAGATACTTGAAGAGTTAAAAAAAGTACTGAATCCTTATACTACTGAGAAAGAGGCACTGGCTAACATTAACGAAGAAACCGACCTTATTAAAGACCTGAAGATCAACTCTGCAAATTTGGTAGACATCATTATCGATGCAGAGAATAATTATAGCATCGAGATAGATTACGATTCTGCAGATAAGATGACTAACGTGGGCAGCTGCATCGACGTTATTTCAGAAAAAATGGCGCAGTAATGCTTAGCATCGGCAACGACATTGTCGATCTAAACTTCATTGATCCGGAACGCACGGGCAGTATTAAATTTTACTCCAAAATACTTTCAAAAGCCGAACAGGACCAATATCAAAGACTGCCGACCGATACCATTTCCTTTGTCAACTATGTTTGGATGCTTTGGTCTGCTAAAGAAGCTGTTTACAAGCTACAGAAACGGCATCAATCCGGACTGATTTTTTCGCCCACCACTTTAGAACTGGAATTTTTAGAATTTAGCCAAGAGCAAAATGCCACGAGTGGCATACGTTCATGGTATAAATTTGTCCACTATGCCGATACCGATGAAATTCTATGCCAAACCATCATCACCCAAAATTTTATTCATACAGTGGCTGCCTCGTCATTTAACGCTGATGACGTTCTCATCGATGTTCAGCAAATTGACACTACTGAATATTTACATCAATCTGCCGCGGTAAGATCACTGCTTGCTCGTAAATTAGTGGAAATGATGCCGGGAGCAAATATTTCTTTTTCAAAAAAGCCTGCCGGTTACCCTGTTATCTTAAACGATGGCTTAGACACCGGCCTAATCGCTTCATTTGCTCACCATGGCAATTACGTAGCTTACGCAATAATAAACTGTAAATAAAAGTGATGGCCGTAGCCATCACTTAATTAATATCAGCGGTTTAGGATCTTTTAAATTTTACGACTTTGTTTTTTATCGGCTTCAGGCTGTGCAGGTAAGCGTAAATTGCGCCAAGGTCAGTTGGCTTCATACCGGCATACATGTACCAGGGCATCACGGTATTCACATCACCTTTACCTAATTTTCTTGCTGTTGCCGCTTTCCCGTCAAGTGATTTAAACCGCTGCACAAACATCTCTTTGGTCCAGGTACCGATGCCGGTTTCCGTATCAGGCGTAATATTGGCTGAGGTTAACACACCTGCAGGCTGCTTAAACTCCATTCCGCCGCCGAATTCCGTTCCTGCAATTTTTGCGCCGTGGTCAACTTTACTATGGCAGTCAACGCACCCTGCTGCATTCACCAGGTAGCCACCATATTTTACACTATCACTTTCTGCCGGTAACTTTCCCGGGTTCGCCTTATGCGGCATTGTGTTGACGATAAAATTCACCGGAAAATCCAATTGTGGCGCAGGCACATCTTTATTAATGGCAGGTAGGGTGCGCAGGTAAGCAATGATGCTGTAGACGTCTTCCCGGTCCATCAAGCCAACGTGCTCCCAGGGCATAAGGGGGAATAACGCTTTGCCGTTGTTGTTAACGCCGGTGGTTAATGCGCGATAAATTTCTCCGTCTGTCCAGTTGGCTAACTTGTAAGGGGTAATGTTAGGTGCATAAAACTTGCCCGGGAAACCCATTTGCTGATCAAATTTTTCACCTCCGGCGCCAAGGCCACCTATCATAGGTCCTGCGTATGAACCCCAGTCGCGCGTACTGTGGCAGTCCATACATACCGAAACATGGTTAGCCAGATAGTCACCCCGTTTAATACGCTCGGCAGTACGTTCTATTTTTATTTTAGGGGCTTTGCCAGTATTAGGAAGCGCAACCTTCACAAAGGTACCAGCGGCAATGATAATTACAATTAATGCGGAAAGGATGATACCGATCACTTTTAGTGCTTTCATATTGTGATAATTAAGGCTTTGGGTTGAGCAAAGCATTTAAAAAAAGTAATAGACGCAACACATAGTGTGTATGTTACACTAAATATTTAAAAAAATTTCAAAGCTTTTTAGGTTGAATGGCGTTGTACAAATATGCCGTCGAGCGTTGTGGCACACATGGATTACAATGAGCAATCAAAAAATTTGCGCATTACTTATACCAGCGGGATGGTGTATGATTATAAGGATGTGCCGCAAAGGGAGTATAATCAAATGCTTGCAGCCCAATCAAAAGGGCAATATTTAAACTACCATATTAAGGGTAAGTACAAATACAGAAAAGTTGGATAGTGCTTTATTTGGGGTGCGGCGGCTTAATACCCATACCTTTTCCCCCAAAGCTTCTTTAGTTTCTCTTTGGCTTCGTTTTCCCGTGCATTGTTGCCCGGTTCGTATAGTTTGGTTCCCCTAACAGCCTCCGGAAGAAAATCCTGGTCTATAAAGTTATTTTCAAAAGTATGTGCGTATTTATAGTTCTTGCCGTAGCCAATGTTCTTCATCAGCTTGGTTGGCGCGTTACGTAGGTGCAGCGGCACGGGCAGGTCTCCGGTTTGCTTTACCAAAGCCATAGCGGCGCCGATAGCCGTTGTAGCCGAATTACTTTTAGGAGAGGTTGCCAGGTATATAACAGTTTGCGAAAGAATCAATTGCGATTCCGGCATACCGATTTTGTTGACCGCCTCGAAACAGCTTTGGGCAAGCAATAGGGCGTTCGGGTTAGCGTTGCCAATGTCCTCTGATGCTAAGATCAGCATCCTGCGGGCAATAAAAAGCGGGTCTTCACCGCCGGTAAGCATCCGGGCCAGCCAGTATATCGCGCCGTTGGGGTCACTGCCACGCATAGATTTGATGAATGCCGATATAATGTCGTAATGTTGCTCTCCCGTTTTGTCATACAGCGCCATATTTTGCTGCACATGGTCCAGAACTACATCGTTCGTGATGGTGATGTTCCTGGTATCAAAAGCATTGATGAGTAACTCGAATATATTCAGCAATTTGCGCGCATCACCGCCTGAGAGCCGCAGTAACGCTTCATGCTCTTTTATTGTAATCTTCTTTTTGCTAAGGACTACATCTTCCTTTTGCGCTTTCTTTAGCAAATCAAGCAAGTCCTGCTCTTCCAGATGCTGCAAAATGTAAACCTGGCATCGCGATAGCAAAGCCGATATTACTTCGAAAGAAGGGTTCTCCGTTGTCGCGCCTATCAGCGTAACAATGCCACGTTCAACCGCCCCTAAAAGTGAGTCCTGCTGTGACTTTGAAAATCGGTGTATCTCATCTATAAACAAAATCGGCAAGGTCTCACCCTCCTGCTTAAGCAACGATGCCTTTTCAATTACTTCGCGCACATCTTTCACCCCGGAATTTATGGCACTAAGCGAAAAGAATGGCCTGTAAAGGCTCTGCGAAATGATGTAAGCCAAAGTGGTTTTACCAACCCCGGGCGGCCCCCAAAAGATCATTGACGGCAGCGATCCCGACTCGATCGCTTTACGGAGCACCGCACCAGGACCAACCAGATGCTGCTGACCTACATAATTGTCGAGCGACTTAGGCCGCATCCGTTCTGCCAGCGGTGGTAGGTTATTCATACAGTAAATTTCGGCAAAGAATGTGAAATTTGCGAGTAATGTTTTCGACGTTTAATCAAGAAAGCTTCCACTCGATTTGTGACACCCTTGCGGCAAAAGATGCAGACCTAAAACGGATCATAGACAATTACGGCTACCCGCCAATGTGGTCAAGGCCAAATACGTTTGAGTCGCTGGTACATATTATACTGGAGCAGCAGGTGTCCTTAGCCTCTGCCCTGGCGGCTCTGAATAAACTTAAGGAAGCCGTACAAGAAATTACGCCTGCGCGGGTCTTGCAGCTTAGCGATGCTGAATTTAAGGCTTGCTACTTCAGCCGGCAAAAAATGGCTTATACGCGTTGCCTGGCTGAAGCAATCTTTAGCGGGCAAATAAACTTGGAGGCCTCTGAAAACACGACCGACGATGAAGTCCGTCAGGTATTAATCTCGATTAAAGGCATTGGCAACTGGACGGTAGATGTTTACCTGATGTTTGTTTTGCAACGTGCGGATATTTTCCCATCCGGAGATTTAGCAGCAGTGCTTGCATTCAAAAAGTTGAAGCAATTGCCAAAAGAAACTACCAAAGACATGCTTATTTCGCTGGCAGAACACTGGCGCCCTTACAGAACGGTTGCTACTATGCTGCTCTGGCATTTTTATTTAAGCAGCCGCGGCAAAACAATATCTTTGCCTTTGTGAGTGAGAGAACCATTTTAAAGCTGCAGTTGCCAACCGACCCGCAATGGGTTAAAAATGTAGTTGAAGGTAATATCGAGGAGATACTAACCGATCACGCTTTTTGCGAACAAAAGGCAGCCACCAACGCAATTACTTTAATCGTTCAAAACCCTAACCTGAGCGACTTGGTGCAAGAAATGGCATTACTTGTGCAAGAGGAGATGGATCATTTTAAGCGTGTGCACGACATTATTATTACCCGCGGCTATGTACTAGGCAAGGAGCGTGCAGACAGCTACGTAAAAGAACTGGCCAAGTTTGTAATTAAGGGAGGAGGACGCGAGCAGCAGCTGGTAGAGAAATTACTTTTCTCTGCAATGATAGAAGCCCGCAGCTGTGAGCGCTTTAAGGTACTGTCAGAAAATATTGATGATGAAGAACTATCTGCCTTTTACCACGAATTAATGATCAGTGAGGCAGGGCATTACACTATGTTCCTGAAGTTTGCTAAAAAATATGCAGGCAGTATTGACGTAGATAAGCGTTGGGCAGACTTTTTAGCGTACGAAGCTGAGGTTATTAAAAATTACGGTAAAAGCGAAACTATCCACGGATAATCATGCCGCCAGCTGAACTTCAATTCTATGCAGCAAGTCTTCCATATCGAAAGGCTTCGACACAAAATCATTAGGCGCCCCTTTTTCGAACATTATGCTGTAGGCATTTATATTTGCCGAAATTAATATGGTTGGTATTAAGCTGTATTTGCCTTCGGCCTTGAGTGCCTTACAAACGTTACGGCCGTCTACACCAGCAAGCATTACATCCATAAGTATAAGGTCCGGCTCAAAGGCGTCTATTTCCTCAAATATCTTATCAGCACGACCAAGAGGCCTTACTTCGTAGTTATCACTTTCAAGCATTATTTGCAGGGCATCTAATATCCCCGGGTCATCATCAATGACCAGAATCCGTTTCTTCATTTTAAAAGGCCGCATCTTCATATACGTTTTATCAAAACGCAAGGATTGTGCCAAATGAATATTTTATAATGCTGGTAATTAAACAGTTGACTTTGAGTTTATCAAAGCTGTGTTGATGAGGTAGTTGTTGACAATGCCCAAATCTGCACTGTCTGCTATAAGGCCAATATAATTGTCCGGCCGTATAATGAGCGTCTTAATGTGTCCTGCTTTTATTTCAAAAGCGTTAAACACTCCATCATTTCTAGTCGAATATGGCAGGTAAAAGAAGTTTAACACTGCACCAAAACTCTGGGTGATCCATTTAGCATACCGGTGCAGTTCCTGTTCGCCAATAGTGCCCATAACGATCATGGTAAAACCTGCTTTTGTACACCATGCATGCAGGTCTGTTTCAATCTGCTTCTTTTCGTCGTATATTTTAAGGTAGGGTAACCGGTCGCCTGCTTTGATGTGCGTTGCCTGGCTAAGGTGAAGATTTATTTTACTGTCGCGATAGCTAATGCCAATTTGCGATACACGCATAAACAATGCTTTAGTAAAGCCGCTAAAACTCCACAATGTTTTTAGCAACGGCGGCATCAAAAACCGCTTAAATAGCTGCGCGCCCCATGAGGTAGACATGGTTATGTTAAAAAGTCTGTCGGTGGTTTTCAATAATGTTTTAGCTACCGGCATCCGTTCCGCCGCGTAACTTGATAGGATAACACGCATTAGCGAACCGTTAATTACACCACCAAGTTTCCATGCCAGGTTGTAAGCATCCTGTAAACCTGTGTTCATACCCTGCCCGCCAACGGGAGAATGGATGTGCGCCGCGTCGCCAATCAGAAAGCAGCGGCCCTCTTGAAATTTATCCGCCATGCGATGACTAAGTTTGTAGATCGTAAACCAATTGTTCCTTTTAACAACGGTTGGGCTACCTTTAATCTTTTCGATCACTGGCGTTAGATCTTCGAGCCTGATGTCGGGCTTGTCTTCCAGTTCTTTCGGCAATGCACCTATGATGCGATAGCTATCCTTGTCAGGGCTTGGGAAAAAGGCAGCGAAGGATCTGTTGTTAAAATACAGGCTCACCGTATCGTCGCTTTTATCAGACACAACATCGGCCAGGTAAAATTTATGCTGATAGGTATCGCCTTTAAAACTGCTACCCAAACTCTTCCGGACAAAACTGTGCGCGCCATCCGCACCAACAACCCAGTCAGCAGTGACTGTGATAACGCTTTCCCCGTTTGTAAGCTTAGTTATAACTTTGGCACTATCTTGCTGTAACTCGGTCAAGGTTGTATTCCAATAAACCGGTAAAGCATTTTGGGTAAGGTAGTTTAGCATATCCTTTTCATTTCTGCTCTGCGGATACATAAACAAGTACGGATAAGGTGTTAAGCCGGCACCTGAGTCGGTGATCGGGAACGTACCCTGTTCGTTCCCATCGAAAAAGAAACGCAAACCCCGGGATGGCCTGCCGCCTTTCAGCACCTCATCAACAATACCCATTTGACGATAAATCTCCATCGACCTTGCCTGCACAGCAAGTGCTTTTGTTTTGTCTGTAGGCCCTTTTTTGCTATCAATGATAACAGCGCGAACGCCGCAACGCAACAGTTGCGCTACCATCATCAAACCCGACGGCCCGGCGCCTATAATCAAAACATCGGTATGCTGATCTGATAGCATCATTTATGCATGATAAAGCAAAAAGATAACAGGTTGTTTATGGAGATCGGGAATTTGTTTCTTCCAGGCAGCAATGTTTTGCGTTTTCACCATTTCAGTTTCTGCGGTCAAATTAGCAGCTATACAAAGCCGGGTTGTAGGTGCGCATGTTTTTAGGATATCATCTAGCAACGCGTTATTACGAAATGGTGTTTCAATAAACAGTTGGGTCTGTTTTAATCGGATAGCTGTTGACTCTAATTGTTTGATCTTTCGGGACCGATCTGCTTTGTCAATTGGTAAGTAGCCATGGAAGGTAAAGCTTTGCCCGCTAAATCCCGACGCCATTAGCGCCAGCAGGATAGAACTTGGCCCAACCAATGGGACTACTCTGATATTTAAACGGTGAGCCTCAGCGACGATATCCGCACCGGGATCTGCAACGCCCGGACAACCGGCCTCGCTCATCAGGCCCACATCTTTACCGTATAACAAGCCTGTGAAAAATTCCTTTAAGCTCGTGTTGCGGTTGTGCTTTCCATAATCGTGGATTATTAATTCGCTTTGGGATGTTTTTAGTCCGGCCTCTTTCAAAAAACGCCGGGCGGTTTTTTCATTCTCTACAATGTATTCGATGATGGCATTTATGGTATTGATCAAATAAGGCGTAAATGATTTGGCCGATGCGTTTTCTGCTAAGGGTACGGGAATGAGGTATAATGTTCCGGTTGGCATATCCAAAGATAGTTCATGGCGAACTCGTTTCGGCATCTCATATTTAGGATTCTGCAAAGTGAAACGGCCGCTTATACCTTGAACGACTTGGTATGATGGGATTTTTTATTGTGTATAAATATGCCTGTGAAATGCCGAAACAAGTTCGGCACGACAGTGCTATTGAGAAATCTATCAAAAATTTGCAGACAATAGATTTTATCTATTCTTCATCTACTTCTAATATCTTGTCCGGCTGCTTGAAGTTTGTGCGCACAAAACGGCACCAGTCGCAATCAGCTTTGCCGCAGCCGATGTTAAACTCATGATTCATAATCTTTTGATACGTATCCTTTATTTGCGACTTAACCAATTCCTCGTCATGCGGACTAATTACTAATTTTTCCTGGATGTATTCGCCCGGCGACAGCGGTTCAATAAATTCAAACATGGTTGCAACAGCATACCAGTCGTTGGTTTTATCGTTATCTACAAGTAATTTATAGAACACCCCCTGGCGCCAGTAGTCTCCGCCGTTTGGATGATCCGGATCGGGACGGTTTAATTTCTCACGGGCGTATTTAAACTTTCCGGTTTTATAATCCACGATGGTTACCTGGTTGCCTACAAATTCTATTTTATCAAGGTTGCCTTTTACAGGCACGCCTTCTATAGCCATATTTTTTATGGTGCGCTCTGTCACTGCAATTTTATTCCATTTAGGCACATGCAATTCGTAATAATCAGGCAATATCTTTTCACCATAACTTAAACGCAACTTAAATTCCTCGGCGGTAAAAAGATCATTGTTGCGGTACATATACCAGCGAAACTCGCGCAGGAATTCATCTGTTGTCGGGAACTCGTCTCCGTTGTCTTTCAATTTTCTAAACACCCTGTTTAATGCGAAATGCACTGCCGACCCAAACGCGGCTGAAGCACTCAACCCGGATGGTACACGTATCAGATTCTGAAAATAAAATTTGAGCGGACAGTCCAAGTAATTGTTCAGATGGGAAACAGATAGCGTATAATTCTGTAATAGAATGGCGATATAGTTTTTATCTATAAGTTCTACGGTTGGCTTATCATCTTCGCTAAACTGTGTTGAAAAATACCTAAACAAGCTATCTGCATCTACCTTGGGGTACTGCACCTTAAGGTGTGTTTGCGCCAATATTTCACCGACAAATTGTGACGCTTCCAGGTCTTTCCCTTTTTTATCTTTTGCCGGATAGGAAACGTACAAGTGCTGTTTAGCCCGCGTAAGCGCTACATAAAACAACCTGCGCGATTCTTCACGCTGCGCGTTTTCATCGGCAGCAGCCTGCATTAACGTGTCAGGATAAACAAATCCGGCGTTGCGGCCTTTGCTGTCCCATACCCGTTTGTTGCTGCCGATCAAAAACACATATTCAAACTCGAGGCCTTTGGAACCATGAGCGGTAAGGAAATTTACGCCATTTTCTGAATAGATGGTTTGATTAAGATCAAGCCTGATGCCGTTATCCTTCATCAACTCAATGGTGGCGATAATATCTTTCAGCCTTGTGCCGGCTTTTTTGCGGTGTTCGTCCTTAATAAAATTAAAAAGGTTATTCAGCACCTCCATGTGCCACCCCTTATCAGCTTGTTTCATGATATAGGCCAGGATACCCAGCCGGGTGATCACTTGTTGAAACAGTTGCTGTAGGCTTAAACTGGCGGCCGCCTTAAGTAGCTCTTCAATGTCCTGCACCAATTGCTTCATGCCTGCGTTTTGTACTGCGTCGAACAAGCCCGGCTGCTGTTTTGGGCCGCTCATATCCGCCACATAGCGGCGGATGGATGTTTTTTGTTTACCCTCGGCAACCCCGTAATTTTCTTTCGATACGGCAATGCTGGCGCGGGCAATATCAATCGGGCTTATCTCGAAAAAATCATAATGCATGATTTCAAACAACAGGTCATCGCCGCTGTAAGGCGAGTCGAACTCTTTTGCCAGGTAGCTGAGTATGGTGATGATCTTTTCCCCAAAAGGCAGTGTCAGTATATCTATTTTTCGTTTAGTATTTACCGCTATTTTTTGCATGTCCAGGTAGTGGATCAACTCCTCTGCCTGGTTATGGTTGCGGTATATGACAGCTATCTCGCCTGGAGCAACACCGTTTTGTATAAGGCGTTCAATTTGATTACCCACATCTACTAACTCGTGGTCTACATTTTCATATTCCCGTATTTCTGGCTCTGCGGCTAAACTGTCAAAGCGCGGATGCGATGCTTTAAGATTTTTATTCAGCTTAAGTTGCCGGGTTAATCGCTCCTGATTGTTATCGATCAGGATTTTGGAAATATCCAGTATCGACTGATTGGAGCGGTAATTATCTTTTAGCACTACGGTCTTTAACACACGCTGGTAGTCATTTGCAAAGTCCATAATGTTTTTCATGTTAGCACCCTGGAAACGGTAAACCGACTGGTCGTCGTCGCCAACAATAAAAACATTAGGTGTATCCCAATAATCCAGCAGATGCTTCAATAATGTATTTTGCGAGCCGCTGGTATCCTGGTACTCATCAACCAAAATATATTGATAGCGCTCCTGGTATCGGCGCAGCAGGTCTGTATTTTCACGGAAGGCGCGCAACACCCACAAGATCATATCGTCATAATCATAGCGGTCATCGCGTTTCATCTTGGCCTCGTAGTTGGGATACTCCCCTACCGCGGCTAGCAGTTTAGCCATAGCATCTGCAGCCTTATCTATATCTTTTTGTTTTGGATCGCCAACCTTAATGCCCTGCTTCGGGTTGGGGCGTTTATAAACAAATTCTTCCCGGTTCGGCAAGTCTTCAAGATATTCTTTTACCGCCTGCCTAATATGTTCTTCGCTCCAGTTTTCTGTTTTAATGGTAGAGAACAAACGCTTCAGCCTCGGCGCATCGTAGTACCGGTCGCCTGTAAAACGTTTTAACAAGTGATCGTTGGCGAAATCGTCCACCAACTCGCGGAAAAGCATGGCAGCCTCCAGATCGGTTAAGGGCTCCAGGTTGTTGCGGCCAAAATAATCCAGGTTTTCCTGTATCACTTCGTTGCAAAAAGCATGGAAGGTGTAGATGCCTATGCGGTAAGCTTCTGGGCCGATGAACTCAAACAGACGTTTTCGCATAGCCACCGCCCCCGCATCGGTGTATGTCAAACATAGTATCTCGTCTGCCCTCGCGTCTGTATCCAGCAGAATTTTGCCAATCCGTGCAGCCAGTATCTGCGTTTTACCCGTGCCCGGACCGGCCACTACCATAACGGGCCCGTCAGTTTTATTTACAGCCTCTAACTGTTCAGGATTAAGTCCGTCAAGAATTTCTTTGAATTTGGCGTTGTAGCGTTCAGCGGGCGATAGGTTCATACGTTAAAGGTATAAAACAACCAGCGTGCTAAAAGAATTAGTTTTGGTTTTTTAGCAGTCTTACCTTTTTCTAAGCATTGCCAGTAATTGCAGGCAATTTTTATTCAGGTCTTTCAATTCTGCCTGCATATAGTACTGCTGCGATATTTTCATTTCAATCAGCTTGTTGCGGTATTTTTCTATCAAAGCCGCATTATAACTAATCAACGTCTTATTTGCTTGTTTTGGATGCAAAGCGTAATCGAGCTTGAAAATATTCTGCGCGAATTGCACACAGTCTAATGCCGCATCATTGTTAATGGTGGATTGCAGCGATATATCCTTTACTTTATCATAATAGTTCGACACACTGTCCGCAAGCGACTGATTACCTATCAACCGAAAGTTGCCGGAGTTGGTAAGCTGGTTTAACGTACGGTCTGCAGAACTAAATATCGGGATGGAGGTAGCGTACTTAAAAAAGAGATGATAAACAGTATCTACGTTTGATCGCTTTGCAGATACCATTGCTAACTGATTGAGTAATGAGTCCTGCCCTTTTTGTATCGTTGCGCCGGCAGTCATCACATCAGCAAGTTTAGCCGAATCCTGTTTCAGATCGATATATAAACTGTTTAGATAATTTTTCTCTTTGCTGCTGTCAGATAAATGTTCGCGCAGGTTTTCCGCAATGAACCCAAGAAATACAGCTAAAAAGATCATAAGCCCTTCTAAAAGGTAATCTTTGAACTTTTTATGCTTACCATGAGGCATCCCGGGGTGATGTGCTTCCATAACTAAATTTTATTTTGCGATTTTAGCGGTTGATGTAGCTATCTGTAAATATAAATTAAATTAGACATAGCACTCTTATCAAGAATATTAAAAGACCAGGCAATGAAAGCTTTTTTAGACGATAATTTCCTGCTGCCCAATACTGCTGCCGAACGATTATATCACGATTACGCGAAAAGCATGCCCATCGTCGATTATCATTGCCACCTGTCGCCGCGGGACATCGCCGAAAACAAACAGTTTAAAAACCTAACCGAAGCCTGGCTTACCGGCGACCATTATAAATGGCGGGCTATGCGGGCTAACGGTGTCAACGAGGCGTATATAACCGGCAGTAGAAGCGATTTCGAAAAATTTGAGCAATGGGCATACACCGTGCCGTACACATTGCGCAACCCGCTTTATCATTGGACACATTTAGAACTTGCGCGGTATTTTAGTGTGACGGACCTGTTATCGCCTACTAACGCGAAACCGATTTATGATAAGTGCAGTGAGCAGTTGCAACAAACAGATATGAGCGTTTGCGGGCTGATCCGGAAAATGGATGTGCGGGTAATCTGTACTACAGACGATCCACTTGACGATTTGGGCTACCATCAGCACATACAACGTTCCGGGTTTGAAGTAAAAGTGTTGCCTACCTTCAGGCCTGACAAAGCGATGAATGTTGATGATGTGCCTGTGTTGAATGACTACATAGATAAACTGTCGGCCTTAACCAACCTTGGCATCAGCACTTACTGCGATTACCTGCAAGCGTTGAAGAGCCGACACGATTATTTTGCCGAGCGTGGATGCAAGATGGCAGATCATGGGCTTGACCGTATTTACGCCGAAGATTTTACAGAACCTGAAATCAAGCAAATCTTTGATAAGATAAGGGGCGGCGGGCAACTAACTTCTGATGAATCAGCAAAGTTTAAGTCGGCTTTGTTACTGCAATTCGGGCTGTGGAACCATGAGAAAGGCTGGGTGCAGCAATTTCATTTGGGCGCGTTGCGCAATAACAACACCCGGGCTTTTCGCACTCTTGGGCCCGATACCGGCTGGGATTCGATAGGCGATTTTAGTCAGGCACAGGCACTTTCGCGCT
The DNA here is from genome assembly GCF_009754905.2 of Mucilaginibacter ginkgonis. NCBI lineage: Bacteria > Pseudomonadati > Bacteroidota > Sphingobacteriia > Sphingobacteriales > Sphingobacteriaceae > Mucilaginibacter > Mucilaginibacter ginkgonis. Next base: position 3,217,180 of record NZ_CP066775.1, on the reverse strand, counting down.
TTTTAGATAAGCTGGATACTAATGACCAATTGGCCAAGACCATTATTTACAACCTCAACCCTGCGGATAACGAGCTAATGGCAGCAATGATCGGCAATTTCAATGACGGCTCTGTGGCCGGAAAAATCCAGTTTGGTTCGGCTTGGTGGTTTATGGACCAAAAGGATGGCATGACGCGGCAATTGAATGCATTGTCTAACATGGGCTTACTGAGCCGCATGGTTGGCATGCTTACCGACTCGCGCAGTTTTCTGTCTTTCCCGCGGCACGAGTACTTCAGACGTATCTTATGTAGCCTGTTAGGAACGGATATTGAAAATGGCGAACTACCAGGCGATTTTGAATGGATAGGCCAAGTGGTTAAAAATATCAGTTATCACAATGCGGAAGAATATTTCAAATTTTAGCCAGCCTCAAATGTTTTGTCATTCAGAGCGCAGCGAAGAATCTTATTCAGCCTGGCTTATCATTGCCCGCTTAACCCTTCGACAGGCTCAGGGCGACAACCCTGATTAAAGTTCATTGGTTAATTAGAAATGTTTTTTCGAATCAGTCTACATCCCCTTCGCTATCGCTTCATAAATGGTATCCATTATACGCGGGCGGATATTAAGCTGCAATAGTTTATCGGTGACTTTTGGGTTAACCCTGTTTGACAGGAAGATATAAACGAGGTTCACTTTCGGGTCTACCCATACACAAGTGCCTGTATAACCGGTATGGCCATAAGTCCCTTCATTTGCAAAGTGTGATGGGTAATGACTTTCAGCGATCGGCCCCCACCCATCGAAACCCAGGTCGCGACGGCTGGCTTGCGACTGTCGTGTGGTGAATTTCTCGACAGTTTCCGGTTTAAAATACTGAACGCCACCGTAAGTGCCTTTGTTCAACAACATCTGAAAAAGGATCGCCTCGTCATTGGCGCTGCAAAAATACCCTGCATGGCCCGACACGCCGCCTACCATGCCGGCGCCCTGATCATGTACGTAACCTACCAGCAAAGTGTGGCGGAAGTAAGTATCATCTTCCGTAGGGACGATCTGGTTGCGGGTAAAACGCTGACGTGGTAAAAATCCCGCCGTCTGCATCCCAAGCGGTGTATAGAAATTTTGCTGAGCGTAAATGTTTAAAGGTGTAGAAGTAATGGTTTCTTCTATCTCCTTCATGAAATACATACTCAGGTCGCTATACACATAGTTGCCACGGGTACGAAGTGCGCTGTTCAGCATCTGCGGCAACATAAAATTCTTATAGTAATCTTTGATCATGTAGTAGCCGTCGGCCACCTTGGTTGGGTAAGCTGCAGATGAGTCAGCACTCCACTCGCCGGGTTTTACATGTTCGTAAAACGGAATGTACGGCGTTAATCCCGCCGTGTGTGTTAACAACTCACGAACCTTAATATCATTCTTATTCGTTGCGCGCGCGATGGTCAGGTATTGGCCCATTGTGCCGTCAAGATCCAGCTTGCCCTGCTCATAAAGTGCCATCGCTGTTGGCGTTGTCGCCGATACTTTAGTCACCGACGCCATGTCGAAGATATCGGTTACTTTTTCGGGGAGCGCGCCTGCATCGTAAGTGTGCGTACCATAGGCTTTGTTAAAGATCACTTTGCCATCTTTGGCTACCAGCACCACGCAACCGGGCGCTGCATGGTTGGCAATGGCTTCCATTGCAACTGCATCAATGTTTGCCAGGTTATTTGAGTTGATGCCAACATCTTCGGGTACAGTGTACTGCAAACGTATCTTAGCCGTACTAAATCCCGCGCCAATGTTATATTTCGATGAAAAGCTGCTTTTTAATTTCTGCGTTGTCGCAACTCCGCCAAATGCAACTTGGGGTAAGTATTGAGCGGTTACAGGTGTGGTCTTGTCAGTCCAAATTATTGGCGCGGTAACCCCGTTCAATACAGAGAGCGCCCTGCCTGCGCCATAATACGCAACAACCACTTTTTTTATGCTTTGAAAAGATGTGATCAGGCTTACAAGCGCAGGATTATTAATATCTGATTCCGTCAACTCGAAGATTACCGTATTATATAACTTAAGGTCTTCGCCAAGGGAGGCTATTTTACCTAAATAATTGTTGCCGTTAAATGGGGTGACTTTGGCATACTTATTCGCTAAACTATCAAAAACAGTAGAGTAGTTGTAGCTAAAGTGGACGGCTGCGATGTTCGACTTATCTAATTCCATTAATGGAACCGTGCCTTTTTCATTGTTTAACAGAACGGTAGCATTAGCAGCATCTTTAGTTTGTGAAAGGAATTGCTGATTGCTGATGCCGGGTTGCTGTGCACAGGCGGTTTGGACAGCGGTTATACCCAGTAACAGCGCTATGAAAATGCGCTTCCTATTTCTTCTCATAAACTTTTTCACCATTGATGTATGTTTTTAACACTTTAACTTTAGGGATTTCGCTCCCCTTAATTTTCATTATATCCTGATCGAGCATTACAAAATCTGCAAACTTGCCCTTCTCAATACTGCCCTTTTCTTTTTCTTCAAAGTTAGCTTTCGCCGCCCATATCGTTATACCACGTAAGGCTTCGGTACGGTCTAAAGCATTCTCTTTTTGAAAACCCGCCACCGGAAACCCTTTCAGATCTTTACGCTCGGTGGCAGCATAGAATGTATAAAGCGGATTGATATTTTCCACAGGAAAGTCTGTACCTAATGGCAGCCAACCGTTTTGTTTCATCAGGTTCTTGTAGGCATAGGCTGTTTTTAACCTTTCGGCGCCTAAACGCTGGCCCGCCCAGTACATATCAGAAGTAGCATGTGTAGGCTGTATAGAAGGTATCACATTATATTCGCCAAAGAGTTTAACATCCTGCGGGTTAACGATCTGTGCATGTTCTATCCGCCAGCGCCTGTCATTTTTACCTTTAAGCACTTTAGCGTAAGTATTCAATATGACGCGGTTGGCCGAATCGCCTATGGCGTGCGTGCACATTTGAAATCCTTTTTCCGCGATCTTTGCTGCTACATCTGCGAAATGCTGCTGACTGCTTAGCAGGAAACCGTTCCAGCCTTTACGATCGGCATAAGGTTTAAGCAAGCATGCACCACGCGAACCTAACGCGCCATCAGCATACACTTTAAAAGCGCGGACATTCAGTCGTGGGGTTTTATAAGCGCCGCGTTTAAACAGGTACTCGTAATTCTCAGGCGCGTCGCTCAGCATTACATAAATACGCATCTTTAAAAGGCCTTTGTGCTGCAGTTCGGCGATAGGGTTGATGAGTGTGTAAGGCAATCCGCAATCATCAACTGTAGTTAGTCCTACAGCAAAACAATTGCGCTGTGCGTCGGCAAAAGCTTCCTGCACCATTTGCTCGGTCGGCTGCGGCATTTTATGGCGCACCAGGCCTACAGCGTTGTCCACCAGAATGCCGGTAAGTTTTCCGTTGACGGTTTCAATCTGCCCGCCTGCAATTTTTTGGTCGGGTTTAATGTTGGCAATGTTCAGCGCAGCCTGGTTAACTATTGCTGCATGGCCGTCAATCCGCTGCAGCATAACCGGTCGTACAGGGAAAAGGGAGTCCAGTTTTGCTTTGGTAGGATACTGTTTTACTTTCCAATCGTTTTGGTCCCAACCACGGCCGATGATCCAGCCCTCAGGGTTGCGCTTACCAAATGCCGAGACCGAATCAATGATCTCATTCCAGCTTTGCGTACCTTCCAGGTGCGCCTCCTGCAAACCCATGCCATATTGGTAAAAGTGGGTATGCGCATCGATAAAGCCTGGGTAGATAGCTTTGCCGCCGGCATCTATCACCTGTTTGGCCATGTAGTTTTTTTCAAGAGAATCTGCGGAGCCTACCGCCGCTATTTTTCCATTGCTGACCACTATCGCGTCTGCTATGGTAAATGCACTGTCTACCGTATAGATCTTTGCGTTCTTGATCAGTAAATCTGCATTAAATTCCTTTTTTTGACAGGATACGGTAGCCGCTATCACAAAAAACGACAGCAGATTTTTTAGGCGGATAAACATAGGCGATGGACTGAAGTGTAACTATATACAACTATCAGAAGCTAAAGTTATGGCTTCAAAGTTTTAATTTAGCATCCTGAAAAGAAATTGAGGGGAAATTTTTTAAATGGTTGATATTATACAGCTTTTGCCCGATTCGGTCGCGAACCAGATCGCTGCCGGAGAGGTGGTGCAGCGGCCTGCATCTGCGGTAAAAGAGCTGGTAGAAAACGCGATAGACGCCGGCGCAGGCAAAATTCAACTGATATTGAAAGATGCCGGCAAAGCTTTGATACAAGTGATAGATGACGGCTGCGGCATGAGCCTTACCGATGCACGCATGTGCTTCGAGAGACATGCGACGTCAAAAATCAAAAAAGCCGAAGACCTGTTTTCCATTCGCACCATGGGTTTCCGTGGCGAGGCAATGGCCTCTATCGCTGCCATTGCACAAGTAGAATTGCGCAGCCGCCGCCACGATGATGAACTGGGGACCTGCATTATCATCGAAGGCTCTGAAGTGTTAAGCCAGCAGCCTTGCGCAAACCCTGCCGGCACCTCAATCGCGGTCAAAAATCTATTTTACAACACTCCTGCAAGGCGCAACTTTTTAAAAAGCAACCCGGTTGAAATGCGTCATATCATAGACGAGTTTCAGCGTGTGGCTTTGGCCAACCCAAAGATATTTTTTACACTGCACCACGACGGTCAGGAAGTTTTTCATCTGCCGGGCACCACACTTAAGCAACGCATTATACATCTGTTGGGCAATAATTACAACCAGCGTTTAGTGCCTGTTGAAGAAGATACTACAATCATCAAGCTTCGCGGGTTTATTGGCAAACCAGAATTTGCGCGCAAAACGCGTGGCGAACAATTCTTTTTTGTAAACAATCGTTTCATAAAGGATAATTATTTAAACCACGCCGTGCTTACTGCCTACGAGCAATTATTGCCTGATGACAGCTTCCCCATGTATGTGCTGTTTATCGAAATAGATCCGGCTAAGATTGATATAAACGTTCATCCTACAAAGACAGAGATCAAGTACCAGGATGAGCGGTCTATCTACGCCATTATCCGTTCGGCGGTTAAACGTTCACTGGGCTTATACAACATTACCCCATCGCTGGATTTTGACCAGGAGAATAGCATCGGGCATTTAATTACAGAAAAACCACTGGAGCAAATCGTTCCACCAACGATAAGTTTCAACCCGGATTTTAATCCGTTCTCATCGCCATCATCTACGGTACCAAGAGTAGAAAAATCTTATAGTGGCTATGCAGATAAAAGCGGCATCCCGCAAAACTGGGATACCTTATATGAAATAAGCAAAAGAGATAGCGAAGAGCAGCAGGTTATTGAACATCATCCGGAAGCTGTGAAGATAGACGATGAGGCACTGATTAAAACCAGTGAACGGCAGCTGTTCCAGATACACAACCGTTACATTCTGTCGCAGATAAAGTCAGGTTTTATGCTGATAAACCAGCAACTGGCCCATGAGCGTATTTTGTACGAGCGCTTTTTGCTGCAATTGGATAATCATAGCGGGTTAAGTCAGCAAAGCTTGTTTCCTGCAACGGTAAGCCTCAATAGCAGCGATTATGGCTTGTTAAAAGAATTGCTGCCGGATATACGCAACCTGGGATTCGACATACGAGAGTTTGGACCGAACACCGTTATCGTGGAGGGTATACCTGCAGATATAAACCATAACGACGAGCACCAATTGTTAGAAAGCCTTCTTGAAGGGTTTAAAAACAACATGGCCATCTTAAAGTTAAACAAGCGAGATACGCTAGCCCGCACATTAGCACGTAACGGTGCTACCAAGGCGGGCACACGTTTAAGTATGGACGAAATGAACCTGTTGATAGATCAGCTTTTTGCGTGCCAGTCGCCCAACCAGGCGCTGAACGGCAAACCGGTTATCAGTACATTTACCATGGCAGAGCTGGCGGAAAGGTTTGAGAAGTAACTAAAGAAAATTAAAAACCTGTTATTGCAAGGAGCGCAGCGGCGCGGCATTCCTATAGGACGTATTTAGCTGAGATTGCTTCGTCCCTCGCAATGACATAAATGTATAACATGCCCACAAGGCAATAAACTATGAGCGCATACAGGCAAAACCCTTTAGCCAATATACCCCCGGTGGTAAGAAATCTGCTGATCATTAACGTGATCTGCTTTCTGCCATCATTGATCTTCAACGCTGATAACGGAGAAAAGTACATCCAGCTGTTTGGTGTTTATTATTTCAACTCGCCGCTGTTCCGGCCGTGGCAAATCATTACGCACCTGTTTCTTCATGGTGGATTCGCACATATATTCTTTAACATGTTTGCGCTGTACTCTTTTGGTATGGCTATTGAGTATACGCTGGGGTCTAAACGCTTTTTCAGTTTCTATTTCATTTGTGGCTTGGGCGCCATTGCCTTGCAGATGGCCGTTCAGGCTTACGAAGTTCATGCCCTGACAGGCAGTTTCGCGCCAATGCATGGTCACGGCATACCTACAACATTTGGCGATTTGCAAAGCATGCTAAACGTACAGCTGAGCGAGGGTGGACTAAAGAAACTTTCTGAGATCTACTTCGCGCCGATGGTTGGTGCATCGGGCGCCATATTCGGTTTGCTCATTGCTTTTGGTATGCTGTTCCCAAACGCCGAGTTGATGATCCTGTTTATTCCCGTGCCGGTAAAGGCTAAATACATTATTCCGGTTTATGTGATAATAGAATTGGTTTTGGGTGTCGGTCAATTCTCAGGCGATTCGGTAGCACACTTTGCCCACTTGGGTGGTGCGATACTCGGCTTTATTTTAATAAAGATTTGGCGCGTGCAACGGCCGGAGAATTTCTTTTAAGACGCTAAATTTTGCCCCCTCCCCAACCCCTCTCCGAGGGAGAGGGGGCATAACCCTTAGAGAACGTGCTCTCCTTTTGGGAGGCAAGAAATGATTCCTAATTTGTCCTTCTGAAGAAGTGAAGAATTTTATGCGCAAATGCATTTTTGTATAATATCATAGGTTCACTCGATAATATAGGCTTTTCTTCCACCAAATTGTAACATTATTTAGCATCCAATCGTTCAAATTAAAAAAGACGTAAGTTTACCTACCTGCCAAATACTATGAACAACTTCTGGACCGATATCAAATACAAGCTTTTCAACTCGGGCAGCAAGCTTGGGCTGCTTATCGGCATTAACGTTTTTGTTTTCCTGCTCATTAATATACCATCGGTTCTCGAGCAGTTGTTCGTTACCGGATTAGGTGCACAAGGTATTATAAAAAGTTACGCGTTCGAATACCTGGCAATGCCGGCATCGCTACCAAAACTATTAGCCCGGTTTTGGACACCCGTAACCTACATGTTTATGCACGATGGGATATTTCACATTCTGTTTTACATGCTATGGCTGTACTGGTTGGGGCAATTGTTCGAAGAATACCTGGGCCAAAAGAAAACCATATTTCTTTATCTGGCCGGCGGTTTATCAGGGGCTTTGTTTTATCTGGCGGGCTTTAACCTTATCCCCGCCTTTGCCCACTCGCCGGAAGCATTGGCGATGCCGATTGTTGGCGCCAGTGCTGCGGTTATGGCCATTGTTATCTCTACAGCTACATTGTTGCCAGACTACGAACTATACTTAATGTTCATCGGTCCTGTAAAATTGAAGTGGATAGCCATATTTTATGTGGTCATAGATTTCTTGGGCATCGCCGGGCCAAACGCCGGCGGCGAACTAGCACATTTGGGTGGCGCGTTGTTTGGCTTTATTTATATGAAGCAGTTGCAGCGCGGCAATAATTTAGGTGCGATACTATCAGGCGCATTTGCGCCAAAACCCAAAATCAAGGTGGTTAGTAATAACTCCGGCTATCAACGTAGCCGAAAAACTGTTCATATAGCTCCGGATCAGGATGAAATAGACCGCATACTTGATAAGATTTCGCAATCGGGATACGAGAGCTTAACTAAAACAGAAAAGGAAACGCTTTTCAGGGCGAGCAAAAACGATTAGATGAAAAAGAAGAAAAGATCGACCGGCTTTTTCACAAAACTTATACTTGCCATTAATATTTTTTTTGCCGCTTGTCTGCTTGTCAGTTACCTGGCACCTGTCTTAGATCCGCAGCAACACTGGGTCATCGCCTTTTTTGGGCTGGCATATCCGCCCGTATTATTAGTCAACCTGTTATTTATTGTTTACTGGCTGTTTTTTAAATGGTGGTATGCGGGCCTTTCTTTAGTGTGCATTTTGGCGGGCTACAATATCCTTCAGGGCAGTTTTGGCTTCCATGCGGCAAGAGATTATGTTCAAAAAGAGTCGCGCGAGGCCATAAGGGTAATGACCTACAATGTTCACTCTTTTAAAAAATACGGTAGCGATAATGACAAGTCGACCAAGCATGAGATTCTAGACATCATTCGCGAAAGGCAGCCCGACATCCTGTGTTTTCAGGAATTTTACACACGCTTTAAAGGCGAATATGCATTGCAGGACAGCATTAAGGATATCCTGAACGCACATGTATACTTTGAGGCCTTCCCGAAGCGGAACTTGTACGATGCCCATGGTGTGGCCATTTTTTCTAAATATCCTATTATTGGTAAAGGTGTGATCAAAATATCTGAAGACTGGAACCCCAACCAGTGTATCTATGTCGACATTAAAAAGAAGGATAAGATAGTGCGGTTCTACAGCGTGCATTTTAAATCCATCGGTTTCGACCCTGAAGATTACCAAACGCTCGACAGTGTATCGCAAAAAGGAAAAACAGACATGCGTTCGGCCAGGCGCATCGGTTCTAAACTTAAACAAGCTTTTAAGGCACGCAGTATACAAACGAAGCTGGTTAAAGATCAATTAGCAATGTGCCCGTATCCATACGTAATATCCGGAGACTTTAACGACACACCATCCTCATACGCTGTGCACCAGATGGAGCAGGATATGCAAAATGCCTTCAGGGTTAAAGGCAGCGGACTGGGCCGTACTTATAATGGCGATTTCCCCAACTACCAAATCGACTATATTATGGCTGGTCCGGGTTTTAACGTTTTAGATTATACGGTTATAAAGAGAAAACTGTCTGACCATTACCCTGTCTACAGCGACGTTTTGTTGAAGTGATGTTCAGGCGCTTCTCAAAAGGAGAAGAGTTGGGATGAGGCCTAAAAATCGTAAGTTTGCCGCATGACACAAAGGTTATTTATCTACAATACCTTAACACGTACCAAAGAAGAATTTAAGGCAATAGACGCGCCGCATGTGGGCATGTATGTTTGTGGTCCTACCGTTTACAGCGATGTGCATTTGGGCAATTGCCGTACTTATATATCGTTCGACCTGATATTCCGTTACCTTACCCATTTGGGTTACAAGGTACGCTATGTGCGTAATATAACCGATGCCGGCCACCTTGAGGATGACAGCGATACTGGCGAAGACAAGATCTCGAAGAAAGCCAAGCTGGCTAAGGTGGAGCCGATGGAAATTGCCCAGACGTACACCGTAGGTTTTCACGATGTACTGCGGATCTTCAACACCTTGCCGCCAAGTATAGAACCAACCGCTACCGGCCACATCATCGAGCAGATAGAGATGGTAAAAGAGATAATGGCCAACGGTTATGCTTACGAGGTAGATGGCACTGTTTATTTCGACGTCGAAAAGTATAACCAGTCGTTTAACTATGGCGTGCTTAGCGGCCGTAACCTGGATGATTTGCTGACTAATACCCGCGCGCTTGGCGGTCAGGACGAAAAACACGGCAGGCTGGATTTTGCCCTTTGGATAAAGGCAAAACCCGAGCACCTGATGAAATGGCCTTCGCCATGGGGAGTAGGCTTCCCGGGCTGGCACCTGGAGTGCTCTGCCATGAGCCACAAATATCTGGGTAACCAGTTTGATATCCATGGCGGCGGTTTAGACCTGGTGCCAACACACCATACTAATGAGATAGCGCAAAACGAAGCATGCTTTCATAAAACGCCGGCGCATTACTGGGTGCATACCAACATGCTGACCGTTAACGGGCAAAAGATGTCAAAATCTTTAGGTAACAGCTTTTTGCCGCACGAATTATTTACCGGCGATAACCACATCCTAAATAAAGGCTATAGCCCCATGACGGTGCGCTTTTTTATGCTGCAGGCACATTATCGCAGTACGCTTGACTTTGGTAATGAAGCGATGGAAGCTTCAGAGAAAGGCTTTAAGCGCCTGATGAATGCTGTCACATTACTGGATAGTTTAAAGGCCTCTGCAACAACGGATGTAGATATAGCACCTTTACGACAAAGGTGTTATGATGCACTGAATGACGATTTTAACAGCCCGGTATTAATTGCCGAACTGTTTGAAGCATCGCGAATCATCAATTCTGTACACGATGGCAAAATGGCTATCGATGAGGAAAACCTGGCGGAGTTAAAATCAGTAATAGAAGATTTTGTGACCAATATTCTTGGTTTAAAAAACGAGCAGGCCGCTGTTGACGAGTTGCCGCAGGTGTTGGAGTTTATGGTAAACCTGCGCAGCGAGGCAAAAGCCAACCGCGATTACGCTACTTCTGATAAGATACGCGATGGTTTACAGAAAATAGGCATCCAGCTTAAGGATAGTAAAGAGGGCACAACCTGGAGTAAAATTTAGTTAGGCCTATTAAAGCTTTAAAGAAATTACCTATTTGTTACGGCGGGTGTTTGGTTTTTTAAAACTAAAATGTTTAATTTTAGGACTTAGATAAACACCTTCGGTTCCATTATACACGTGATTGTGCACGGGAGGAAAAATTATTTTTAATTGTATTTTTTTCAGAGAAACCCCGCTTGTTAAGGCAAGCGGGGTTTTCTTTTTAGTGGGCGTCTGTAGCTGCCTTTAATTTCTTAAATGGCTGCAAATACAATAACGGTATGGAGAACAGCATCACCAGGCCTGACAGCCAGTAGGCATCGTCATAAGTCAATAAAAGCGACTGTCTGGTGATAATACCTTCCATAGCACGGTAAGCCATAGTTGTAGCGTCAGACATGCTATGGCCAAGTCCCATAAACCTGTGCACATAACCATTGAAACGATCTGTAAATACAGGGTTATATTGGTTAATATAGGTAAGCAGGTTGCTGCGGTGTAAACCTTGCCGGTTGTGTATTACGGTTGTTAAAACCGCGATACCAAATGAGCCGCCCAACTGGCGCATCATGTTGTTCAGGCCTGAGCCCTGGCCAACTTCGGGGCCTTTAAGGTCGGCCATTGCAAGGGTGGTTAACGGTACAAATAATAACGCCATACCCACACCACGGATCAATAAAGGGATCAATACATCATGCTCACCTGTTGCCAGTGTAGAGTGGCTCAGCATATTGGTAAACACAAAGAACAAAAACATACCTATCGTCGCCATAAACTGGGCCGGTATACCCTTATTAAGCATCTTGCCAATAAACGGCATCATGGCTATGGTACACAAACCGCCGGGAAACAATAGCTCGCCCGTTTGCTGCGCGTTAAACCCAAGCAGGTTCTGGCAAAATACCGGGAAAACGAACACCGAGCCGTACAAACCAAAGCCAAGTATAAACGAAGTAAACATCCCCACCGCGAAACTCCGGTGCCGCATAATGCTAAAGTTCACCACCGGGTGACTGGTGCTCAGCTCGCGCCATAAGAACAGCAGGAAGCCAAGAATAGCCGCGATACTTAATATCAAGATGTAAGTTTTTGCAAACCAGTCCTCATCCTCACCTTTTTCTAACACGGTTTGCAAACTACCTACTGTGATAGCGAGTAGAATAATACCCCACCAGTCAACAGGCTTACCCGTGTCTTTGGGTGTTTCATTAACAAAGGTATAGGTACAGAATGCCGCCAGTGCACCAACCGGAATGTTTACATAAAATATCCATGGCCAGGAGTAGTTTTCTACTATCCAACCGCCAATAGTTGGGCCTACTGTCGGTCCAACCACCGCGCCTAACCCAAATAAGGCTGTTGCCGTGCCAATTTGCTCACGTGGCCATGTCTCTATAAGGATGGCTTGCGCGGTTGATATCAAACCACCGCCGGCAAAGCCCTGCAATATCCTGAAGATAATCAGCTCATTCATGGTATGCGCGTTACCGCACAGGAATGACACCAGCGTAAACATCACGATAGATGCCAGGAAATATTGCTTACGGCCAAATCTGCTGCCCAGCCAGCCCGACATGGGCAGTACTATAACGTTGGCTACCGCGTAACCAGTTACCACCCAGGCAACATCGGTTAATGTGGCACCCAGGTTACCCTGAATGTGCGGCAGCGCCACGTTTACGATAGTGGTATCAATCAGCTCCAGCAAAGAAGCCACGATAACCGTTATCGTTATGATCCATTTTTTAAAGCCGGTTTCAGCCATTATATCTCAATTAGTCTTTTGTAACAACAGATACGTTTACGCTCATACCCGGGCGCAGTTTATCCATGGTTGCCTTATCGGCACTTATTTTAATTTTCACAGGCACACGTTGCACTACTTTAACAAAGTTACCTGTAGCGTTATCCGGTGGCAATAATGAAAACTTGGCGCCAGTGGCCGGAGAGAAGTTATACACCGTACCTTCCAGTTTCAAGTCAGGGTAAGCATCAACCTCTACATCAACTTTCTGCCCGTTTTTAATTGTGGTAAGCTGTGTTTCTTTAAAGTTTGCAGTGATATATAAGCTATTGTCATTTACCACATTGAACAACGTCTGACCCGCCTGAACCAACTGGCCTACCTGTATGCTCTTTTTAGAAGTTACACCGCTTGCAGGCGATTGAATGGTGGTGTATGACAATTGCAGTTTCGCGTAGTCAACATCTACCTGCCTTTGGTTTACACCAAGGTTAGTTACCTTCAATTGGTTGCGTGTAGTGCTGATCTGTTCTGCAGCGGCTTTGTACTGATCTTTCGCAGCCTGCAGGTTTGCTTGTGCTACCTCCAAATCAGATTTTGCCTGGTCAAATTGTTGTTTGGTGATAGAGCCGTCTTTCACCAGGTTGGCGTAACGTGCGTAGTCTTTCTGCGTTTTTTCCAAACGTGCCTGCATAGTTGTTACATTCGCCTTCGCGCTTGCAGCGTTTGCGCTGGTTTGGTAAATCTGCGATTCACCAACACCTATACTGCCGCTTGCACCTTTTTGCGCAGCAACGGCTTGCTCTAATTTAATTTTATAATCGCGGTCGTCTATTTTAACTAAGAACTGACCTTTGTTAACGTGCTGGTTATCCTCGAAAGCGATGCTGTCTACATAACCACCAACACGTGCTACCACCGGGCTAATATCGCCATCTATCTGCGCGTCATCAGTATCTACGTGTTTGCTGTAATAAATATATTCCTTTATCCCGAAGATGATACCCACCAGCAGTACGATACCTAATATGATAGGTACTACCTTGTTGGGTTTCTTTTTAGTTTCTGTTGATTGTTGTTCTTGTGCCATTGTATTTCTTCTGTGTGTGATTGTAGATTATTTATTAAGGGTTCCGGTTGATTTTATAAGGTTGTAATACGCCAAACCTGCATCAGCTTTAGCAATCTCGAGATTGATCTGAGCCTGGTATAATAATGTACGCGCGTCAACTCTGTCTGTAGCCGTACCGGTATTGTTTTCATAACGTGATTCCTGCAACCTGTTATTTTCTGTTGCCTGATTGATAGAAGTTTGCAGCAGGTTGATCTTGTTAACGGCCGCTAAATAATTTTGATAGCTGGTGTTTACTTCGTTCTTTACATTATCTATCGCGATGTTTTTGTTGATCACTGTCTGGTCGCGTTGGATGTGCGCTTCCGCTTCTTTGTTCTTATTGGTCCAAAGCGTGCTGAAGTTCCATGACAATGTTGCGCCGAATGTTAGTGGCGTGATGTAATTGCCTGTTGTTGGGAACGGGTTTGCGGCAATGTCTACATAATAAGCACCCGCTGTCGCGGCCAACCTTACAGACCTGTCTGCACGTACACTTTTAATATTGCTTTCTGCAACCTCTGTCCGCAAGCCTAATTGTTTAATATCCGGGCGGGCAGCTATGGCGGTATCCAGATAATTTTGAAGCGGAGCTACAGTAGTCGCAGCGGCAGGCAAACCGGCAAGGGTAATGGTTGTACTCTCCGGCAAACCAAGCAAAATGTTCAGGTTGTAATTGATCACTTTGCGGTTACTTTCCAGGTCAATGCCATTCAGCTCGATATTCGAGCGCTGCAGTTGAAACCGCAGCACATCATTTTTAGTAACCAAACCCTGGTCAAAAAAGCGTTGTGCCTGGTGAATTTGCTGGTCTACCGAACTTAAGTTCTGCTGTACAACTTTCTGGCTTTGCAATACCTTGTACAGGTTATAATATTCGTTGATGATGGCAAAAGTGATCTGATCCTTGTCGTTATCAACGTCGAGGCGTGCAACCTTTACTAATAAGTCGGTTGACTCTTTCGCATATCTTAGTTTTCCGCCTGCGAAAAGTGTTTCACTTACGTTGGCGATACCCAAGTTGGCATTAGCGCTCTTCGGCAGGAATATGCCATTCTCGCCAAAGTTTAAATGGTTGGCAGGTATTTGCGCGCGGCTGTACATAAAGCTAACACTACCTGTTGGCAACGCGCGGTCTTTAGCCTGATTGTACTCAGACACGGCCTGGTCAATTCTCGATTGAGAAAGTTTAAGGGTTTTGCTGTTATCCAGGCCAAGTTTAATGGCTTCCTGTAAGGTTAATGCCCGCTCTTGCGCGCTGGCAACGTTGCTGTATAAAAGTACAGCTGCAAACATCCAGCCGTACCGGCTTAACATTTTGCGGGTGATGGTAAAAAATTTATTAATTCGAGTGGTCATCTGCTTTTACTAAATAAGGTTTTAAAAGTTTTCGTAGATATTGTTTAATGCGTGGTTTAAATTGTTGGTCCAGGTTTTCCTGATTCTGCAAGTCATAGCCAAACATCATTGACGAGATATAAGGCGTATTCATGATGTAGTTCTTTATGCCGTAGATGGTAGCCATTACAAACTGCACATCCACATCAGGCTTAAAGTATCCGTCTTTAATGCCATCGTTTAGCATTTCCTGAAACGAGGTAACATTGCGCAGCAGCAGGGTGTTGATCTGGTCTGTCAGCTCGCCCCGGCGGCGCATGCTTATCTCCTGGTAGATCAATCTCTGGAAACAGTTATTAGTAAATATCCTGTCCACCCAGGTATCAATGTACTTTTCCATTTTTTGCCAAGGCGTTTTCTCGCCATCGCCGTTTATTTCCTTCCACATCGCCTCATGCGATTTAAGCCTGCGTTCAAAAATGGCCAGGAACAAGCCTTCTTTAGAGCCAAAGTAGTAGTTCAGCATCGCCATGTTGACACCTGCCTCGGCAGAAATCATGCGTGTGGAAGCGCCATCGTACCCAACCTCAGAAATTATCCTTTCAGCGGCATCGAGTATAAGGTCTTTTTTATCCGTCTTCTCTTTCTCTGTTTTTAACACGGTGCAAAATTAATCAAACGATTGATTAATAAAATGTGTTATTGTCTTTCGATTGTCAACTAACACAAGGTTAGGCTAAATTTTTAATCGGTTGATTAATTTTAGATTATACTATTTGCAATAAAATTTGTTTTTCTTTAATGCAATAAAATTGCAGCCTAACAAAAATTTAACATCTCTCAATGACATACCTTTATAAAATAGCTGTTTTGCTGTTGTTTACACAAGCTGTATCGGCGCAAACGGCTGTTGTTTCTAACACCGGCGAAATAGAACAAAGCTTAAAAAAACTGAATGTTTTAGGTAGTATATTATATGTTGCCGCCCACCCGGATGATGAGAATACGCGCCTGCTGGCCTACCTGGCGCAAGAGCGCCATTACAGAACAGGATACCTGTCGTTAACCCGCGGTGATGGTGGTCAAAACCTCATCGGTACCGAGCAAAGTGAACTGTTAGGTGCAATACGTACGCAGGAACTTTTAGCAGCCCGCCGCGTTGACGGTGCTGAGCAATTTTTCACACGGGCTAACGACTTTGGTTTTTCAAAAGGCCCGGATGAGACCTTAAAAATTTGGGATAAAGAAAAAGTGCTGAGCGATGTAGTTTGGGTGATACGTAATTTTAAACCCGATGTAATGATCTGCCGTTTTCCAACCACCGGCGAAGGCGGACACGGGCACCACACTTCCTCGGCTATATTAGCGCAGGAAGCATTTACCGCCGCGGCCGACCCAAAACGTTTTCCCGAACAGTTGAAATATGTACAGCCATGGCAAGCCAAACGCCTGCTGTGGAACACGTTTAATTTTGGCGGCATGAATACCACTGCGCCAAATCAGCTTAAGATCGATGTTGGCGGATATAATCCGTTTCTGGGGAAAAGCTACGGCGAGATTGCAGCCGAAAGCCGCTCGAACCACCGCACGCAAGGCTTTGGTTCTGCAAGGCAACGGGGGCAGGCGTTCGAATATTTTAAAACAATCTTGGGCGAGGCGCCACAAACCGACCTGATGGATGGCGTAAACACCACCTGGAAACGCGTGAGCGGCGGAAGTGAAATAGCCGCCAACTTATTGGTGATCAGCAAAAACTTTGATCCTTCAGACCCCGGTCAATCTGTAAAAGCGTTGGTTAACCTTTTAAGCATGATAGAAAAAGTGCCAGACACTTACTGGCGCACGTTGAAAACCAAACAGTTAAGCGAACTGATAGCACAATGCGCTGGTTTGTGGATGGAAGCATATAGCGATAACGCAATTTATGCCAAAGGCTCAGACGTAAATGTGTCGGCGCAAATGATCGTCCGTAATGATGTGCCTGTTACTTTAAACGGTATCAGTTATAAAAACGCAGGTATTACCGGCAATACCCACGAAGGCCTTGCATACAATGTTTTGAAAACGGTGAAGCTGACCTACAAGGCAGATGACATTTCCGCGCCATACTGGTTAAAGTATCCGCACGGTGTTGGCGGTTACAGCACCGGATATTTGGATAGCACGGGTAATGAAGCGCAGCGCACTTTGCCGCAAAACATTGCGCCTTATATTCATGTAGCCTTTAATATTGCAGGCAAACCGATTGGTTATGATGTACAGGTTCAATTTAAATACGTAGATCCCGCACGCGGCGAAGTTTACCAGCCGCTGATTATTACACCTGCGGTTACCGCGAACGTGGCCAACAAAGACTACATCTTTAATACAGACAAGCCACAGTTTGTGCAGGTAAAGTTAAAGGCGTTTACCGGGGCAAGCGGCAACATCAGCTTAAAACCTGTTGCCGGTTGGAAGATCAGTCCGGCAAGTATTCCCTTTTCAGGCAAAAACAACGGCGACGAATGGACCGTGAATTTTGCAGTGAGCCCGGTGAGTATTTCACCTAAAATCAATACGCTCGAAGTTATAGTGAATGCCGATGGCGAAAAATCATCAGTAGGTTTCCAGCAATTAAGTTACGAGCACATCCCGACTATTACATTATTCCCACCCGCACAAGCAAAACTGGTAGATATAGACCTGAAGACGGCAGGTAAAAAGATAGGTTACATAAGAGGTGCGGGCGACCTGGTGCCCGAAGCGTTAGAACAGGTGGGGTACGACATTCATTACTTAACCGAGGCCGAAGTACTGGGCGGCAACCTTGCCGGATACGACGCCATTATAACAGGGGTGCGTGCTTATAATGTAAACCCGCGCATGGCTTACGAAAACCCTAAATTGCTGGAATATGTAAAAAATGGCGGCAACCTGGTAGTGCAGTATAATAACAATGTTGGCCTGGTGACTAAAGACATTGGCCCCTACCCATTTACGCCTTTAAACGTGCGCGTTACCGACGAAAACGCCCCGGTAACTTTTACCAAGGCCGACGCGGCGGTATTAAACTATCCAAACAAAATAACAGACGCCGATTTTAACGGCTGGATACAGGAACGCGGCTTATATTTTGTAGGTAACCTGGATCCGGCTTATCAAACGCCATTATCGATGAACGATAAAGGTGAAACCCCCGATAACGAATCTTTAATAATAGCCGAATATGGCAAAGGCAGGTTTGTTTATACTTCGCTGGCATTCTTCAGGCAATTGCCTGCCGGCGTACCGGGGGCGTACAGGTTGTTTGTAAATTTGATTAGTAAGCCAAAATAAATACATTCATGGTTGTCATTGCGAGACCTGACGAAGTCGGGTCGCGGCAATCCTAGCCGAAAGTTCGTGAGGAATTAGCACCCTTTATGCAAAGATTGCTTTCCCGAAATTATCTGGACTAGACGTGCCTCGCAATGGCAACTTATAAATTATTAACAATTAAAAGTGTCACCTTTTTTTGGATGCGTCAAAAATCATACTGTTTCACTGGCGCTAAATTGTCATGGCTTTTTCCCGTTTTTTAGCATTTACTGACAAAGTAGTGCTTGCAGGTAAACGCTGCAACATCCTGATGATCAAGAAAGAGCAAGATCATGTCACATACTTAAAAGTATGGAACAACTGTTTCAACTGTTTCAGGTGAAACAGTGAAACACCGGTCAGAGAACAGATCAACGGCTATAAGCCTTGACTACCTGCCGCTGACTGCCTAAACCATCAATACCCAGTTCAACAACATCGCCGGGTTGCAGAAACACCTGCGGTCTCAAGCCGAACCCGACACCTGCGGGCGTACCAGTCGACACGACATCGCCGGGCAGCAAGGTCATAAACTGGCTTATATAGCTGATCAGGTAGTTCACCCCAAAGATCATATCCCGGGTGTTGCCATTCTGCATTTGTTTGCCGTTCACCTTCAGCCAAACGTTCAGGTTGTTTATAGGCGGCATCTCATCCGGCGTGGCAATAAATGGGCCCATCGGCGCGAAGGTGTCACAGCCTTTGCCCTTGTCCCACGTGCCATTCCGCTCAAACATAAATGCCCGTTCAGACACATCATTATGTAAAACATAACCCGCGATATGCGCAGGCACATTGGCTTCGTCCGCATAACCGGTGCGCCTGCCGATCACTACAGCCAGCTCTGCTTCCCAATCGGTTTTGACAGAACCTTTCGGAATAATGATATTATCGTTCGGTCCGCTTAATGCCGTCGTGCTTTTAATAAATATAACCGGTTCCGAAGGTATAGGCGCGCCAACTTCAATTGCATGATCGCGGTAGTTTAAACCTATGCAGACTATCTTTGACGGCCTTGCCATCGGCGGGCCTAAACGAGTGCTGGCAGAAACTTCTGATAAACTTACGCCATCATCGATCAAAGTATTTAACCGGCTTAATCCATCACCGGCGAAAAAAGTTTCGTTGTAATCATTCACAAATGCAGATACATCAAAGCGTTTGTTATTTATAATGATGCCCGGTTTTTCCTGCCCGGGTTCGCCAAAGCGTATTAATTTCATAGCGGGGTAAAGCTATGCAAAAAGCCGTAAGCATATGACCGCACGCATTATGAATGGAATAAACTTCTCAAGGCATACCCTACCGCCCTTATGTTAATAACTTTTAAATTCAAAATATCTTTCTTACATTTGTATCATCTGAGAAGAGGGGGCCCGTTTGCCCCCTCTTTTTGGTTTTATCAGTTAAGCTTTTGGTGATGACGAATATTGAGAAGCGGGTTTCAGAACTGGTTGAAGAAAAGCTAGCAGAGCTGCCGGGCATATTTGTGGTCGATATAAAAATGCACGATAACGGCCGCCTTAACATTTTGTTAGACGGCGACAACGGTGCCGGCATAGATGCCTGCGCTGCCGTTAGCCGTTACGTTGGGTTCAAGCTTGAAGAAGAGAACACCATTGAGCAGGCTTATAATCTGGAAGTTTCGTCGCCGGGCATTGATACGCCGCTGAAACTTAAGCGCCAGTATTTGAAGAACGTTGGCAGGCAGGTAAGCATCAAACTGGCAGACGGCTCTAAAAAAGAAGGCAAACTGCTGGCCGCTGATGATGATGCCGTTACCATTGCAGAACAGATAAAAGTTAAAGGAAAAAAAGCAACAGAAGAGGCAGTAACCATCCCCTTCGAAAATATAACAGAAACAAAGGTTTTAATATCATTTAAGTAAGATGAGTGCACCAACCAGTATTAATTTAATTGATTCTTTTCAGGAATTTAAAGATTTCAAGAACATTGACCGCCCAACCATGATGAGCGTGCTCGAAGACGTTTTCAGAAGCATGATCAGGAAAAAATATGGCACGGACGAGAATTGCGACGTTATTGTCAACACCGACAATGGTGACCTGGAGATATGGCGTACGCGCCAGGTGGTTGAGGATGGCTTTTCTGAAGATGACGACCTGGAAATTGAATTAGCTGAAGCGTTAACCTACGATGAAGATCTTGAGGTTGGCGATGAGTATGTAGAGAACATCACCCTCGAAAGCTTTGGCCGTCGCGCTATTTTGGCAGCCCGCCAAACTTTGGTGTCTAAGATCCTTGAACTAGAGAAAGACGAGATCTTTAAGAAATATAAAGACCGTGTAGGTGAAATTGTAACAGGCGAGGTTTACCAGGTTTGGAAAAAAGAAACCCTTATCCTTGATGATGAGGGTAACGAGCTATTATTGCCAAAATCTGAGCAGATACCTGCGGATTACTTCAAAAAAGGCGATAACGTTAAAGCAGTTGTAAGTAAGGTTGATATGATGAACAGCAACCCTAAGATCATCATTTCACGTACCGCTCCTGAGTTTTTACAACGTTTGTTCGAGCTTGAGGTTCCTGAAATATTTGACGGCTTGATCACTATTAAAAAGATAGTTCGCGAACCGGGCGAGCGTGCTAAGGTAGCGGTTGAATCATATGATGACCGTATAGACCCTGTTGGTGCGTGCGTAGGTATGAAGGGTTCGCGTATACATGGTATAGTTCGCGAGCTGAAGAACGAAAATATAGACGTGATCAATTACACCAATAACCTGCAGCTATACATTCAGCGTGCGTTGTCGCCGGCAAAGATCACATCGATCAAATTAAATGACGAGCGTAAAACCGCAGCGGTTTACTTAAAGCCAGACCAGGTGTCATTAGCTATTGGCCGCGGCGGTCACAACATAAAACTGGCCGGAAAATTGACAGGTTATGAAGTTGACGTTTATCGTGAGATAGACGAGCAAGAGGAAGATGTGGACATCGAGGAGTTTGCAGATGAAATTGAAAGCTGGATCATTGACGAATTTAAACGCATTGGTCTTGACACTGCGAAATCAGTATTGTCGCTATCTGTTGCCGAATTGGTAAAACGTACCGACCTTGAAGAAGAAACAATTAAAGATGTGTTAAGTGTTCTGCAAGCCGAGTTTGAATAATGGTTAAGCGGAATAAAAAACGTATTTTTGCATAAAATTTAGAGAAAGCAGTAATAAATGTCAGAAGACAAATCAGTAAAATTATTTAAAGCAGCAAAAGAACTAAACATTGGTATTGGTACCATCGTAGATTTTTTGGGTTCAAAGGGTTACAAAGTTGAACGTCAGCCTAATGCCAAACTAGATGCGGATATGTACAATACCCTGTTAAAGGAGTTTGCCGCTGATAAAATTATTAAGGAAGAAGCCAAGCAGATCAACATCGGTAAAATACGCCGCGATGAGCCTGGCTATGTTCCCGAAAAACCTACTGATCACCCTCATCATCGCAAAGATTTTGAGCACGAAGAGATATTAATTAAAAACGCGGGCAATTATTCTGCCCCGGCCGAAAAGCCAAAACCACAGCCGGAACCTGCTGCCCCTGCAGCGCCTGTAACCCCGGCTGCTTCTACAGATACAGAAGAGGGCGCACTGCCCGGTGTTAAAGTTGTTGGTAAAATAGACCTAAACAACCTTGGCAAACGTAAAGCAGAAGAACCTAAACCTGCAGTTGCAGAGGCTGCCCCTGCGGTTGAACAGCCTGCAGCAGAAGCACCTGTTGCTGAAGAAAAACCTGCGGTAGTTGAAAAACCTGCAACAGAAGCACCTGTTGCACCTGCAGCTCCTGTGGCTGAAAAGCCCGTCGCAGATGCAGCTCCCGAAACAGATGGCGATGGCGAAGTGATAAGGGCTAAGGCAGAAAGATTAAGCGGACCGAATATCATAGGTAAGATCAACCTTCCGGTTGATCCTTCTAAACGCGCAGGTGGTGCAGCCGGTAACGCTGCAGACCAAAAGCGTAAACGTAAACGTAAAGACCTGCCGCAAACAGGCGGTCAGCCGGGACAGCAACAGAATGGGCCGGGCAATGGCCAGCGCCCGCCTTACGGTGGTCAGGGCGGCAACCGCCCTGGCTTTGGTAACAGACCGGGCTTCGGCAACCGTAATGCACCATCAACAGGGCCTAAAGAAGAGCCTACAGAAAAAGAAATACAAGACCAGATCAAGGCTACACTTGCCCGCTTAAGCGGTGCAGGTAAATCAGGCAAATTTGCACAGCGGGCCAAATTCCGTCGTCAAAAACGTGATGATGTCGCCGCATCTGCAGAACAAGACGCTTTAGAGCAGGAATTACAGTCGAAGGTACTAAAGGTTACAGAGTTTGTAACTGCTAATGAGCTGGCATCTATGATGGATGTTGGCGTTACGCAGATCATCTCTACCTGTATGAGCCTGGGTATGTTCGTGTCTATTAACCAAAGGTTAGATGCGGAGACCCTTACTATCGTAGCCGAAGAATTTGGCTACCAGGTAGACTTTGTGAAGCCCGAGGATGAAGAGGTTGATCTGGATGAGGTCGACGACGAAGAAGACCTTTTACCGCGTTCGCCAATTGTGACCATCATGGGCCACGTTGACCATGGTAAAACCTCTTTGCTCGACTTTATTCGCAAAACCAACGTTATCGGTGGTGAAGCAGGTGGTATAACCCAGCACATTGGTGCTTATGAAGTTTCCCTGCCCGAAGATAAAGGAAAAATAACCTTCCTTGATACACCTGGTCACGAAGCGTTTACCGCTATGCGTGCACGTGGTGCCCAGGTTACAGATATTGTAATCATTGTTATCGCTGCCGATGACAGCGTGATGCCGCAAACCCGCGAAGCTATAAACCACGCACAGGCTGCAGGTGCGCCAATCATATTCGCGTTCAATAAAATGGACCGCCCGGGTGCCAACGCCGATAAGGTACGTGAGCAACTATCAACCATGAATATTTTGGTTGAAGAGTGGGGCGGTAAATATCAAACCCAGGAAATATCTGCTAAAACAGGTATGGGCGTGGATCTATTGTTAGAGAAAGTATTGCTTGAAGCCGAATTATTAGAGCTAAAGGCTAATCCTAATAAACGCGCTGTTGGTACAGTAATTGAAGCTGCCCTTGATAAAGGCCGCGGTATTGTTACGACTATTTTGGTACAAGCGGGCACGCTAAAAGTTGGCGACCCTATACTTGCAGGTTGTTACAGCGGCCGTGTCAAAGCGTTGTTTAACGAGCGTGGCGCACGTATAGACAGTGTTGGCCCGTCCGGACCGGTACAGGTTTTGGGTATGCAAGGCGCACCAACAGCCGGTGATAAATTCAACGCTGTCGAGAGCGAGCCCGAAGCACGTGAGATAGCAAACAAACGTTTGCAGTTACAACGCGAGCAAGGCCTGCGTACACAGAAACACATTACGCTTGATGAGATCGGTCGTCGTTTGGCTATCGGTAACTTCAAGGAACTTAATATCATTGTTAAAGGCGACGTGGATGGTTCTATAGAAGCGTTATCAGATTCATTGCTGAAACTATCTACAGACCAGATACAGGTGAACATCATTTCTAAAGCAGTTGGTCAGATATCAGAGTCAGACGTATTACTAGCTTCTGCATCAGACGCGATCATCATCGGTTTCCAGGTTCGCCCTTCAGGCGGAGCGCGTAAACTGGCGGAGCAAGAGCAGATAGATATCAGGCTTTACTCTATCATCTATGACGCTATCAACGAGATCAAAGCTGCAATGGAAGGCATGTTGGCACCTACATTTGAAGAAAAGATCGTTGCTAACGTAGAAATCCGCGAAACATTTAAGATCAGCAAAGTGGGTACAATCGCCGGCTGTATGGTGTTAGACGGTAAAATCACCCGCAATAGCAAGATACGCGTAATACGCGATGGTGTAGTGATGCACACAGGCGAGTTAGCTTCCCTGAAACGTTTCAAAGACGACGTGAAAGAAGTAAATGCCAATTACGAGTGTGGTTTGAACATCCAAGGTTATAACAACATCGAGGTAGGTGATATTATCGAAGCTTACGAAAACGTAGAAGTGAAACGTAAAACAGCATAATATTAGCCTGAGCTTTTGAATGATAACAAGAAAAGGCAGTGAGTAAACTCACTGCCTTTTCTTAGCCGCCAAATTTATTTAGCGCTCATTTTCATCTCTATCTCTTTGATTTCCATTAAATGATGTCTTAAAGCAGGCAGCATATCCTGAGCAAACTTTCGCACGTCGGGGTCTTTGCCTACCGTAGCGTAGTTTTCAAATGTCTGCACCGTATTATTATGCGCCGACACCATCTTATGGACATACAGCGGGTCAATCTTATTGCCCGCCTCCATGAGTTGCAGATCGGGTTGGATGTTACCGGTTGCGGCTGGTGGTAAATTATAGCCCTTGCGCGATGCCAGTTGCATTAATTGTTGCTCCGAACGCGAATGGTCTTGAACCATCATCTTCGCGAAGGAGGTCACATCCGCATTATTAGATGATTTAAGCGCTATCTGCGCAGCGCTTACTTCTTGCAAGTTTCCAATGCTGGCAACGGTTAGAAAGTGTTTGGCGGTCGTATCCGGGTCCGGTTGAGGGATTTGTGCATGGGCACAGTATCCGAAACAACCTAAGATTATGGTAGTGATTATATTTTTCATCGCTACAAAATTATGGCTGGCCAACGCCACCTGATGAACCATAAACCTGACCGGTTGCGAAGCTTGCATCGGCTGCAGCCAGCTGTACATAAATAGATGCTAATTCTGCCGGCTGACCCGGGCGGCCAAGCATTGTCCAACTACCAAACATTTGCTGTTTGTCGGGTTGTGCTCCGCCGCTTATCTGCAACGCAGTCCAGATGGGGCCCGGTGCAACACCATTTACACGGATGCCTTTTGGTCCTAATTGCTTAGCTAAAGATTTTACATAATTCATGGTAGCAGCCTTGGTTTGCGCGTAAGCATACAGATCTGGTGACGGATCATACGCCTGTTCTGATGTTGTACCAATTATTGCCGACCCTGCAGGCAAATGTGGTAATGCTTCTTTGATGATATAAAACGGCGCATAGATGTTGGTTTTCATGGTAGCGTCGAATTCCTCATCTGTAACATCAAGTATAGACGGGAGCGACTGTTGCCTGCCGGCGTTGTTTACTATGATATCAAGTCCGCCTAGTTCGCTTAAAGCTTTCTGAACCAGTGTTCTGCAAAATGAACGGTCGCGTAAATCGCCGGGAATAGCTACAGCTTTACGGCCTTCTTTCCTGATCAATGCGATCACTTCGCGGGCATCGGCCTCTTCCGAAGGATAATAATTAATAGCAACGTCCGCTCCTTCGCGGGCGTAAGCGATAGCAGCAGCGCGGCCCATACCCGAGTCGCCGCCTGTAATTAAAGCCTTGCGGCCCATTAATCTGCCGGAGCCTTTATAAGACGTTTCGCCGCAATCCGGAACGGGATCCATTTTGCTTTGTAAGCCGGGCCATGGCTGGGGTTGGCTTCTGAATGGCGGTTTTGGGTAAAGTTTTGTCGGGTCGCTGATCTTTGTTGTTGTGTCGGCTTTTTCGCTTACACTGTTTGACGCACCTAACACCGGGGTTACTGCTGCCGCCGCAAGGGTTGTCCCTAAGCCGGCTATGGCTTGGCGGCGGGATATCTTATTTTCCATTTTAAATTTTATTGAGATTGTTATTCGATTGATCTTCTAACCAGTTATAAATACTGTCGGCTACTTCTTCCCAACCAGGCTGACCGCAGATGTAGTGTCCGCGATTAGGAAATTCCTGAAAGAATGTATGGCTATTAGTATCCGTATATGCTTCCGCGTTTTTTTGGTTCAACTCGGGCGGAATGATCTGATCTTTTTCGCCGCCGATGAATAGTAACGGGGCATGCGGCAGATCAAGATCTATCTGGCCGTCTTCGCCCATACAATCGCGCAGCACGTTGCGGCTGTCATGTGTTGCAAATGCTTCAAAAGCGGCGTCACTCTCCTCGCGGCTCATCGCATTACCAAACGACGCATAAAAGGTATCTGCATCCATCTCAAACGGGTCATTGCCCTTAAACGGATTAGCAATCAGGGCGCTGTTTTTCATAAAGCCCCAATCAAAAGCTAACATAGCATTAGGCGCAACAGAATCTATAGCCACACCCGCAAAGCCAATGCCCTTGCTGATCAATAATTGGACGATCAATCCGCCAACAGAATGGCCTATCAAAATGGGGTTGTCTAATCCTTTGGCAACAAAGGAAATCTCGTCAACAATCTCCCGTAAGTGCAGGTCGCCCAGTTGCGGCGACGGGTTTGCGCGCAACTGGCTCGGTTCACCTTCGTGATACGGCCATGCCGGTGCAGAACACTGGTAGCCTTTCGACTCAAAGTAGCTGATCCATTTCTCCCAACTCTTCGGGTTCTGGAACATGCCATGGATAAATAGGATGTTTTTCATAGGTAGGTAATGGTGTTAGTCTTTCTTTTTAGGAACCTTGGCGCCCTCTTTGCGCGCCTCGGATAACCCTATTGCAACAGCTTGTTTTTTACTGGTCACCTTCTTGCCGCTCTTGCCGCTTTTAAGTGTACCTTCTTTTTCTTCATGTACGGCCTTATGGACTTTTTCCTGTGCCTTCTCTGAATACTTGGCCATGATGTTATTTTTTTAATTTACTCTCAATTTTATTGCGCTGGTTACCTGTTTCCTTTTTTGTTTCCTTAAGCTTATCCGAAGATGTACCTTCTTTATGCGCTTCGTAATTTAACTCGTGGGGCTGGTTCGATACCGAATGGCGTTCCACTTTGCTGCCTTTTGTGCTCATGAGGTAGATTGATTAAAATTATGCTCCCAGTTCAGAAAGGATACGGCTTGTAAGCGCAACGTGCTCTTTAAAAACGGCAAGGGAAAGCGTAGCTAAATGTCGGCCTTGATTTTCTGCCGCGCCGGCCATTTTTCCTCTATTAATATAATTTTGAGCCAGATCGCGTAAAAATTCGTGGTTTTCTAACTGCGCCTTTATGTAAGCTTTATCAAACTCTGGTCCGGCGGGTGTTGATTTGATCTTTTCCAGTGTTGCTTTCGCCTTAGCGGTCATTGCAGGTACGGGTGTCCCCAAGTCTTTTAATACGCCGGTAACTGCTATAGCTTCGCCAAGTTCAAACCCGGCAAACTCTTTCGCATTTTTATTAGTAGCCTTTTGTACCGCTATCTGGCTAGTAACTAGTGATAATTCCGCAGGGCCGATAACGCCCATTCTAAATTCTTTTTCGTTAGCCGCAACCGGGCTGTTGGGTGCGCTTGCTGCCTCAGTTTCAAAAGACTGCAAAAGAGTCGCGCCAAAAGTTAGCGCTCCGCTCAATGCAACAGTTCCTGCAATGGATTTGGTGACAAAGTCGCGACGTGATGTTTTTTCTTCGGTTTTCATGTTATGATGTTTTTTAGTGAATGCTTTATAGTTATCATACAGGTTTTTGCTGTTCGTACAATTGGTGAGCGACCGAACTATCGGGCATAATGGTAGATGCGGTCACTTGGATCTTATTTTTTACACCTGATATTACCCTGTCTTCACCCGCCAACAGTGCTTCGTAGCCGTCCTTTGCTACATCTGCAGGGTCGGCCATTGATGATTTATCCTGCACGGCTTTGCTGTCATTCATACCTGCTTTGTTGAAGAAGTCGGTATCGGTAACACCCGGCATTAATGCGGTAAAGGTTACACCGCTGTCTTTCATTTCTTCGCGAACAGCGGTAGTGAATGAAAGCACGAATGCCTTTGTCGCGTGATACACTGCCTGCCATGGGCCGGGTAATTTACCTGCAACAGAGCCCAGGTTTAATATTTTACCTGCTCCGCGTGAGGCCATTTCTTTTGCGAAATGTTTGGTGAGGATGACGGTTGCACAAATATTGAGATGAATAATGCCCAGTTCGCGCTCCAATTCGTTTTCGGTGAACAAACCATACACGCCCTGGCCCGCGTCATTTACCAGTATTTCTACAGGCACGCTTACTTCCCGGCACAAGGCTTTTGCCTGTTCCATATCAGACAGGTCTTTAGCAATTGTTTGTACCTGTATGCCACTGCCTTGCAACTCAGATGCCGTTTGGCTTAATTCGTCTTCGTTGCGGGCAACAAGAATAAGATTATATTGATCATTAGCCAGCAATTTTGCCAGCTCTTTGCCGATGCCGCTGGTACCGCCGGTGACCAGTGCCCATTTTCCATTATTTTCCATAGCTGTGATGATTTCTTGTTTTGATGTTATCCGTTAACTACTTCTCCGCCATTTACATGTATTACCTGACCGGTGATGAACGAGGCATCGTCTGACGCCAGGAATACATAGGCAGGCCCCAGCTCTGAGGGCTGGCCCGCCCGTTTCATTGCCGTTTCGCTGCCAAAATTTTTGATCTTTTCTTCGTCAAAGCTCGACACAATGAGCGGCGTCCAAACCGGGCCGGGTGCAACGGCGTTGACCCTGATATTTTTCTCGGTAAGGTTGGTTGCTAATGAACGTGTAAATGTGGTAATAGCACCTTTTGTTGACGAGTAATCTATCAATGATGGCGACGAGCGGTAAGCGGTTACCGATGTGGTATTAATAATGCAATCTCCTGCCTGCAAATGTTCAACCGCGGCTTCTGCAAAGTAGAAGTAAGCAAAAATGTTGGTGCGGAAAGTAGTATCCAGTTGTTCCGGGTCAATGGCCTTTACATCTTGCTGGGGAAATTGCATCCCCGCATTGTTAACCAAGATGTTGAGTTTTCCGTATTGCTTTACCGTTTGTTCTACCGCGCTTTTACAAAAGACAGCATCTTTAACATCGCCTTTTATGAGTAAACATCTTTGCCCGGCTGCCTCTACAATCTTTTGGGTTTCCTGCGCATCCACGTCTTCGTCTAAATAAACAATTGCAATGTCTGCGCCCTCTTTAGCAAAATGCACACTTACCGCACGGCCAATACCGCTATCGCCACCGGTTATCAACGCCGTTTTGCCTTGAAGTTTCCCGGCGGCTTTATATGATGCCTTAATATACTCCGGCGCCGGATCCATTTGTGCCTCTATGCCCGGTTGCTTGTCTTGTTTTTGGGGTGTCTTTTCTTCGGTACTCATGATTGAATTATTTGAGATCACGGCTTTAAAACCACTTTCACACAATCGTCTTCTTTCTCGTCAAATATCTTGTAAGCGTGGGTTACTTCACTCAATGGCAGTGTGTGGCTGATGATATCATCCAATACAACTTTTTCTTCTTTAACCAAGTCGATTAGGTGGTCTATGTAATTCAATACCGGCGCCTGCCCCATTTTTAATGTTATGCCTTTGTCGAACAAGCGATGTAACGGAAAATTATCGTAAGGCGATCCGTATACGCCCATTATAGATACGGTACCCATACGGCGTACTGCTTTGAAGGCCATTTCTAAAACTTTAATGCTTCCTTTTTCGAAGTTCACTGTAGCCTTTACTTTGTCAAGGAAACTTCTCTCGGGCTCAAAACCCACGGCGTCTACGCATACATCCGCGCCCCTGCCGCCGGTCATCTCGCGAATGGCTTCAACCACGTCTACCTCGTGAGGGTTAAGCGTATCTACCTTGTTTACAGCTTTTGCTTTTTCAAGGCGGTAATTAACCGGATCAATCGCAATAACGCGCGATGCACCATTGACCCATGCAGCCTTCTGTGCCATCAGGCCCACCGGGCCAGAGCCGAAAATGGCCACAACCTCGCCGCCTTTTAGCTGTGCCCAATCTATTGCAGACCAGCCTGTAGGGAAAATATCAGTAAGAAACAATACTTGTTCATCTGTCATGTTATCAGGTACAACCCGCGGGCTGATATCCGCATAAGGAACTCGCACGTACTCTGCCTGGCCGCCTGAATAACCGCCATACAGATCTGTATATCCAAATAATGCGGCGCCTTTGCTATCCATCAGGTCGCCGTCAGGGCCATAATGTTTATAGTTGGAATTTTCGCAAGCTGGAGAGGCACCGTGGTTACAAAAAAAACAGTGCCCGCAAGCGATCGGAAAAGGAACCACCACACGGTCGCCACGTTTAAGGTTCTTAACCTCGGCACCAACCTCTTCTACAATGCCCATAAACTCATGGCCCATGATCATCGGTTCGGTTTGTGGCACTGCGCCGCTGAGAATATGCAAATCTGAACCGCAAATGGCTGTCGAAGTTACTTTAAGAATAACATCGGTAGCCAGTTCAATTCTTGGATCTTCGACCGTGTCGTAGCGGATATCGCCAGGTTTGTGAAATACTGCTGCTTTCATAATTTAGATGTTTTAGTTTTAGCAAAACCCGCCACTTATGCTATAGTTTTAATTAAGTTTTTTTAACATAGAGATAATTAGAGTAAGTTAGCGACTTTGCATTTTCTTAATAATTTCAAATATGACCCTAATAGAAATTTTCGGCGACGGCGAACACCTCAACATGCTGCAAATGAGCAGCAGAGGGATCGTCACATTCTTTATCGCGTTGATACTCTTCAGGGTATCGGGCAGGCGTTCGTCTGGACTTAAAACGCCGCTGGATAATATCATTATGGTATTGCTTGGCGCGGTGCTCAGCCGGGGCGTTGTTGGTGCATCACCTTATGTTCCGGTTGTAATGACCTGTTTGGCAATTGTGCTGATGCACCGCTTTTTTGCCTGGTGTGTGGCAAAGTATCCTAAGCTGGGATCCGTACTGGAGGGTGATAAAATTTTAGTTTATTATCAGGACCGCTTCATCAGGGAAAACATGATCAATAAAGAGTTCTCAAAAGAAGATGTGATGCAGGGCGTGCGCAAGGCAGCCCTTACAGAGGACCTGGAGCAGATAGATAAAATTTACATCGAGAAGAACGGCGAAATAAGTACCGTGAAAAAGATGTAATGCTAATTCTTTAATGGTATCACGATCTTTACTTGAGTGCCGGCGTTTGATATGATGTCGATATTTCCATTCAGGAGCTTTATCTTACCTCGGATAGATGCGAGGCCAATACCTTTGCGATCTTTTACTTCGTCACTTATGCCCTTGCCGTTATCTTTTACGGCAATTTCTATCTGTGTACTATTAATTATCACCATAACTGTTGCTTCTGTGGCCTCTGCGTGATTAACTACATTAAGCATCAATTCCTGCACTGTACGATATACCGCCAGCTGCAGATACCGTTCCAGATGGTCGCCACGGCCCCTGATCTTGCAATTGAAGACCACCCCATCTGACAGTTGCTGGCATATATCCTGAATTGCCGCGTTTAACCCGAACTCTTCGAGCACGGCGGGCATCAACTCGTGGGATATACGCCTGCTCTCTTTTATCGCGTCGCTTAATAATGCCGATGCGTAATTTTTCGCATCAGTAAATGTTTCATGGTCGTCGCTCTCGCTAAGGCCCGAGAGGCTGATCTTTAAACCATACAGCAACTGGCCAAAACCATTGTGCAAACTTTCAGAAATGCGTTTGCGTTCTTCTTCAAGAGCTGTAAGGGTTGATTGAAATACTTCCCGCTGTTGTGTTTCTTTTACGGACAGTAATTCGTTAGTCCGTAGTTGTACTTCATGCTGCAATTGCGCACGATAGCGCTTTTCTTGCTCCCTGTGCATATTTTCAGCATTTTTACTTTTAGTAATATCGGTAGCTGTACCAAACCACTCAGTGATTTCTTCGTCTACATTTAGTATAGGCATCGCCCTGGAGAACGTCCAGCCTATAGACCCGTCTGCACGGATAACACGATGCTCTAGTTCAAAAACCGACTTATTTTCAATGGCGCTGTTGATAGTGTTCCAAACCTGCATCCGATCTTCTGTCGGGATGTATTTATCTACCCAATTTGTACTTGGGTCTTCTGTATTAGGCAAAAACTCTTTACCCACCAGCGAACGCATTTCTTTCCAGTCGGCACTCATCTTGTAAACCACATCAGAAGTAGTATCTAAGAAAGTCCGGAAGCGTTCTTCTGATTCAAACAGCAGTCTCTCGCTGTTTTTCTTGTGCGTAACATCATTAAAAAGTATAGCCACACGATTTTTAGCTTTCTCTCCGAACGGGAAAGCATAAACCTGATACCAAACGCCACCTGCAAGATGAGCTGCCTGTTCTTCAAACCTTACGGCTTTACCGGTTTTGGCAACCTTAGCGTAGATCTTAAACCAGTGATCTTCATGCCGGGGTTCCAGCTCGCGCATTGTTTTGCCTACGGCGCCAATCAGGCCGGTTTGTTTTTCGAAGGCCGGGTTAGCTTCAATAAAGCGATAATCAACTGCTTTGCCGCCTTCATAGATCATTTCTATAATGCAGAAACCTTCGTCGACAGAATTAAAAAGCGTACGGTATTTTTTTTCGCTTTGCAGCATCGCTTCTTCAGAAAGCCTGCGGGCTGTTACGTCCCTAAAAATAATTACAAATTGATTGCCGGGTGTTTGCGCCGTTTTAAAAGCGTAAAACTCATACCATACTCCATCCGCAGCAGCATACTCCTCGCGCCGTGTAGGTTTGCCCGTTTTTACTACCTCACCAAAAAAATCACGCCAGTATTGTTCGTAAGGGGCAAGGCTGCTCATTAAGCGCCCCTTTGCAGACCGGCCTGCCATATGTATCGCGGCCGGGTTTTCCTCATGGTAAAACACATCTATACATTTACCCGCGGCATCAAAGATGGCTTCGGCCAGGTAAAACCCTTCGTCTATAGAATTAAAGAGCAGGCGGAATTTTTCTTCACTTTTCTGCAGTTCCTCTTCGGCCAGTTTGGTTTTATGGATATCTATAGCGGCACCAAACCAGCGTTCTACTTTACCATTTTCCTTTAACACAGGTTGATGCTGCACATGAAACCACCGGTACTCGCCATTGGCCGCGCGTATACGTTGCTCCAGCTCAATACCCGCACCAGTTTTAAATGCGGTTGCGAATTTATGGTGCACACGCGGCAAATCTTGGGGATGTATAGCGTCAAGCCATCCCCAATTCTGGGTTTGTTCTGCAGTTTGCCCTGTATAGGCAGACCAACGGTCGGTAAGGGTAATAACTTTTCCTTCAGTATCTGCTTCCCAGATCAACGCCGGCACCAGATTGGTAAGCGCGTGTAACCTTTTGGCTGCATCCGCGCCAGAAAGCCGGTTGGGCATCGGTTTTTTAGGTTCCTTCTTCATTTTCGGCTCAAAGGCTTTGCCTGGGTAACGCGTTGAAAAAATTTTGGGATTGGAACTGTAATACACAAAACTGGCAAAAAAATATAAATTACTTACGCCGATCAATATGTTTAGATATGAACAAGGTTATAACATTTTCGTTATACCTTGCATGATAAGCCGCGCATGAGAGATAGAAAAAAATCGCCAATTCGCATAGTACTTGCAGAAGACCACCAGATTGTACGCAACGGCCTGCGGCTGCTGCTTGAAAGCGAGGGAGAAATGCA
This sequence comes from Mucilaginibacter ginkgonis, assembly GCF_009754905.2. Classification (NCBI taxonomy): domain Bacteria; kingdom Pseudomonadati; phylum Bacteroidota; class Sphingobacteriia; order Sphingobacteriales; family Sphingobacteriaceae; genus Mucilaginibacter; species Mucilaginibacter ginkgonis. The sequence continues at coordinate 3,183,592 of NZ_CP066775.1, read as the reverse complement.
AATTGTTGGCGAAGCAGAAAACGGCCTCGAGGTAATTAAGATGCTTGAAGGCGGCCTAGAGGCAGATGTATTGATAACCGACATAAATATGCCCGACCTGAGTGGTATGGACCTTCTGGAGAAATTACAAGAAACCACACATCACCTGCGCATAGTAGTGTTAAGTATGCTTGACAACCAAAAATTTGTCAATAAAGCATTTAATAACGGGGCATTAGCATACCTGCTAAAAAATGTCGCCAATGAAGAAATGGTCTTTGCTATAAAGCAAGTTTGTGCCGGTAATAAGTACCTCTGTAGCGAGATAGCTATTTCTTTGTTGAACAGGCAAATAAAATCTCCTGAGAAGAGCAATGCTACTATTTTTAATCTTCACTTAACCGACCGGGACGTAGAGGTTTTGTCCCTGATTGCCAATGGTTATACAAATGAAGAAATAGCCGACAAACTTTTTACCAGCAAGCGTACTGTTGAAGGCTACCGTCAAAGCCTCATCACCCGCTCCGGTGCGCGCAATATGGCAGCTCTCATAAAACTAGCCTGCTTAGACGGACTACTATCTTGAAAGTAAAATCCCCTGCTGCTAACATTCTCATTTTGCGTAAAAACCGCAGATTATTTTCGGTAATAATACTGTTTGCGTAAAAACCCATTGCAATATTTTCGTATTAGTTAAATCTGCCCCTGATATGAAAATATTACTCAGTCCTCAATTGCTGAGGTTTCTCCTCAATTACGGCTTCAGGTTTTGCCTGTCTAAAACCTCAAAATATAGCAAAAAGAGTAGTAAGATAACTATACTGCTTAAGCCTGTATTCACGAGGCCCGACATCCATAACCTGCCTGATGGCTATGACACCTATTTTAATATAGTAGTGGAACCTGCACAAATGGCCTACGGTATTGATGGCACTACAGTGCTTGTTAAGCTGGACGGTGAGACTTTTCTGGCATATGTAAAAAGCATTTTAATACCTATACCGGGTAAAAAGCTTAGCCATGAATAAAAAGGTGCTTATAGTGGATAATGATGCAGACTGCCTGGAAATTATGCGCGACGCACTCATTTGTTATGGCTTTGATGTGCAGGCCGAAGACGGACGAAGCGATGTTATAAAAGCGGTAGACGGCTTCTTGCCGGATGTGGTGCTGATAGACTATTTGCTTGACGGCATTAACGGGGGCGAATGGTGTGCGCAGCTAAAGAGAGATGCTTACAGATATCAGTTACCCGTGATTATAGTCTCTGCACATTCAAAAGTGATCAACTCTTTGGGCGACTAAGGCTGCGACGCTTTTATTCCTAAGCCTTTCGACCTTGACTATTTAGTAGATAAAGTACATGAACTAATTAATAGCAAATCCTTAAACCCAATCACAACCAGTTAATGAACAATAGCGGATGCGTAAACAAAGTAATACTTGCAGGAAAAATTACAGAAGACCCCTATTGGCTTGATGGCGGAAAGAACAAATGGCTGTGTTTTAAGTTATTAACTACAGAAAAACGTAGTAGCGCTAAGGGCGAAACTGTACAAGAAGAACTCCATCAGATAAAGGTACATGAGAATTGCCCCTCGTTAAGTAAAATACAGTTGCAAGTTAACGACATTATATATCTGCAGGGCAAGATACAGACCACGGCATTTGTTGACGGCGATAACCATAAACGTTACAAGACTGATGTAATAGCTAATAGCATAGACCAATGGGAAATTTAAAATCACGGAATCATTTCACAATCAATATGGAAAACGTAACCAACATCCTTACGGAGATTAAAAAGCAACGAATGGCTAAGGCTTATTCGCAAGAGTACATGGCCTACAGAATGGATTGTTCGCAGAACGCTTACAGCAAAATTGAACTTGGCCATACGAAGATAACCCTTATACAATTATTTAAAATTGTTGATGTGCTGGAGTTAAATCTGCATGAATTGATTGCGGGCGAGGTGCTTGCAAATTAATTGAACAAGAGCGTGAGTTGAGTAATAGTGTTTTAATTTAGTAAGAAAGCCCGCCGGTTAACCGGCGGGCCTTCATTATTTATTATCGTGATGTTTCTTAAGCTTCTTCTCTTCCTTCTTTTTTTCTTTCTCCCACTTTTTATGCTGCTTTTTTAATTCTTTATGCGTTTTATGGTGATGCGAGAACAATTGTGCATCGGCTTGCTGAAGACTAAAGGTGGCAACCATTGCCATGGCTATTACTTTTGCTGGTTTCATAACAGAGGTATTAAATGAGTATTAACAGCTTAACGCCTTAAACAAGAAATTTGTTTAACAGCTTATTGGTCAGCGATATCCTCGTTTTTCTTTGTACCCACTGATGCCAGTACAGGCTTGCCGATGACTTTATAGGCGCCCGCCCCGTTTAATACTGCAGCCACCTGCGCTTTATCCTGCATGGTTTTCACTGCCTGGGCAAGCTCTTTATCATATTTAAAGTTTACCTCGAAACGGCCTCGCTCATAGTAGTAGCGGTCGGCAATTTCATTTTCCAAAACCTGGGTTATCTCTTCGCGATGTATTTGCAAATCGTTTTTCTTGCTGTTGGTCAGTTTAGTTTTCAGCACATCGTATTCGGCTTGTATCTCACCAAATTCTTTTTCCTTGGTCGCTTCGGTTTTAAGTGTGGCCAGCAGTTTTTCGCTGTTAGTGTTGTATGAATAATCTTTACCGGCAAGATATTTCACAAAGTCGGCGTAGTCTGCGTCGGTTAGCTTAAAATTTGCAGCAGAAGGTATAGTGGCATGCGCTGCGCGGTACTTGTTTGCATAGTCAAATATCAGCAGCTTGCTTACCAGCGTTTGCGTGATCTGCGCAAAACGCTCCTGCTTAACCTGTATATCCGGATAAACTCCGCTGCCATCATAGACGGAGCGCCCGTTTTTGGTCTTGAACTCATGTAAAGATGAATCGGCCATACGCAACACACTGCCATCACTTTTGCGATGTGTGTAATCTAACGCCTGCACGCACCTGCCCGATGGAATAAAGTATTTGGCGATGGTAATCTTTACTAAACTATTATAAGGCAGGGTGAAAGTTTGCTGCACCAAGCCTTTTCCGTAACTACGCTGGCCAATGATCACCGCCCTATCCAAATCCTGCAATGAACCGGCAACGATTTCTGACGCTGATGCCGAACGATTATTTACCAGCACTACCAGCGGCAGATTAGGTTCTAAGGGAGCAATGGGGGTGCGGTAGGTAAAGTTCTTTTCTGTCACCTTGCCTTTTTGCGAAACCACCTGCACATCTTTAGCAACAAATAAGTTTACAATTTTTACCGCCTCCTGCAATATTCCTCCACCATTTGAACGCAGGTCGAGGATAAATCCCTGCGGATTATTTTTCTTTAAGCTGGTCAACGCGTTGGTTACTTCGTCGGCAGAGTTTTCTAAAAACTTGTCGAGTTTGATATAGCCCATATTTCCATCAACCATTCCGTAATAGCTTACGTTGGGCTGCTTTATCTCGTCGCGGAGGATGCTTTTTTCTACGGGCGCTTCATCGCCGCGCTTGAACAACAATTTTACGACCGCTCCCTTACTGCCTTTAAGCAGCTGGCTTACCTGGTCGTTTGTTTTGCCTGCAAGGTCAACGTCATTTATCTTCAGGATCTGGTCGCCGGGACGTACATCGGCCTTTTGGGCAGGGAATCCGGCAAAAACGCCTGACACGTAAATCTTTTTATCGCGGGTAAAAATACTGGCGCCGATACCGCCGTACTGACTGCTTACGTACTTAAGTTTATAATCTTCAATTTCAGACTCGGGTACGAACTCTGTATACGGGTCAAGGCCGTCAAGCATGGCATCAACACCGGTCTTAACCAACTTGGCCGAGTTGATATCATCAACATAATTGACATTGACCTCTTTATAAACCGAGGCAAAAACGTCGAGGTTCTTGGATATCTGGAAAAGATCTTCATTAAAACTCCAAATAGTTACAGCCAGGCCTAAAACGACTGCCGTGATACCCGCTCTGCGGTAAAAAGATCTTTTCATTATAACGCCTATGTATTGGCCTTACAGCCTATTGTTGTCGATATTAACCAACGCTTTTTTAAGCGTAAATATTACATAATCGCGGTCGCGGTCAACCAGTTTCTCCAGCCTGCTTATCAGTTCTTCTTCCCGCCCTGCGGAATATTGCAACTCATCATCCCGTAGATGGTTATATTTGCGCTGCAGTTTTATTTTAACCCTTTTCCAGTCATTATCGCTAATGGTTATTGCCGACATAGTTGTATGATTGTGAATAACAAAAATATGAAAATTTAATTCCCGCCGTTTTTATAGTACGGGTTTATTAAACCATGGCAAATAAATTACATCTCACAAACAACTAACACACCTCTTATGAAAAAGATAATCTTAAGCTTAGCACTCCTTACAGCGTTTAGTATTACCACAAAGGCGCAACTTATATTAGGCGTCAAAGCGGGCGCGAATTTCTCGCACATTAATACCGATCAATTTAATCAATCTACATTGACCGGCTATCAGGCAGGTATATTTGTGCGTGGCGGGCGAGGGTTTTTTGTACAGCCGGAACTTTATTTGAGTGGCACAGGCAGTAATTTTACCGTGCAGAATGCAGGAAAAACAGAAAACGCTAAAGTGCGCTTTACAAATATCAACGTGCCGTTACTGTTTGGCCAATCGTTTGGTAGCAGCTCGTTAAATTTCAGGATAATGGCTGGGCCTATCTATACCGGGATATTGAACATCGATCAAAACTTTTCTGACAACGCAAAGGCAACATACCAGGATATTGGCACTTACAAAACCGGCACTTTGGGTTTCCAGGCCGGCGCAGGCGTAGATGTTGGCTCTATAACATTTGATGCGCGCTACGAAGGCGGGCTAACGAAAGTAAACAGCGCTTACGGGCAAAGGCAAAACCTTTTTGCATTAAGCGTTGGGTATAAATTCTTGTAACGCGAATTAAAAAAATATTAACAACAAGAAAGGGTGCCCTGATTAGGACACCCTTTCTTATAATCGTTAAATACGTTTTAGAAATTCTGTTCTACATCGTCAAAGCTGCTTTTAGCGCGGGTGCTTAACCAAATATAGGTAAAGCCTAAACCAAACACAGCGCCAACAGGCAACCAAATGAAACCCTTGTCTATAATAGCGCCAACAAATACGCCGCAGATCATTGCTACCAGGTAGCAAATAGTGTTATAGTTTTTTTTGTCTTCTGTTGTCATGATGTTAAATGTAGGCGCAAAAGTAATGCTTAATTAAATGTCCCGCAATTAAATTGTTTACTGTTCTTACAATTACAGCGTTCTGATCTTAATGTTTTTAAAGCTCACTTTATGGTTGTGGTCCTGCAGCGCTATGTGGCCTTTAGGACACTTTGCAAAATTTGCCCAACTTTTGAATTTGCTGTTAAACAAAAGGGTGTTCCAATCAGCGCTGCCTATCTGCACGTCGATCACCTGCACATCATTGAGCCAAAATTTTAAATGACCATCTTTTTTCCATATCACTGCTTTGTTCCAGTCGCCCGCTGGTTTAACAGTATTTTGAGATGGCGCGCGCATATCATATAAGGATCCGGCAAGGTGTGTGGCCAGTTTATTGTCTTCGGCACCTTTGTCATCTAATATTTGCATCTCGATGCCGGAAAGATAGGTTTGCTTCAAAGTTGAATCTTCATGCACACCAAAGATAATACCGCTGTTACCTTCCGGTGATATGTTCCAATCTAAAGAAAGTTCGAAATTTTCATATTCTTTATCGGTCACAAGGTCGCCTTGGCCGGGCGCTGCAGGATCAAGGCTTAGCTCACCGTTTTTTACAGACCACGCCGCACTTGCAGTGGGTTTTAAATAGTTATGCCAGCCTGTTGTTGATGTTCCATTAAACAGCAGTTGCCATCCTTGCTCTCTTTCTTTGATTGTTAACTTATTTTGTGCAGATACGCTCACTGCAAGCAACAGTGCGCCAAGCGATAAGAATAATGGTCTCATAATAGGAAGTGGTTTCTTTTGAAGCCAAGTTAAAGGGTATCTGCCAATATCGCAACAGATGTTTTAACTTAGTCGCAATGCAATTGAACACGTCTAAAATATCAGTAGCAATGAGCACCTATAATGGTGCACGATTTCTGCGCGAGCAGATCGACTCTGTTTTAGGCCAAACGTATCGTTATATCGAGTTAGTGATCACCGACGACGGTTCGACGGACGGCACAATCGATATCATTAATGACTATGTAAAAGGAGATACTCGGGTTAAACTATATCAAAACCCGCAGAACCTGGGCTTTGTGCGCAACTTTGAAAAAGCAATCTATTTGTGCACAGGCGATTACATTGCGCTCTGTGACCAGGACGATATTTGGGAGCCGGATAAGCTGCAGCAGCTGGTAAATAACATTGGCGACAACATATTGATCTATCACGACTCTCAATTATTCAATGAGGAAGGATTGATGGTAAAGGTATCCGATGTTTTCAATATGTATGAGGGCGATAGTCCGCTTGCGCTTCTTTTTTACAACTGCCTATCTGGGCATGCCTTTATGTTTGATAAAAAACTGGCTACTTATCTTAAACAAAACGGCCCTTTCGACCCTGCATTTTACCACGACTGGTGGATAGCTTTTGTTGCGGCTAGTTACGGCAGCATAAAATATCTCGATAAAGTGTTGGTACAATACCGCCAGCACATGAATTCAAAAACAGATCTGATCAGGATAAGGGGCGAGATGGATAACTCGGGCCACCCGCGTTATTTTCACAAAAGCTTACCCTGGTTAAAAAAATGCTACACCGTTAAAGGAAAGTATCAGCAATTTATAGGCAAACTGATATATCTATTAGAGCACAAAACATGGCTCAATTCTTTTATCCTCTTATATCATTTGCTGAGCAAGGTTTCAACAACTAACTACATCGACCAGAAATCTGCCATTAGCAAATTAAACTTCCTGCGTAAGGCAAGTTTTTACAAAGTCCCGCAGGTCAATTCCCGGTAAGCCATTTCATGCGGGTTTTGTTAAGTAACGTTACAATGCCCCAGGCGAGAGCGTACACCATTATAAATCTAGCCAACAAATAAGCCAATACGAGGGGGAAAGACAGCGATTGTGCAGAGTGTTTAAGCGTTGGAAATACAAGGGGCACTATTGAATAAACCAGTATAAACTGCAGTAAGTAAATCCCATACGTAGTTTCGCGTGGCTTCAAGCGTTTTGTAAATGGGAACTCCCGGATGCTAAACAGCATAAAGAAGAAAGACATCGAGTACAAGATATTGCTTAAACGAAGGGTGTTGTAAGGATCGGCGCTGTTTGTATTTCTCAATATCAATGATTCGCCAACGCCGAGAACAAGAGTAATAAGTGTTAAAGCTATCCATACGCCAAGAGGAACCTTTTTCATCCATGCCTCCAGAGCATTTAAATGCTTATTAAATTGTGCACCCAGCCATAAAAAGAAAACGAACCCGAATATGGCGGTAGAGTGCAGTGGATCTATTACTTCGTAATAAATGTTTATTGCGTAAAGACAGGTAAAAAGCAAGAATATAGCACCCAGCCATCTTTGGTATAGCCACTTTTTAAAAATGAGCAGCAGGGTGATACAAATCAGAAAATTAGGAATAAACCAAAAGCTGCTATGCAGGTAAACCAATTTTAGCTGATCGATAATGGTGCTGCCAAAAGTGCTATCAAACTGACCATGGTTGAATCGCATAGCGATAAAAATGTCATCACCCAATAAAAATAAAAAGAATACGCCGCTCCAGATAAGCCAGGGAAGAAAAGTACTGTTCAGTCGCCGCTTAAGATATTGAACAGGCGTGTAATCGGTAAACTTTTCGCCGATAAGGAAACCTGCCAACAAAAAGAAACATACAGTACCAAATTTGCCAATCTGTGTTATGGTGGATAAAACGACAACCTCTGTAAAACTTTTTGGATGATAAATGTTAGATGGCAATGTAGTTGCGTGCTCCATTACTATGCTGATCATCGCTATACAGCGTATGGCGTCAACAAAAGCATAACTTCTTTTGGGCGTTGGCGTTTCGTTTACCAGATTTTTCATCAGCCTGCAATATTAACCTTTTAGAGGCAAAGCAAAAAAGCCACCCGCTTTTAAACGGATGGCTCACACTCACCACACTTTAATCACCAACACTTAAAATTTTATACCTAAACCTACCTGGAATACCGAGTTACGGTACGGCGGAACAGCTGTATTACCGTTCTCATTATTGCGGGTAAGGTCAATGTTATACCTTCCACGCAATTCTACGTTACGGCTTAAGTCAAAGCTAACACCTGCCACACCTGTGATCAGCGCCTTGTTATAACCATCGGTCGAATTGTTATAATTCAACCTGGTTGTCTGGTCTATCCCATTGTCAAATGTGTTACGGGTAGAAACCAAAAAGGATGCTTGCGGGCCTAACAAAAGGTTGAAGCCCGGCACTACGTGAAACTTAAGCAATAACGGCACATCAATGTAATCTGTACGCTGGCTATATTCGCCGCCCGGGGTAAGGGTAGTATAACCTTTTTGCGAATACAAACCTTCAATAGTGATTGACAGCGGATAGCTTACAGGTAAGTCGAAACCTAAACCGGCGTTTACGCCCAATTTGGTACGGGTGTTAAAATTATAACCGCTAGACTGGATAATGTTTGAAATATTCATACCGCCGATGAGTGTGAACGTTGGCCTGAAATTATTATCGTAAGTCTTAGTAGGCACTTTGCGCGCGCGATAATGCGGGCGGTAATACTGTGCACTTGCCGCCTGAACGATGAGCAGCAATGCAAAAGCAGAAAAGAAGAGTTTTTTCATATCGTGTTATTTAAAAATCTATTTTTAGAGCGCGCCGCCTTCAAAAGGTTTATTTAGGGTTAATTTTTTTAATCATTACCCAAACATTTTATGAGCGCGATATTTATAATAACCACTATGAGAACTACAAAAACGCTGTTTTTACAATTTATAATTTTTTTAATTTTTGGTGTGGCAGGCGGCGCATCGGCACAGGAAAACAGCTACATCAATTCACTTTCGGCCCAGAACCACTGGGTGGATTCCGTATTTAAGAAGCTAAATAAAAAGCAACGCGTTGCCCAGCTTTTATTTGTAAGGGCGAATACAAAATTGGGTCAGGCCTACTCAGACTCAGTAGGAAAAGTCATTAAAGACCAGCAATTGGGTGGCGCAGTTTTCTTCCAGGGCGGGCCGTTAAAGCAAGCTGTGCAGGAAAATATTTATCAGCAGTTGGTTAAGGTGCCTCTGTTAATAGCTATGGACGGCGAATGGGGTTTAGGCATGCGCCTAGATTCAACCATTTCTTACCCCTACCAAATGACACTGGGCGCTATACAAGACAACACGCTCATCTATAAAATGGGGCAGCAAGTGGCGCAGCAATTTAAACGCCTAGGTGTTCAAATGAACTTTGCGCCGGATATGGACGTCAACAACAATCCCGACAACCCGGTCATCAACTACCGTTCTTTCGGCGATGATAAGTATAAAGTAGCCGAAAAAGGTATCGCTTATATGCAAGGTATGCAAAGCGGCGGCTTGCTCACAACAGCTAAACACTTCCCCGGCCATGGCGATACCAATGTAGACTCACATCAAGACCTGCCACAGCTGCCCTTTTCCCGCACACGCTTAGATACGCTTGAGGAGTATCCTTTTAAACAAGCTATCAAAGCAGGGCTAAGCGGTGTTATGATAGCCCATATGAATATTCCAGCTTTAGATACAACCGCCCGGCTGCCATCTACACTGTCAAGGCCTATCGTCACCGGGATTCTGAAAGATTCGCTAGGTTTCAAAGGTTTGGCCGTTTCTGATGCAATGGAGATGAAAGGCGTAACCAAATACTTCCCGGAAGGAGAGGCTGATGTACGCGCATTTATTGCCGGCAACGATATTTTGGAGTTATCGGAAAATTCTGAACGGGCGATCAAGCTGATCAAAAAGGCTGTCCGCAAAAAGCAGATTCCTTATGAAGAATTTGAAGCAAGGGTAAAAAAGGTCCTGGCAGCTAAATATTGGGCCGGACTTACAAAGTATACACCCGTAGACACCACAAACCTCCACAATGATCTGAACCCGGCAGACGCGAAAGCGTTGGTACAGCAACTGGCAGATAACGCGATAACACTTTTAAAAGGTTCTGAAGTAATCCGGTCGCTTGATAAAAACAAAAAGACGGCGATAGTGAGTATCGGCTCGGATATGGTTACGCCTTACCAAATGCAGGTGGGACAATATTTTACCAATAACTCCATGATGTACGTAGGTAAAGATATTACCATGAATTACATGGATACTTTGTTGCACACCCTGCGCACTTATGACCAGGTAATTATCGGCATTCATGACAGCCATAGTCGCCCCGGCAGCAAGCTTGATTTTAGCCCGAATGTGAAGCAGCTGGTCGCGCAGGTAGCTACTCAGCCTAATACGGTAGTTAGCTTGTTTGCTAATGCTTATACAATTACCAGCCTGCCGGGCGTAGAAAAAGCCGCGGCATTAATAGTTGGATACCAAAAGGAAGCCTTCATGCAAAATGCCGCCGCAAAGGTGATCACCAAGCAATTAAGGCCAACAGGCAGGTTACCCGTTGCCGTTGGCACGTTGTATAAGAATGGCGCTGGTATGTAACAGCTTTCCTTTTAACTCTTGCCTTTTTGATTCACACTCCAGCCGTCTTTCAAAGTAACTGTGCGGTTAAACACGGGCCTATCTGGCGTGGAAGTAGTGTCTAAAGTGAAATAACCTTTACGGATAAATTGATACCCCTTACCCCGAACAGCGTTTAACAGATCTGGTTCTACGAAGGCGTTTATTATTTGCAAACTATCCGGATTAAGGTATTCTTTAAAGTCGCCTTCTTCGTTCGATGGGTCTTCTACCTTAAATAAGCGGTCGTACAGTCTTACTTCCGCGGTCTTTGCATGAGGAACGCTTACCCAGTGGATAGTACCTTTAACGTTTATACCGCTAGTATCGCTGCCTGAGCGCGACTCAGGTATGTATGTACAATGTATCTCTGTAATTTTTCCATCGGGGTCTTTAACAAAATTCTCACATTTAACAATGTAGGCATTCTTTAACCTCACCATAAGGCCCACGCCAAGACGGAAAAACTTTTTAGGCGGCTCTTCCATAAAGTCTTCGCGCTCTATGTAAAGCTCGCGGCTGAAAGGAATATCTCGCCCGCCATCACCACCTTCAACTTCAGGGTTGTTTTCACCGTGCATGGTTTCTTCCTGCCCTTCACGATAATTGGTAATGACCAGTTTAACCGGGTCGAGCACCGCCATACGGCGCCATGCAGTTTTGTTCAAATCCTCGCGAATGCAAAATTCCAGCAGGCTCAGTTCAATAATATTTTCGCGTTTTGCTACACCTATACGCTCGCAAAAATCGCGGATAGATGCCGGTGTATAACCACGGCGGCGCAACCCGCTAATGGTTGGCATACGCGGATCGTCCCAGCTCTCAACATGGCCTTCCTTTACCAACTGCAGCAACTTGCGCTTGCTCATGACAGTGTAGTTAAGATTTAGGCGCGCAAACTCGTACTGGTGCGAAGGAAAAATATCCAGCTTTTCTATAAACCAGTTATACAGGTCGCGGTGCGGAACAAACTCCAGCGTACAAATAGAATGCGTGATCTGCTCTATGGAGTCCGACTGGCCATGCGCGAAATCATACATCGGGTAGATACACCATTTATCACCTGTACGGTGATGGTGAGCATGTTTAATACGGTACATGATCGGGTCGCGAAGCAGCATATTTGGTGATGCCAGATCAACTTTTGCACGCAATACTTTTGCGCCATCCGGGTATGTGCCGGCTTTCATAGCTTCAAACAATTGCACATTTTCTTCAATACTGCGGTCGCGATATTGGTTGGGTTTGCCGGCTTCAGTCGGCGTACCTTTCTGTTGGGCTATTTCTTCGGGGGTGCTATCATCAACATAGGCCAAGCCTGCACGGATAAGTGCTAAAGCAAATTCATACAACTGATCGAAGTAGTCTGACGCGTAAAGTTCTTTATCCCACTTAAATCCCAGCCAGGCAATATCGTTCTTGATGCTTTCTACATACTCGGTGTCTTCCGTCACAGGGTTGGTATCATCAAAACGCAGATTGGTTTTGCCATTGTAACGCTGCGCAAGGCCAAAGTTTAAGCAAATAGATTTTGAGTGGCCGATGTGCAGATAACCGTTAGGCTCGGGTGGAAAACGTGTTAATACACGCCCGTCATTTTTTCCCTCGCGAATATCTTCCTCAACAATTTCTTCAATAAAATTCAACGATCTCTCTTCGCTCATAGCCTGTAGAATAAGCGGCAAATTTAGTAAAATTTAAAGGAGGGAGCGTCTGAACTCGAATTTATAGAATCGGTGAATTATGAGATGTAAAGGCAAACCGATTGCAACTATTCTTTAAATTCCGGGAATCTCATAAATTCGAATTAACACCTATACCGCTATCACCCGGTCATTAAGCACCCCATACACTTTATCTGCCTGCTGATGACGAATGGCAACTTTACCGGTAAATTTTCCGAAAGATGGCAGGATGGCTTGCCGCGCACCGAAAGTAAAACAAGGCAGCGTTACCGCTTGCCGGCCTCTTCCCTGTAGTCTTACTCCCGGATGAATATGCCCGCAAAGCACGTAGCCTTGGGCATTTGCCAGTTTATTTTCCTTAAGCGGATGATGCAGCATTAAAAACGGGCCGTACGACAACTCCTCAGGTGTTTCAATACCTAACAAATGGTAATGTTTGTCATTGATAATATCATGGTTGCCCTTTACCAATACAATGTGCAGTTTTGGAAATTGCGCGCGCCACAGCGCAAACCAATCCCAATCGGTATTTATCTCACTATGGAACAGATCGCCCAGAAATATGAGCTTAGACGGATTATATTGGCGGATCAGATCTGAGAGCACCGCCAGGTCTTCCTGCGCCATGTTTTGCGGAATGGCTATGCCGGCTTTTCTAAAATGCCCCGACTTACCCAAATGAACATCTGCAGCTATCAAAGCATTTTCCTGCTTCCAGTAAATAGCCTTCTCGGGCAATAATAAAAGGTCTTGATTTAATAGATTAAGCTCAGCCTCAGCACAGATCTTCATGGGGCAACAAAGATAGTGAATGCTATTTATATTAGCCAAACATCCCAGATACAAAAAAGCCCCTCACCATTGCGGTAAGGGGCTTCAGAAAATTTATTAATAACTATTACTGGGCTTGGAAACTATTGGTAAAGGTGGTACCGTCTGGGTAAATACCTGATATGGTTACCATGCCGTTACGCAGGTTAGTGATCGCCTTATCAATATCGGCAACGGTGTTAATTGGCTGCCTGTTGATGTTAAGAATGATAGTACCCACCGGCATTTCGGTATCGCTGAACAAGCCGCCCTCGCGAACCTGGGTAACGGTTACACCGCTGGTTACATGGTATTTTGCCTTCTGCGCCGCACTCAATGGCTGGAAGCTTGCACCTAATTTATTGTACAGTTCTTCGGCTGATTTTGAACGTGCGGTTGCAACCTTAGCTGCACCGGCGTCGGCTTTAAGGGTTACCGCGATATTGCGGGAACTACCATCGCGAACAATGGTCAGGTTTACCTTATCGCCCGGTTGCAAACGGCCTACGCGCTCTTGCAGATCAGATGATTCGTAAATTGTTGTACCATCTACCTTAGTGATCACATCACCTTTTTTAATACCGGCCTGTTGTGCGCCACCACCGTCAACTACATCGTTCACATACAAACCTGTTGTGTTTTTTACACCCAATTGAGATGCATTATCTTCGTTTAGTTCGGCAAAGTTTACGCCTATGTAACCGCGCTTAACACTGCCATACTTTTCAATATCATCCAGCACTTTTTTTGCCAGGTTAATTGGAATAGCAAAACCATAGCCTTCATAAGAACCAGTGTGTGATGCGATCGCTGAGTTAATGCCTATCAATTCACCTTTAGTATTTACTAAAGCGCCGCCGCTGTTGCCCGGATTGATGGCGGCATCTGTTTGAATGAACGACTCGATGGCGCGATTAATTTTTGGTGTTGCCGGCTGGTTGCGTGTCGGGCCAAAAGGATTATAGTTTTGATCATCATCGTCATTACGCTCGCTACCGATAATACCAATGTTACGGCCTTTAGCGCTAACGATACCTGCTGTTACGGTTGATGTAAGGTTAAAAGGGTTACCAACTGCCAACACCCATTCGCCAACGCGTACGTCGTCAGAATTACCCAGCTTTACAATAGGTAAGTTGGTCGCGCTGATCTTAATCAGCGCTAAATCTGTATTAGGGTCTGTACCTATAACTTTTGCCTGGAAAGTGCGGTGGTCATTGGTAGCAACGGTAATCTTGTCTGCTTTTTCAACCACGTGATTATTGGTTACAATGTATCCGTCGGGCGAGATGATCACGCCTGAACCCGATGCCATTTGCGGCGTACGCTGTTGCGGACGTATACGCTGACCAAACATTTGGCCAAATAGATCTTCCATCTGGCTTTCGCGGCCGCTAGATTGTGCAGAATAAGTTGTACGTATGTAAACTACAGCTGGCGTTACAGCTGCTGCAGCTTGCGTAAAATCAACCTCGCCTGCAGACGAAGCGATGGTATTCATTTTATTACTTGCGAAATATACTTTTTGGCGGTCTTCAAAGCTCATGCTATCCGCATCCTTTTTCTCAAATACCTTGTAGGTACCCAAGGCCATTGCGCCGCCCACAAAGGCTGTTAACAACGTTAGTCCTATCTTTCTCATTTTATCGTTTTTACTTTTAATTATTATAGAATAAAGCCTTCAAAATTAATACCATATAGACGATATCAACAATAAGATGTTATTCGCATTTTTGTTAAAAATTGTTAAAAATGTTTTGATGGTCAAACAAGACAAGATTTAACTGCTTGCAGAAACCATCTTTGCCCTTCCGAAACATGACGCTTAATTTCTATAAATACCAGGGTGCCGGCAACGATTTTATAATGGTTGATAACCGCGAAAATGTGGTAGATCATCATCGTCCCGCCTTTATTGCAGGCCTTTGCGACCGTAGGTTTGGCATTGGGGGCGATGGCATAATGTTCTTAGAAAATAAAGCCGGGTATGATTTTAAAATGGTTTACTACAACGCAGATGGTAAGCCTAGCAGTATGTGCGGTAACGGCGGCAGGTGCATTGTAGCGTTTGCGAAATATCTTGGAGTTATCGATTTCGAAACAAACTTTTTGGCAGTAGACGGGCCGCATTATGCCAAAATTTCAGAAAGCGGTGATTGGGTAAGCCTGCAAATGATCGACGTAGAGACTGTCACCAAAGACGGCGAGGCTTATGTTTTAAATACTGGCTCGCCGCATTACGTTTTGCAAACCGTGGGGTTAAAAGATAAAAATGTGTATGACGATGGATATGCCATCCGTAATAATGATATGTACGCTAAAGAAGGTATTAATGTAAACTTTGTTGAACCACAGGGCGATGGTTATTTTGTACGCACCTTTGAACGCGGGGTTGAAGACGAAACCTACGCATGTGGTACAGGGGTAACCGCGGTAGCTTTAGCAATGGCAAAGCACAATAACATACGCGGCAGTATTAGCACCCCTATTAAAGTTTTAGGAGGGAACCTCAATATCCGCTTTGACTACAACGGCAACCACTTCACCAACATTTTCCTGGAAGGCCCGGCTAAAAGAGTTTTTGAAGGCGAAATAAACGTTTAGCTATCTCTTGATACAAATTCCACTCTTGTTAACATCGTCTCCTGTTAACAAAAAAATAACGTTCTCCTCTTCTTGTTGCTGTAAATTCTGTTTACGTTTGGGTTTTTTCTTCTGCGTAATTTCTAATAATTTTTCAATTTACTAATGTTACGCGTCGACAGTACCAAACCTTGCAAGCTTATTTATTCAATTGCCAGGCATGATTACTTGTCGTACGTTATTGAACCTCACATTGTTCAGCTAAATCCAAACGGCGAATTCTCTTTAACGCATCAACGCCTTTTTACCAATACCGCAGAGGAGTTTAAACACTGCTTAGACGAGGCCGATATGAAACTAATCGGCATGCTGGAAGACATCGAGCAGGGTAATATCATCAAACGTTACTACAAGAAACCAATTCGACCGTACGAGTTTTTTGCCAAAATTTTTACAGAACAGATGTTCGACGTCATTCGGCCAAAGATCGAAAAACGACTGGGCGAGGTTTTAGAGAAACTTCGCGATAAGGAAGTATTCCTGATGAGCAAGGAAGGGTACCCGGCTGGCAAGCAATTGGGTATAGCAAGCCAGCCCGCAAGTGTGCTTTTCCACTTTAAACGTAACGAAACGGAGATCCGTTATTACCCAACCATAAAATATAACGGCATGAAGGTGGAATTCATGTTCCGCAATGCCGAAATCATCTCCAATAATCCCTGTTGGTTAATGCTCGACGATATTTTATATTACTTCGATAAGGGCGTAGATGGTAAAAAGCTGCAACCGTTTTTAAACAAGCGCTACATTGCCATTCCCCGATCGTCGGAACGTTCATATATGGAACGCTTTGTTGCACCATTGATCGAGAAGCACCATGTACATGCCGAAGGCTTCACCATCAATACGGAAAAATATGATGCAAAGCCGGTTGTAAAACCAATAATGGTAGATGGCGGCACCTCGCAACTGCAGTTATATTTTAAATACGCGGGTTATGTTTTTCCTTTCGGTGATGGACGGACAGTTTCTGTGCGTATAGATCACCACGGCGACGATTACACATTTCACCGTATTCGGCGTTCCGTAACATGGGAAAAAACCAAACTTGATTTCCTTATTAGCCTGCGGTTAAAGCCAACATCTTCCCTTTTCCAGAACCTCGAGGTTGATGAGCAAGCAACTGATATCGATTCAGGATTTTCCATGCTCGAGTGGTTAAACACCAATCACGATACGCTTGTCGCGGCCGGTTTTGAAATCGAGCAGCCGGAGGGCAGTAAACGATACCTGTTCGGCAGCAATAAGATAGACGTTCAGGTAAGCGAACGTAATGATTGGTTTGATATTTACGCGGTGGTTCATTTCGGGCCTTACCAGGTGCCCTTCATTGAGCTGAAGAACCATATTCTAAATCATAAAAAAGAGTTCATGCTGCCATCCGGGGAAATAGCCGTTATCCCCGATAGCTGGTTTTCGCAGTATGCCAACCTGCTTCATTTTAGCGAAGGCGGCTCAGATTTAAAACTTAAACGCCATCACATTGGCTTGGTAAACGAACTGGCCGAAGGTGACCTGGCCAGCGTTACCATGAACCGCAAATTGCAAAAGTTAAGCGATTTTGAGGAACTTGATGATGTTGACATACCCGCAAACTTTAACGGGATGCTGCGTTCATACCAACAGGCTGGTTACAATTGGTTTCATTTTTTAAAGAAATATCATTTTGGCGGTTGTTTGGCAGATGATATGGGGTTGGGTAAAACCATACAAACGCTTGCACTTCTGCAAAAAATAAAAGAGGATAACGCGATATCCGGCACAAGCAGCACCTCATTGCTGATCATGCCCACATCGCTAATTTACAACTGGATAAACGAAGCAAGAAAATTTACGCCCCAATTGCGGATAATGGTCCACACCGGTATGTTGCGCTATAAGTCGGCAGAAACATTTGCTAACTATGATGTGGTAGTTACAACTTATGGTATAAGCCGTATAGATATCAAACTGCTTTCATCATTCTTTTTTAACTACATTATACTTGACGAAAGCCAGAACATAAAAAATCCGTCATCAAAATCTTACCAGGCAGTAAAGCAGTTAAAGTCGCAATATAAGCTAATATTAAGCGGCACGCCGGTCGAAAACTCGGTGAATGATCTGTGGACGCAAATGTCTTTCATTAACCCGGGCTTGTTAGGTAGCCAGCAATATTTTTTAAATGAGTTTGTAACCCCGATAGAAAAGAAGAAAGACGAAGAGAAGGCGCGTCGCTTGCAAACTATGATAAAGCCTTTCGTGCTGCGGCGTACCAAAGAGCAGGTTGCCACAGAGTTGCCGCCAAAAACCGAGAACGTGTTTTACTGCGAAATGAGCGCCGAACAGTCAGAGGTTTACGACAAGATCAAATCTGAATATCGAAACGAATTGCTGCAAGGCTTGGATGACGGCACCTATGTGCAAAAACAAATACAGGTATTGCAGGGCTTAACCAAATTAAGGCAGGTAGCCAATCATCCCGCTATGATTGATGAGAGCTACGAGGGCGATTCGGGTAAATTTGAAAACGTGATTCATACCCTGCAAAGCGTTTTAGACGGCGGACACAAGGTGCTCATCTTCTCTCAGTTTGTTAAACAACTGGCTATTTACCGAACACATTTGGAGCAAAAGGGCATACGATATACCTATCTGGACGGCGCAACGCAAAACCGCGGTGATGTAGTAGAGCAATTTCAGGACGATGAGTCTACGCGCGTATTTCTCATATCGCTAAAAGCAGGCGGGGTGGGGCTTAATCTTACCAGTGCAGACTATGTGTTTATACTTGACCCGTGGTGGAACCCTGCAGCAGAGCAGCAAGCCATTGACCGTACACACCGCATAGGTCAAACCAAGAATATCTTTATCTATAAATTTATCACCAAAGACAGTGTAGAAGAAAAGATCCTGGCGCTGCAGCATCGCAAACTCAGCGTAGCACGCTCACTTATCACAACCGAAGAAAGCTTTATTAAGACGCTAACGGCTGAGGATATCCGTGAGATATTGAAGTAAGATGTTTTTGCAAGCTGTAAAAGCTATCTTTACAAATAACTCATTCATATCCACTCACATCTCCATGAAAAAACTAATCCTTCTCGTTGCTTTTATGGCAACAACAATTACCTCTTTTTCGCAAAGCAAAATGGCATGTTGCGAAAAGCCGACTGCGACAAAACGCTTCGCCATGCTGGCCTCGAATAAAAATTTTAGGATGGCACACGCCAACCCATTGAGAATAAAGTTTCAGAGCAGTATTGGTAAGTCATTCATGTACAAAACGTCTGACGGCAGAATGGCTAATGCTTACGAGCTTAAAGCCAAAAAGCCAACCAACAACTATTTATTAGTTATCCATGAATGGTGGGGACTGAACGATTTTGTAAAGAAGGAATCAGAAAAAATCTACAATGACCTGGGCAATGTTAATGTGATAGACCTTGACTTATACGACGGCAAAGTAACCGACAACAGGGACGAGGCGGGCAAGCTAATGCAAGGCGTTAAGGAAGACCGTGCAAAGGTGATCATTGAAGGCGCCATCGCTTACTGCGGACCCAATGCAAAAATTGCCATACTTGGCTGGTGTTTTGGAGGCGGCTGGAGTTTACAAACGGCTATGCTTGCAGGTGGCAAAGCAACTGCATGCGTAATGTATTATGGCATGCCGGAACAGGATATCAATAAATTGAAAACCCTGCATACGGACGTCTTAGGAAATTTTGCCGCTAAAGATCAGTGGATCAATCCTAAAGTTGTTGCACAGTTCGAGGCTAATATGAAAGCGGCGGGTAAAAAGGTAACGGCTTTTGAGTACGACGCCGACCATGGCTTTAGTAACCCAAGTAACCCTATCTATAATAGCTCTGCTACGCAATTGGCTTACGGGCGTACCATTGCCTATTTAAAAACCCGCGTGAAGTAGCATAAACGCACTTAACATTTAGGGAGCGTGCCGTGGCACGCTCTTTTTGTTTAATATTGTCACTTTAAACAGGACTGTTGACAACCCCGGCCAAAAAATTATTTTCATTTGCTGTCAAAGCCATCATTGTAGTTGTAGCCTTTGGATTTATTTATCATAAGGTAAGCAACAATGCCGATCTAGCGCAATTCAGGCACTTGATTCTGCCTGTCAAAAAAAGCTCCGTAGTGATTACCCTCACGGCTGTTATCGTTCTGATGCTGGCTAATTGGCTCTTAGAAGCCTTAAAGTGGAAATATCTTACCCGTGTGTTGGCACCAATATCAATCTATACCGCGGTGGAGTCTGTGTTCTGTGGTTTAACACTCGCCATCTTCACACCAAACCGCTTAGGAGAATATGGCGGGCGCGTAATGTTTTTACCCCCGCGTAAACGCGTGCATGGCGTATTTTCCATGGCTGTAGGATCATTCGCGCAAATGGTAATTACAAATGTCCTTGGCACTATCGCTATATTATGGTTTGGCTACCGGTTTTTGCATCCGCCAATCTGGTTGTATCTTGCCGCAATAATTGTTGGGGCAGTAATTGTTACTCTTTTTTTGGTCTTTTATTTTAATGTAGGCTGGCTGGTAACCATGCTTAATAACATCCCTTTCCTAAAAAAATACCATCGCTTTTTCGGTATCATGAACAGGTACCATTCGCATGAATTAGGCAATATCATGCTTTACAGCCTTGCGCGCTTTGCCGTATTTACTTTCCAATATTACTTGGTGCTGCATTTGCTGATACCTCAACTCGCTACATTCCCGATGCTGATGATGGTATTGATCTTATTTTTTATCCAGTCGATTTTACCGTCTCTGGATTTGCTCGATGTTGGCGTGCGTGGGTTAACCGCCGGTTTCTTTTTCCATTTTGTCACAGGGCAGTCCATTGCTGTGATCGCTGCGGTATCTTCGATTTGGTTTATTAATTTAATTGTACCGGCAATTATAGGTTCTGTGTTTGTATTTAAATTAAAACTCTTTTGATTGATCTGTACCTCTTATTAACGTGGGTTTTGGCCCTAGGCTATTTCAGCATCCTGTTATATATGACAAGGGGATGGTTGCGTTTGAAGCGCCCAAAATATTCAGGCAAGCCATTTAAGACAAGGGTTACTGTTTTAATTGCTGCCCGGAATGAAGAATCTGGGATAGCTGCCACCATCGAAGATCTGCTTGCTCAGGATTATCCAAAAGATCTTACAGAAATTATTATTGTGGATGACCACTCGACAGATAAGACCGCTGAGATAATTCGCGCTTATGCAGATCAGGGCATCAAGCTGTTAAGTATGACCGATACGCAAGTACTTAATTCATATAAGAAGAAAGCAATTACAGAGGCCATTGCGCTTTCTAACGGTGAGTTAATGGTTGCAACAGATGCAGACTGCCGCATGGGTACGTACTGGCTCTCAAAAATTGTTGCTTACTACGAAACCTATGATCCTGTAATGATTTCCTCGCCGGTTACCTTTTTTAAAGAGAAATCTTTTTTTGAACGGTTACAAACGCTGGAGTTTTCTTTTCTTATCGGCATCGGCGCTTCGTTTATCGGAAACAAGCGAGCTTCTACCTGTAACGGCGCAAACCTGGCTTACCGTAAAGATGTGTTTTACGAAGTTGGCGGGTTTAAAGGTATAGATGATCTGGCATCAGGTGATGATGAATTGCTGCTCCAAAAAGTTGCAGCAATTTATCCTGGCAAAATAGGCTTCTTAAAAGATCCGGAGGCGATAATTTATACTTACGCCAAGCACAACTTACGATCGTTTTTGCAGCAGCGCCAAAGATGGGCTTCTAAATCTACCCGGTACAACGACAAATCCATTGTAGCGTTAGGGGTTGGTATCTGGGCTTTAAACGTTTTATTACTACTGGGTGCGGTTGGCTGTTTTTTCTTTGAAGATTTTTTGACACCCTATCTGGCTATTTTGGGCCTCAAATTAGCTTTCGAAATATTATTTATAAGCCCGGTTCTGCATTTTTTTAAACGCCATTCGTTCTTGCCCATGCAACTTATCCTTTCGCCGGTCCACATCATCTATCTGGTATATGTAGGTTTGGCCGGTAATGCGCGCCCTTATGATTGGAAAGGCCGCACGGTTAGATAACCTAAATTTATTTACTATTTTTATGTTTCCCCTAAGGTAAATGACGCGTAACAAAATACCCGGTCAGGACGAGTTAATTGAACTGCTGCTCAAACGTCAGTCGGAATTAAATGCCCTGCTCGAAATAACGCGCGCTATTAATAAAAACACATCTACGCCGTTGCTGGTGCAGATGCTGGAGGTGATCCTTAAAAATTATCTAAATGTAGGCCGTTTTAGGTTCCTCACAGAAAAGAATGGCACATTTGGCTACACCTCTAAATACGGCGGTAAACCCGAACCAATAGCCCTGCTTGAACTGTTCTGCACCAAACTATCCAAAACACGCACCCCAACGGTAATTACAGAACGGCACGATCCGGTTTTAAAAAAGTATAGGTATTTCATCCCATTCTATCACAAAAGTAAAGTAGTCGCCTGCGCCCTTATCGGCGAGTTTGATACATCAGGCGAGATGCTCGACAACGACCTGAACTTTATTCAGGCATTGATAAACGTGATAGTGGTTGCACTTGAGAATAAGAAGCTTTTGAAAGAACGCCTGCAGTCGGCGCGGTACCAGCGCGAGATGGAACTTGCCGCAGAGGTACAGAACATGTTGGTTCCTATCAGGTCGCACAAAGACGAAACAGTACAGATTGGCGCCACCTATTTGCCTCACAATGAGATCGGGGGTGATTATTTTGACTTTATTCGCCTGAATAAAGATGAGTTTCTTTGGTGCATTGCAGATGTGTCGGGCAAAGGTATCTCGGCGGCCTTGCTCATGGCAAATTTTCAGGCCGGGCTACGTGCGTGGGCTACGGTTGACAATGATGTGAGCCGCGTTGTACAAAAGCTTAATAAGATCGTAGTTGACAACACCCGTGGCGAACGCTTTATTACGCTCTTTGTGGCACGCTATAATCAGCGTACAAGGCAGCTTAACTACGTGAACGCCGGCCACAACCCGCCTGTGCTATTCAGCAACGGCAAGGCCGAAATGCTTAAAGACGGTACAACCATGTTGGGCATTTTTGAAGATTTGCCTTTTGTAAATGAAGGTGTTTTAAAGGTTGAGCCCGATTCGCTTATCTTTAATTATACCGATGGCCTGATGGATTATGAGTTAAAGAACAATCAGTATTGGAAAGATGAGCATCTGCTTAACTTTGTTTCTGCTAATGGCCATCTACAACCCGACGATTTTAATAAAGTGCTGATGGTACACCTGCAGCAGGTTATCCGCGGTAAGGCTATAGATGATATCACTTTACTTACGTTGAGAATTTTCTAATAACTTTTACTTACTAAAACGGATATTTGTAAAATGCTATCGGCGCGTTATCAGAAGGAATTGTTGGAGGCGGGTTGTGACGAAGCGGGCCGCGGATGCTTAGCCGGGCCGGTATTTGCCGCAGCCGTTATTTTGCCGCATAACTTCAGGCACAAATTGCTTAACGATTCTAAGCAGATTCCCGAGGATATTCGCTATAAACTTCGCAAAGAGATAGAAAAGAAAGCGCTGGCTCATGCGGTCGCTTTCGTCGACAATAATGAGATCGACGAGATCAATATTTTAAACGCGTCTTTCCTGGCGATGCACCGTGCGGTGGAAAAATTACACCTGGAGCCAGAGTTTCTCATTATAGATGGCAATCGCTTCAATAAATACAAAGAGATGCCGCACAAGTGCATCATTAAGGGCGACTCGCTATACTTCAGCATCGCGGCTGCGTCTATACTTGCTAAAACATATCGCGACGATTATATGAAACAGATTGCCGCGGAACATCCCGAATACGACTGGCACAGTAATAAAGGTTACCCAACCATCAAACACCGGAACGTGGTTTTAGAAAGAGGCTTTACCCCTTACCACCGTCGCACGTTCAGAGTTACTGATCCGCAGATGGAGCTTTTCGAAGAGGTAGCGTAGGTTGATCAAACCTGTAACCGGGCTTCGCATCTGTTTCGAATTACACGTTGATAAACATTACATTTGCTCAACAAATTCGCAACATGAAAAACACCGCTTTAACAGATACCCACATTGGTTTAAACGCAAAGATGGTTCCGTTTGCAGGTTATAATATGCCTGTACAATATGAAGGCATAAATGCTGAGCATGACACGGTCCGCAAAAGTGTAGGTGTATTTGACGTGAGCCACATGGGCGAATTTATTTTGAAAGGCGACAACGCGTTGGATCTTATCCAGCGCGTAACCAGCAACGATGCCTCTAAACTTGTCGACGGCAAGGTGCAATACTCTTGCCTGCCCAACGAAGACGGCGGTATCGTAGACGATTTGCTGGTGTACCGCATAGATGATAGGACCTATATGCTGGTGGTAAATGCCTCGAACATTGAAAAGGATTGGAACTGGATAAGCAAATATAACGTGCAAGGGGTGGAGATGAAAGACATTTCAGACCGCACATCACTCCTAGCCGTACAGGGCCCTAAAGCTGCAGAAGCTTTACAATCGCTTACAGAAATTGACCTGGGGCTGATGGAATATTACAGTTTTCAAAGAGGCAAATTTGCAGGTGTCGACAATGTAATCGTTTCTGCAACAGGGTATACCGGTGCCGGCGGTTTTGAGATCTATTGCGATAATGAGAATGCAGGGCATATTTGGAACGAAATATTTAAGGCTGGCGCACCATTCGGTATAAAACCTATTGGTTTAGGCGCAAGGGATACACTGCGTTTAGAAATGGGCTTTTGCTTATATGGGAATGACATAAATGATACCACCTCGCCGCTTGAGGCCGGCTTAGGATGGATCACAAAATTCACCAAACCTTTTACTAATTCAGAAGCGCTGCAAGCGCAAAAAACCGAAGGTGTTAAACGCAAACTGGTGGGCTTTAAAATGATTGATCGCGGCATTCCTCGCCAGCATTATGAGATCGTTTCCGCTGATGGTAAAACTATTGGCGAAGTTACATCGGGTACGCAATCGCCATCATTACAATCTGCGATAGGCATGGGTTATGTAGAAACCGCTTTGGCCAAAGAAGGAACTGAGATTTTCATCAAGATCCGCGACAACCAGGTAAAGGCAGAGATAATAAAATTGCCATTCATTAAATAATTCCTCACTCCTATAAGGGAAAGGTTAATTGTGCTAAATAAATTAAGTTCTTCTCATTCCCCTTCGGTGTTAGCACTACACGTCTGCCTAAGTCCGGCCCTTATTCCGCTTTATAAGGTCGAAGAATACATCGTTGTCGTCATAGACATATTCAGGGCGACCTCTTCAATTTGTTACGGGATCGAAAACGGGGCAGAGGCTATCATACCTGTTGCCGAAGTTGCAGAATGTGCGGCTTACCGTGAAAAGGGCGCCGAGTTTCTGTTAGCTGCAGAACGCGACGGCAGCGTGGTTGAATGGTTTGATTTTGGCAATTCGCCATTTTCGTATACTACGGAAAAGGTGGCCGGCAAAACCGTAGTGCTTACCACTACAAACGGGACCCACGCGCTGCATTTGTCGCGGTCAGCCAAGAAGGTAGTTATCGGCTCCTTTCTTAACCTTACCTCGCTTTGCGATTGGTTAGGCAAACAACACGACAACATTTTACTGGTATGCGCTGGCTGGAAGAACAACTTTAACCTGGAAGACACCGTGTTTGCCGGAGCGGTGGTGAACCGGTTGAGGCTTTTAAACAAATACGTTTTGGATGATGCTGCCACGGCCGCGCTTGATATATATAATATGGCCCGTAATGACCTTGCGGGCTACCTTGGCAAAACGGCGCATAGCGAACGCCTTAAGAAACTGGGTATAGAAAAAGATATCGCGTTTTGTTTAAACGTTGACTTGACCACATCTATTCCTGTTTTAATTGGCGATAGGTTGGTGAAGCTGTAGGCTTACCCTTTAGCCGGCTTGCTAAACCTAACCCCATCGTCGAAATCAATCCTTGTACGCTTTTATTATAATCCTTATGTTTGGGAGTAACCTATGAATAAGGCCAATCTTATTATAACGCTCTTACTCACTATTGTTGTGGCCGCCAATGCGCGTTCCTGGCAGCAAAAGTTCGAGCGTTCTGCTTTTTACAAGGCCATGGCTTCGGGCAAGGTTGACGACGTTGATGAACAGCTTACTCTTGCGGGAAACACGCCAGGACACGAAGCTTATGAGGGCGTGTTGTTAATGCGCAAAGCAGGTTTAGTTGGCAGACCGAAAGACAAGCTTAAATATTTTAAGGCTGGCCGCCTTAAATTTCAAACAGCCTTTGCCGCCGACAGCAACAACACAGAATACCGTTTTCTGCGCCTGGCCATTCAGGAGAAAGCGCCTAAAATTGTAAAGTATCACAGCAATATTAACGACGATAAACAGTTTATTATAGCGCACTATAAAACGTTACCCCCCGTTGTGCAGCAAGCCGTTACCGAGTACAGCAAAACATCAAAAGTGCTGCACCCGGCCGACCTATAAAGTGCACCCATAATGAGCAAAAAAGTACTGGCAATATATTACACCCAATCGGGGCAAATGGCGGACATCATCAGCTCATTTACCGCGCCGTTGGTTGAGGCCGGCCATGATGTCGAGGTGGTGCAAATTTCAACTGTAGTAAATTTTGATTTCCCCTGGACAGGCAAACGTTTTTTTAGTGTAATGCCTGATAGTGTAAACGGGGTAGCTTACCAGCTGCAGCCATACGCGCTAAAAGAAGCCAAATATGATCTGGTGATCATTGGTTACCAACCTTGGTTTTTGTCGCCAAGCATACCGTCAAGCTCGTTATTGCAAGACCCTAAATTTAAAGCTGTCATTAAGGATACGCCCGTTGTTACCATAAGCGCGGGGCGCAACATGTGGCTAAACGCTTTCGATAAGTTAAAAAAACTGATAGACGCGGCCGGTGCCAAGCACGTTGGCAACGTGGCTTTGGTTGATAAGCACAGTAACCCGGTAAGCTTCGTAACCATATTCTACTGGATGCTAAGCGGCAAGAAAGAGCGCTATCTAAACATATTCCCTAAACCGGGTGTTAGCGACCAGGACATTGATAACACTAAACTATTTGGGTGGACTGTTGTCAAAGCTTTAGAAAGCGGCAGCTGGGCCGACTTGCAACTGCAGTTAGTTGCCCAAAAAGCGGCTGTTATCAAATATCCGTTAATGGTGATCGAGGGAAAGGCTAAATATATTTTTGCGGCGTGGGCTAAGATCATTGCAAAACGCAAAAATCAGCTGCCCTGGACCACAGCTTTTAAATACTATTTATTCGTTGCCCTGTTTTTAGGCGCGCCGATATTACTAACATTAGATACAATTTTGTTAAGACCCTTTACAGGCAACAAGATCAGGGCCCGTAAAAAACATTATTTACTACTGAACTAATTTATGTCTTCTAATTCTGTTTACATAACCGCTACTTCTGCATTTTTTCCGAACGAACCTGTCGCCAATGATGATATGGAAGCCTATTTGGGTTACATAGACGGCAAACCATCAAAATCAAAGAAAATTGTGCTGCGTAATAATGGGATTAAAAACCGCTATTACGCGTTGGAAAAAGGTGGCAAGTCTACGCATACCAATGCGCAAATGACTGCCTTAGCAGTGCGCGAACTATATAAAGATAAGCCTGAAACAATAAAAGACCTCGAGCTGCTGTCGTGCGGCACATCTTCACCAGACCAGATGATGCCAAGCCATGGTGTAATGACGCATGGCTGGTTGCCCGAGGCAGAAGCTATTGAAGTAGTTTCACCCTCGGGTGTATGCTGCGCCGGTATGCATGCGCTAAAATATGCTTTCCTTGCGATTAAAAGCGGCGAGGTTAAGCACGCGGTTGCAACAGGGTCAGAGCGGTTCTCCGGACTACTGGTGTCGGACGTTTTTGAAGAGGAAGCACAAAAGCTAAAAGAACTTACAGATAACCCTTACATCGCATTTCAAAAGGATTTTCTTCGGTGGATGTTATCAGACGGTGCATCTGCTTTTAAAATGAGCGACGAGCCTAATAAAGAAGGCATCAGTTTAAAGCTGGAGTGGATTGAAGGCGTGTCGTATGCAAACACCATGGAAACCTGTATGTACATGGGTGCCGAGAAAGAAGCGGACGGCACGTTGAAAGGGTTTATGGATTTTACACCCGAAGAGGTGATGAACCGTTCTATCTTTAGTGTGAAACAGGATATTGGCTTGCTAAGCGATAACATAGTTCCGCTGGGCGGACAAAAGATAAAAGAGATTTTTGAGCGCCGCGGCCTAACCGTTAATGATATCGACTACTTTTTGCCGCACATCAGCAGCGACTTCTTTAAAAGTAAGATATACGACCTGATAGAGATCTACGGTGGCGGCATTCCCTATGACAAATGGTTCATCAACCTATACACCGTAGGCAATGTAGGCGCCGCATCTGTTTACCTGATGATCAACGAGTTATTCAATAGCGGCAAATTGAAAGTTGGCGAAAAAATATTGTTATTGGTTCCTGAAAGTTCGCGGTTCTCATACATGTATGCCATGCTTACGGTTGTATAATTATGCTGTTAGCAAGAATCTTATATATAATTTTTTTTGCCGGATTAGACTTTGCTATTTATCGGTTTCTATACGATTCAAAGAACATAAACAAAAAAACGCTTCAAGTCTGCATAGTTGCTTATATAGCCATAAGTGTTATTCATACGGGTCTAATTCAAATGCAATACATGTTAACTCCAAATGAATACTTCACATCAAGTGTTCCGTTGTTGTTTTTTTTATTCTGTACTTTTTCGTGAAATTAATATACAAAAGACTTGATTACATGGAGGCGCGTGGCGTTTCCCAGGCACCGATTAACATTTTTAGAGCTTGCGTTAAAGTAGCTGTAGTTAAAGTGCCATTTTTCTTTTTTTTATTCGGACAGTCTATGTCAATAATAAATTTCTTGAGATAGCATGAAAAAAGAAGACGTTCCGCAAGACCTAAGCTCACTGGGTAAACTCACCCGCGAGGTTTGCTATGCGACCGATAGTGAAGGTAAATACACGACTGAACTTAGCCGTGGATGGGACGTGAAGATAGATGCGCTGGACACCGCATGGAGCGATATAGATAAGCGTATCGCAGATGCCCGCCAAAAGGTATTGAACAAAGAAGCCAGCCCGCTTTTATTTTTTATGGAATACAGGTTGATGGATCTTGCGCTGCTAGCCAGCTATACCGGCTTTTGGCAATGGCAAATTAAACGTCATTTAAAACCGGAAGTGTTTGACGAGCTATCAAATAAAAAACTGGAAAAATACGCCGAGGCGTTTAATGTTAAGGTGCAAGACCTTAAGCAAATGACCGTTAATGAAAGCTGATTTTGTACACCATCAATCAGCTCATTGCGAATCGGGCGTTACATCAGGCTTGCTGCAAAACGCAGGCGCTACCCAAATAACAGAGCCGTTGGCGTTCGGCATAGGTGCGGGTTTGTTCTATGCGTATATCCCATTGATCAAGATCAATAACGGACCTGCTATTGCTTTCAGAACTTTTCCGGGCCTTATCTTCAAGCGTACTTGCAAAGCGTTGGGCATTCCTGTTATCCAAAAGAAATTCAGATCCAAAGAACAGGCAGAAAACTTTCTCAAAGAAGCCTTGCAAAATAAGCAGCCGGTTGGCTGCCAGGTAGGGGTGTATTACTTATCCTATTTCCCTAAAGAATATCGCTTCCACTTTAACGCGCATAACCTGGTAGTATTCGGCCAGGAAGGCGATAATTACCTCATCAGCGATCCGATTATGGAAACGCCGACCAGCCTTACGAGTTACGAATTGGAACGCGTGCGTTTCGCTAAGGGTGCGTTGGCACCTAAGGGGCAGATCTATTACCCGGCTAAGCATGTGGAGGTGAATGACGACACCATCCGCAGGGCCATTAAACACGGTATTAAACAAAACATTAACAACATGCTCCGCATACCCGGTTGGTTTGCAGGGGTGGAAGGTATACGTTACACCGGCAAACGCATTAAAAAATGGCGCGATAACTTAGGTCTCCAAAAAGCAGGATTGTATTTGGCCCAACTGGTGCGCATGCAGGAAGAGATTGGCACCGGCGGAGGCGGATTCCGTTACATGTACGGTGCGTTTTTGCAGGAGGCCGACAACTTTTTGCCCGGCAAAGGGTTATCAGACATATCTAAGCAATTTACAGAAGCCGGCGACCTTTGGCGCACCGCTGCCGTTCAAGCAGCAGGAATTTACAAAGGCCGCATCGGTTCGCAAAAAGATTTTGATGTAATGAGCAACCATTTACTGCAAATTGCCGATATAGAAGAAAAGGCCTTTAAGGCGTTAAATAAGATTAAATGGTAAGCAGCACGGCTTTAGCCGTAAATATACAAGACCTTGAGTTTAACTATGAGAGCGACCTTGGCGTCCATATCAGCGGGCTTAACCTGCAGATAGCCAAAGGGTCGCGTTTTGGGTTGTTCGGGCCTAATGGTGCCGGCAAGACAACTTTAATGAGCCTGATGACCGGTTTGCTTACCGCTACTAATGGGCAGATCACACTGTTGGATAACCCGGTTTTAAAAAATAACAACAGCATTAATAAGGTCTTTGGGTTTATTCCGCAGGATTTTTCTTTTTACCAGGAATTGAGCCCGGCAGAAAATCTTGCGTTTTTTGGTGCATGGGCGGGTTTGGGAAAAAGTGAGGCCAAGCATCGTGCTGATGAATTGCTTAACATCTTAGGCCTCGAAGAGGTGCGCCATCAGCAAGTTGGCAAGTTTTCCGGCGGCATGAAGCGCCGCGTAAACCTGGCCATCGGTGTTATACACAAACCGCAGATCGTATTCCTTGACGAACCAACCGTAGGCGTTGACGTGCAAACACGCCATGCCATTATCGATTACCTTCTCAAAATTAATGAGGCGGGTACAACACTTGTTTATACATCGCATCAGTTAAACGAGGCCGAAGATCTTTGCAATGATGTTGCCATGATAGACGACGGGAAAATTATTGCTCACGGCACTATGCAGGGCCTGCTCGACGAGTATAAGCAAGCAGACCTGGAAAGTTTATTTTTAAACCTTACCGGCAAACGCTACCGCGACTGATGTACAAGCTTTGGGCAACTATAATTAAAGACACGAAGATATTGCTGCGCGATAAGGTGGGCATCGCGCTCATGTTTGTCATGCCTGTTGCTTTGGTGGTTATCGTCACCAGTATTCAAAACAGCACCTTTCAGCTAGTCAACAAAAACAAGTTAAGCACGCTGGTTTGTAACCGAGATACCGGTAAACTGGGCGGTCAGCTTATCGAAACGATGAACAAGATAGGCATGTTCAAACTCACGTCTGTAAATAAGGCAGAGAGCGTACAAGACATCAAACATCGCCTTAGTAATAAAGAAGCGTTGCTGGCGATCGAGATACCTGCCGATTATTCTCAAAAGGTAAATGCCAAGTCGAAAAATGTGTCCGGCAAGGCGTTAAACAGTTTCGGTTTACAGGGAGATACCGCCCAACAAAAGATCACTGCGTTGCCTATCAGTTTATATTATCAGCCGATCATTCAGGATTCATATCGCCGCTCCATTCAGGGTGCTTTAGGCAGCGCGCTGCAAATTGTAGAGAGCCGGCAAACGCTGCGTCAATTGTATTTCGATATTAATGAAAAACAGCTGCCTGCAAAACTCGAGGCAGACTTGCTTAATAACCAGGCGAATGTTAAAGAGGTGCCCGTGTCAATCGGCGATGCAACGGTTGTACCTAACTCCACCCAGCATAACGTGCCCGCCTGGACCATCTTTGCGATGTTCTTTATCGTAATCTCGCTAGGCGGCAGTATCGTTCGCGAAAAAACCAGCGGCAGTTTTATCAGGCTGCGCACATTACCAACCAACTTTACGGTGGCGTTAATATCCAAACAGGTCACATACCTGGCGGTTACATTCATCCAGGCACTGGTTATCTTTTCAATGGGCATTTGGCTGTTCCCGCTGATAGGTTTGCCCACACTCAACCTGCCGTCAGATTACTTCGCGTTGTTTGTAGTAACCTTATTGAGCGGATGGTGTGCGGTAAGTTATGCCATGGCGATAGGCGTTTTCTGCAACACACAGGAACAGGCTAACGGTTTTGGGGCGGTATCCATCGTCATTTTGGCCGCTATCGGCGGATTAATGGTACCAAGTTTTGCCATGCCCGACGCATTTAAAACAGCAGGGGCCATTTCGCCGTTACATTGGACTATTGAAGCATATTACAGGCTGTTTTTGGAAGGGGGCCAACTTCGCGACGTGTTTCAAAACCTGTTACCTTTGCTTATCATTACATTAGTCATTCAGGCGGTAGCATTTATCGGCCTTAAAAAGAAACACCTGGTTTAGGTATATAAAATGGAAAAAGAAGCATTAAAAGAAAAGTTAAAAGGCGAGATCATTAAGTTCTTAAACCTTACAGATCTTACCCCGGCAGATATAAAAAATGATGAGCCGTTGTTTGGCGACGGTTTGGGACTGGATTCTATCGATTCACTTGAGTTGATTGTTTTATTAAAGCGCGAGTACGGCATTACAATAAAAGATCCTAAAGACGGCCGCAAGATCCTGACAGACGTGAATTCGATGGCTGATTATATCGTCGAGCATCAAGCACAGTGATTTAATCTTCACTGATTATTGGTATTGGTTGTTTTGAAACTCCCCTGAAATTTGAAAGACGGAGCTTCGGCAATACTTAAAGTTGCTGTGACCTTCAGGTAATTATCTACAGCAGCGTATACTATTTTCAAAGCAATCCGCTGATTTTCTTGCGGCACAATCATCTGCAGAAATTTCATTTGAACAGCCTTAACTAATACCGAATCGGTCTTAAGAGATGATGCGAGCACATCTTTAATCAGTTGCACAATACACGCTCCCGGCAAGACGGGTTGATCGGGATAGTGCCCCTTAAAGATGGCATGGCTTGGATTTAGGGTAATATCCGCTGTGATCGTCTCGTCAATATGGTGAGCATGCTCAACATAATAAAGATCCCCCATCAACATGCAGATACCAGCATTAAAGACCAATACTTATTTTGGTATTGGTTGCAAATCAAGACTTTTTTAATCGTTCCTGATACATTGCCCACCGTCTTCGGCACGGCGCCCGCCGACACAATATTTGCGGCGAGCCAAAGCGCGAACGACGATGCAACCGGGTATTCGCCGCACAAGTGTTTAAAGTTTACCGTTTGCAGGCTGCTAAATATTCCCGCTTCTAATTCATCGGTAGCTATGTCAGTATCCTCATGGCCATTCCTGCCCGTCATCACCAGATCAATATCCGTCAGCGCAACATCGTTTTCTTTGAGAAACCAGGCAATCTCTTGCTCAATATTATCGGGCTTATAGTAAGTAGTAAACGCGTCCAAAGAGGCCAGCTCTTTACCAGATGCGGACTTCGTCAATAAGAAAAACGCGGCGCCCTCGCCGAAGATGGTTCCCCAGGTATGGTCGTACAGATTAGTGTTAACCACTTCCTTCTTAAAGATTCCAAAGCGGTTAAATATCTCAAAACTGATGTCAGTTACTTCTTCCGTCGCACCTACCAAAGCAGTTTCTGCTTCACATTCTGCAAATAATAACTTAGCATCCAGCAGAGCGCTTTCAAATGAAAAGCTCTTGTGCACAAAGGTATTGTTGTAGTTATGGCATTTAAGCCCTAGCGCTATCTGCGCGGCAACCGTGTTATGGGTTGACTGGATGAATGCCGTAGGCGGCAGCATCTCTTCTTGTTGTTCTATGATCCTCGTTATAAAAACACCGGTGTCTTCTACGCATCCGTAAGCTGTTCCGGTGATGATGGCGTCGGGCAAAGCGACTTCTGCTTTTTGCAGGCAATCGCTGGCCGCGGCAACCCCCATCTTAATAATGCGGCTCATGCGGCGAATCTGCTTCGGATCGATGTAGGGCTTATAGTCAGGTTCTATTGCCTTTAAACGAGCGCTGTTGTACGTAACAATGTTTTCCAAAAAAGGAATATCGCCAAAAGTTTTTTGCGGCGAAATGCTGGATGCGGCGCGGATGTACATCTTCATCAGGCCTTAGAAAATATTAATGAAGTACAATTACCGCCGAAACCGAATGAGTTAGACAGCACATGGTTAATTGGCTGATCCTTTAATAACGTAGTCTGCGGGGCAAATGGCATGTCTTGCATTTGATGTTCGAACCTAAGGTTAGGAAACACCAGGCCGTGATTTAACGCTAGTACAGAAAATACTGCTTCTATTCCACCGCTTGCACCCAAGGTATGCCCTGTAAAGGTTTTTGTAGAACTCATGGGCGGATAGTTGCCCTCAAACATACGTTCAACCGCCTTGCCTTCACTCTGGTCGTTATTAGGTGTGCCGGTGCCGTGCAGGTTGATATAGCTAATGTCTGCTGAATTAAGCTTCGCTTTAGCGAGTGCGCCTTGCATAGCCATTAATGGCCCGTCACCATCCGGCGAGGTTGCCGTTTGATGAAAGGCATCGTTCTTATTCGCATAACCGGCAAGTATAGCATAAGGCTTTTTGTCAAGCATCTGTGCGATCTTTTCAGAAACCAGCACCACATATCCCGCGCCTTCACCTATGTTTAATCCGCGCCTGTCCTGGTCAAAGGGCTTGCACAGATCGCGGTCGAGGATCATTAGCGTATTGAAGCCGTTAAGTGTGAACTTCGTGATCGCATCCGCTCCTCCGGCTACCGCGGCATCCAGCACCCCGCTTCTGATCAATCTTGCGGCATAAAAAATAGAATTAGCAGATGATGAACAGGCCGTGCTTATGGTTGTAACATAACTGTTGATGCCTAACTGATCTGCAACCAGCTCGGTAATATTGCCGCAGCCGTGGTTTCGCACATCCTCTAAATCGCCAGACTGCGGATCTTTAAAAAAATCCTCAACAAAACATTCGGTTTTATCCATGCCGCCAACGGTATTGGCAGAGATAAAGCCTATTTTGATTTCGGATAAATCCTTTATTCCCGAATCATCGAGGGCCTCCTTCGCGGCAACGCTGCTCAATAAAGCTGTTCGGCTTATGTTTGTATTCAGGCCCGCCCTTTCTGCAAGTTGCGCGTTGGTAAGCTTAACCTCGGCCACAGGGATCTCCCCTTTATGAACGGTGTTTAAATTAGATATAGCGCCAATCCCTGCTTCGCTATTTTTAAGCGATGCAAGGTTCTCTGCAACATTATTACCAATGGCAGATATTACACCTAAGCCTGCTATGTAAACCTTTGATTCCATTTATGCCTAAGGGGCAAATATGTAGTATTTACAGGTACAGGCAAAATATGTTTAGAAAATAGTAAGCGCGGGCATTTGTGGATGGCTACGCCATGTTCCTTATCCGCCCGTAAATCCCTATTTTTGCAGGATGAAACTTCCTATAGTCGCTTACGGCGACCCGGTATTAAGGCGTAAAGCGGTCGACATCGAAGAAAATGAGCCCGGCTTGCAGCAGTTAATTGCAGATATGTTTGAAACCATGTACGGCGCCAAAGGCGTAGGTCTTGCAGCGCCGCAGGTGGGTATGTCTAAAAGGTTGTTCGTGATTGATGCTACGCCTTTTGATGACGATGAACCTGCGCTTAAGGATTTTAAAAAAGTCTTTATCAACGCCGAAATTTTGGAAGAAACCGGCGAAGAATGGCCGTTCAACGAGGGCTGCCTCAGCATCCCTGACATTCGTGAGGATGTTTACCGCAAGCCGAAAATTGTGATCAGCTATTATGACGAAAACTGGCAGCTGCACGAAGACACCTTTGAAGGCATGGCAGCGCGCATTATACAACATGAGTATGACCACATTGAAGGCAAACTGTTCACCGATAAACTTACCCCGCTTCGCAAACGCCTGATAGAAAAGCGCCTTACCGATATTTCTAAAGGCAATATCAAGGTAGATTATAAAATGAAATTCCCGGCGGTTAAGAAAGGACGTTAGTTGCTGTTGCGGCTTTTGTCGCCGTCGGCAATCTGTTTGATCAACGTACCCCAGGCAATAGGATTAAGCAAAGGGTTTGGCTGCAGCGAATGCTGGTTAACAATGCTCATGTGCATTTGCTGGGCATTGAAAGATTGGATCTCTTGCGCGTCCCTTGGCAAAGTGCTCATCGCGGCAGCCAGCGCGCTGCGGCTTAAATTTTTTCGGGCGTTCTCCAGATCATCATCCGCTATCTTTAAGGTCAGAAAATCTTTTCTAAACTCATCTGTTGTAGCCCAGGGGAACACGCGCACCACAGGCAGATGAATGATCTGCGGTATCATGGCTATTTGCTTGGTAAAGCTTTTACTGTTCGCGTTAGCGGGTATGATCACAGTAACAGGTTCATAACCTATACTGGTAAAGCGGATGGTATCTTGCTCGTGCGCAACAAAGGAAAAGTAGCCTTTATAATTGGCCATATTCAATTGGTTGTGATAAGAAGCATTAGTAATGTTCACATATGGCACTATCACCTTGCTGCTATCGGCATTTACCACCAAGCCGGAGAACTGCACCAGCGGCCGTTCTGTGCTTTGTGCTTTTACTGCCAGGCAGAAAAACATCAACAAGATAAATATGCCTGATAAACGCTTCATTAACAAAGGGGCATCACTCAAAAAAAGTGCCGCAAATATACATATAGTTTGATTGCACTAACGCAAATACCGGCGTGGCGGTATGCTCAAAATAAGATTTTTAACAAAACTTAACAGTTAGCGGAGATTTTCGGGCAATACCGCGTTAGGGTCGTTAATATCGGTAAGATTTACCGCTTCAATTGCAGTAATTTCGGGAACAGCCTTTTTTATAGCTTGTTCAATACCTGCCTTAAGTGTCATGATGCTCATTGGGCATGAACCGCATGAACCCAGCAACTTTAACCGCACAACATTATCAGCAGTGATCTCTTCAATGGCCACATTTCCGCCGTCTGTTTCCAGGTACGGGCGTATGGTATCCAATGCTGCTTCAACTTGTTCGTGTAAACTCATTACTCAGATTTAATAAGTAAAGGTAATTATTTATTGTGATGGATAGAAATAGTGGTGTGTAGCCCTCGTGTCAATTCTGACCTGCCAAGTATAATTAAGAGTTCCGCGGTAATGCTCCTGCCTTTGCGTTCTCGATCGCAACCTGCTGCGCAACCCTGCCTGCAATATTTAGGAAAACTTGGCGCAGCGGGTTAGCCTCGTCCATCATTAACGGCTGCCCCGCATCGCCCGATTCCGCCACGCTTTTTACCAAAGGCATTTCGCCTAAAAATGGCGCGTCTATCTGGTTGGCAAGCTTTTGGCCCCCGCCTTGTCCAAAAATGTAATATTTATTTTCAGGCAGTTCCGCAGGTGTGAAGTAGCTCATATTCTCAATAATTCCCAATATCGGCACATTAATAGCGTTCATCATAAACATGCCGATGCCTTTTCGCGCGTCGGCCAAAGCCACATTTTGCGGGGTGGTGACAATCACAGCTCCTGTAACAGGGAAGGTTTGCGTAACCGTAATGTGTATATCGCCTGTCCCGGGCGGCAAGTCTACAACCAAGTAATCCAGTTCGCCCCAGTCGGCGTCATTAAATAATTGTTTTATAGCCGTAGAAACCATTGGCCCGCGCCACGGCACCGGCTGGTTCGGGTCTGTGAAAAACCCTATAGACAACAGCTTGATACCATATTTCTCGACAGGCTCTATCCGTGTTTTACCTTCAACCTGCGATGCGTTTGGTTTTGCGCCTTCCAGCCCAAACATGATGGGGATAGACGGTCCATAGATGTCAGCATCGATCAAGCCAACCTTGCTCCCCGCTGCCGCTAAACCAAGCGCCAGGTTTACCGCTACTGTAGATTTACCTACGCCACCCTTACCCGATGCAACCGCAATGATGTTTTTTACACCCGGTACGCCGGTATTTTTTTGCGTGGTTACACGCGATGTCATATTGATGTTCACCTTAACCTCGGGGCTTATAAAGTGACTGATCGCGTTACGGCAGGCGTTCTCTATCAACCCTTTAAGCGGGCAGGCCGGTGTGGTTAGTATTACAGAAAAACTCAGGTCATTATCATTTATCGCAATGTCTTGAACCATGTTTAAGGTTACCAGGTCCTTTTTAAGGTCGGGTTCCTCTACATGGCTAAGGGCGTCTAATACCTGTTGTTGGGTTATGGGCATTGTAATTTATGTATAGCGGGGCAAATTTAGCAAAACACGGGGTGTATGAGTTTGTTAGGGAAATAAAGC
This sequence comes from Mucilaginibacter ginkgonis, assembly GCF_009754905.2. NCBI lineage: Bacteria > Pseudomonadati > Bacteroidota > Sphingobacteriia > Sphingobacteriales > Sphingobacteriaceae > Mucilaginibacter > Mucilaginibacter ginkgonis. The sequence continues at coordinate 3,145,472 of NZ_CP066775.1, read as the reverse complement.
TTAGTCGAAATCGTTTTGATGCAGACGCTTTTTTATAAGTTTGATTAAATTATCTTAATGCATCGCCTCAATCCTAAATACATCCGTATTGCTCTTTTTGTACTTGCCGGTCTTGTTGTGTTGTTTATTATTGGCGGAAGTATAGTCTTTTCTAAGCGTGAGGCACTACTTCAAAGCGCCATTGCCAAAGCTAAAGCAAAAGCAAAGCGCGACTATAATTTAGATGTAAAAATAGGGAGTGCCAAGTTTACCGGGCTTAGTTCGGTCGCCTTTTCCAATATCTCCATCGTGCCTGATCAGCGCGACAGCTTGCTGCATATCGATACATTTAATGTTAGCGTAAAGGTTTTGCCACTCGTTTTTGGAACGGTTAAACTATCTGAAGTTACGCTGCATAACGGCTTTCTAAGCTTGGTAAGTAAAAACGGCGTACGCAATTTTGATTTCTTGTTTAAAAAGAAGAAAGACAGCACATCTACCGGTAAAGCAGACCTTGGGGTGCTGGCAAACAATGTTGTTAATGGTATCCTATTTAAAATTCCGGACGATCTGGACCTGAGAAACTTTAACATGAGTTTCGCGGATGACAGCAACACCGTTAGCCTGAACGCTAAAACGGCGCGGATCAAAAACGGTCAGCTTAATTCTACCATATTGGTGAATAACGGCGAGTCGACGTGGCACTTTGCAGGTAAAATGCAATCGTCTGATAAGAAAATTGACGTGAAGTGGTATGCAGACAACAAAAAGGTTGAGCTGCCGCTGATCGAAAAAAAATTCAGGCTGAAGCTAAACTTCGACACACTAAATACACGCCTGGTTAAGTTTGACCGCAGCGGTGGTGAAACACAGATATACGGTTACTACGGTATCCGCAATTTGCTGATTTATCATCCGGCAGTAACACCTAACAATATCGTGGTGCCAAACGGCAGCATCGATGCCAACCTGTTTGTCGGCGAAAACTTTATCCGCATGGATAGCTCTTCGGTGATCCGCATTAAAAACCTGGAAGCCCGGCCATATATCAAGTATACTGTTAAGCCGCACAAGATCTATGAGATGAAGATTAACACCGGGTGGATCGATGCGCAAAACCTGTGGAACTCTTTCCCAACGGGCATGTTCGACTCGCTGGAAGGAATGCGTGTAAGCGGAAAGCTGAATTACAAGCTTAACTTTTACCTGGACACTAAAGACCCGGATAATGTCCAGTTCGATTCCCGCCTGGACAAAGAAAACTTCAAGATCCTTAAATACGGCAAAACTGACTTCGACAAGCTGAACCACGAGTTTGTATATACGCCTTATGAAAAAGAGAAGCCTATGCCATCAAGGGTAATCGGGCCATCAAACCCATATTATACCCCACTTGAGAATATTGCGCCAGACTTGCGTAACGCGGTTATGACCGCCGAAGACCCATCATTCTATCGTAATAATGGCTTTGTGGAAGAGGCCCTGCGCAAATCTATAGCTACAGATTTTAAAGAAAAGAAGTTCAAGCGTGGCGGCAGCACCATCTCTATGCAACTAGTTAAAAACGCTTTCTTAAGCCGCCAAAAAACGCTCTCGCGAAAAATAGAAGAGATCCTCATTGTGTGGATGATCAATAATGCCGGACTGATGAGCAAAAACCGCATGCTGGAAGTGTATTTTAACATTATTGAGTGGGGGCGAAATGTTTACGGTATCGGCGAAGCCTCACATTATTATTTTGACAAATCGCCTTCACAGCTTAGCCTGGGCGAAAGCATTTACCTGGCCAGTATTGTTCCAAAACCGAAATCAGGATTATACGCGTTCTTATCAGACGGTTCTTTGCGCCCGGGTTTGCATGGTTATTTTAATTTGATAGGCCGTTTGATGGCGAAAAACGGAATGACCGAGCCCGATACAAGCGCTTACGGATTTTATATGGTGAGGGTTAAGCCAAGCCTGCGGCCTGCACCTTCGGTTGATACCAATCCTGCCGTTATAGATAGCTTGATGAAAGCGCCTGCCGATGACGACCAAACTGGCGTTGTACCAATGCCTGCACCTGAACCTGTGAAAACCGAAGAAAAGAAACCGGGCTTTTTCTCGCGCTTGTTTGGCGGCGGCAAACGCGACTCAACCAAAGACGTGCAGCAGGATAGTGCCAAGGCAGAGAAACAACGCCAGCGCGACTTGAAGAACGAACAAAAGCGTTTAGAAAAAGAACGCAAGAAACTACTCCATGAAAGGGGTTATTAAGCTGAACACAAAAATCGCTAATTAATTTCCATATCTTTTAGGCTAAAAGATTTTAAGGGCACAACCTTTGGTACATGTAGCAAGCAATGTGATGCTGTAGTGACCATAATAAATGTTGCAACGCATACTTTTGCCTTTATTGAAGGAAAAAATTATGTCGCTATTTGAAAAACTGAGCTGGAGGTATGCAACTAAAAAGTTCGATCCTACCAAAAAGATTGCCGCGGATAAATTACAACAAGTGCTTGACACCGTAAGGCTGTCGCCTTCATCAATGGGCTTACAGCACTACCGCATATTGATGATAGAAAACCCAGAAGTTCGTGCCCGGTTGCGCCAGGCCAGCTATGGACAAGCGCAAATTACAGACTCATCTCAAGTGATCGTTTTCGCGGCAGAAACCAACATAGATGCAAATTATGTGCAAGCCTACATAGACGAAATTGCAAAAACACGCAATGTAACACACGAAAGCCTCGAAGGCTTTAAGCAAAGCATGCTGGGTACGGTGAACAAGCTATCGCCTGAAGCAAAACTAACCTGGGCGCATGAACAGGCGCACATTGCTTTGGGGGTATTAGTCGCCGCAACAGCCGACCTTGACATAGACATTTGCCCGATGGGAGGTTTCGACAAACAGCAGTATGACGAGATCCTGGGTTTGAAAGAAAAGGGGCTAACCTCATCTGTTATTGGCGCTATTGGATACCGTGCAGCCGACGACCCGATGGGCGGTTTCGCAAAAGTGCGCAAGCCCGGCGGCGATCTTTTTATTCATGTATAACTGTTTCACTGGCAACAGTTTGTCAGTGTTTCAAAGGCTTAAATCGTACGGTTTTTGTAAGGTAGTGACAAAGTAATGCTTGCAGGTAAACGCTGCAACATCTTGATGATCAATAAAGAGCAAAATCATGTCACATACTTAAAAGTATGGAACAGGTGTTTCAACTGTTTCAGGTGAAACAGTGAAACACTTGCCAAAAAACAAGCGTCAATATCATAGCCGCTCCGGAAAATGGAGCGGCTTTTTTATTCCAGGTTTTTAATGAAGTCATCGGTAATGGCGTTACCGTCTGCCGCGGTATGCCGGCCGGGGTTGAAAGGGGTAACAACGATTTCGTCCCAGCGGGACAAAGCGTGCAGTGGCAGGTCTTCTGTGATCTCCAGTATAAACCATTGCTCTTTACCATCCCAGGTTAGCCGCATAGCTTCCATATTGTTAGACCATATCATGTAACGGCTGCCAAAAACCTCGTCGTTGGCCAGCTCATGAACGGGAGCATAACCCTGCAATATCAGTTTATCATTCAAGGCCGATTTTATTTCGCGGTATTGCCGTAGTATGATGTCTTGCTTATCCATGGTTTAAATTTTGGAGCAATAATCATTCCTTATAAAAAGAAATCCCCTAAGCACTCGCTGCCAGGGGATTCCAACCTAAACCTTATCACAATAGCAAGTGCAGAAGCACTTGCCGCATTTATAACGTAAAATATGGGTGATATTATATTGTCAACTTAATTTAGTTCCTACTGCACTTCTTTAACCTTATATATTTTGCCATTCATTTCAAATGTGTCGCCGGGCTTTTTACCTGTAAGCTTTTGCCCGATTGGTGACGCCTGCGAAACGGTGAAATAAGATGTGCCGGCTACAATCGCTGTCCCGGCGCTTACGGCTAAATAAAAGTTGCCATTGTCTGTGACTACTATACTGCCACCGTCTGCTGTCTTTGAAATGCCTGTGGTAGATATCCTGTTGAGCACAACCAATAGCTTGTTGGCTTCGTTCAGCAATGTGGTATTGCGGTTAGTTTCCTGCTGCAGCATTTCACGCCCGGTTTCATACTTATCGCCCGCGCTGCTTTTAGTATCTTCTGCAGCAGATTGCCGGGCAGATTCAATCGCGTCGGTCAGGATATCTACCCTGTTTTGGGCGTATGACCTGCAGTAGTTATATAGTTGTTGTTTAAGCTCATTCATTGGTAAGCGGCAATATGGTCAATTAAGAATTAGAGCTCACCAGATGTTGGTAAAGTTTTTTGATATTTGATTCGTAATCTTTACAGACCATCATGGCAAATCCCAAAGTAAATTTCTATTTCGATAAGGAAAAGAAGTGGCAGCAAGAAATTGAAACGCTGCGCACCCTCGCCCTCGATAGCGGCCTCGTGGAAGAATTAAAATGGGGCTGCCCGTGCTATACTCTAGATGGGGCCAATATTGTACTTATACATACATTTAAGGAATATTGCGCTTACCTGTTTTTTAAAGGATCCTTAATGCCAGACCCTGGCAACATTCTGATACAACAAACAGAAAATGTACAGTCGGCAAGGCAAATACGGTTTACCGGCAATGTGCAGGTCGTAGATATGACCGAAACCTTAAAAACCTATATAGCAGCAGCCATTTCCGTGGAAAAGTCGGGGGCAAAAGTCGAATTAAAAAAGACGGCGGAGTTTAAGATGCCGCAAGAGTTTCAATCCAAATTAGATACCATCCCGGCATTAAAAGAGGCTTTTGAAAAACTCACTCCGGGCAGGCAACGCAATTATCTGCTCCATTTTTCTCAGCCAAAACAATCGTCCACACGCGAGTCGCGCATCGAAAAAGCCATGCCGCTGATCATGAATGGCAAGGGATTGAATGATTAGGATTTTGGTCGGGATGGCAGGATTCGAACCTACGACCTCCAGCACCCCATGCTGGCGCGATACCGGGCTACGCTACATCCCGAAGATTTGTCGGAACGCAAATATATAAAATGCCTGTGACCAGTCACTATATTAACTAAGCGGCAAGCTGAAGTAAAAGGAGGAGCCTTTACCTGGTTCACTCTCTACCCAAATTTTACCGTTGTGGCGCTCTACGATTTCCGCGCACAAGTACAAACCGATACCAAAACCAGATACGGTGTGCATCTGGTGCCCCTCTACTCGGTAGTACCGGTCAAATAATTTGTCGATATCCTTTTGCGCAATACCCATGCCCTCGTCGGCCACGCTAACCTGAACATTGCCGTCGACAGCAATACAAGCTACCTGAACGTGCGTAGCGGGTGCGGAATATTTTAAGGCGTTGCTGATAAAGTTAGTGATCACCTGACCAATTTTGTCTTTATCGCCATTTACAACGGTGCTTTCAACGGGATGAAAAGTAATCCGATGGGTATTATTTGCCGGCACGGTTTCTTCTTCGATGTCTGCAAGCAGATCTTTCATATCAAACTGCTGATGATCGATATGGATCTTTCCCGACTCGAACCGCGACACGTTTAGGAACCCGTTGATCATCTTCGTCATCTTGCCTATCTGACGATTAGCCTTATCCAACGATGAGTCCAGAAAAGAGTCGGCATATTTGCCTGTGCGGGTTTGCAGTAATTGAATGTATCCGTTAAGAGAGGTTAGCGGCGTCTTTAACTCATGGCTTACCATGCCAATAAAATCGCTTTTACGCTGCTCATCTTCCTTCTGTTCGGTAATGTCGGCCATTAAACCCTGCATCTTTACCGGAACCCCGAGGTGATTTGTATAAACCTGCCCGGTTGATTTTAACCAGCGTACCTTGCGGCCATCTTTCGGCGTAATGGTATATTCAACCGTAAAGCTGCCTTTCTCTTCGATGGCTTTTTTAATGGTTTCGTCTACAATATCCCTGAAATCGGGAGACACCAATTCCAAAGATTCCTGGTAACTGATCTCCTGCTCGTGCCTTACACCATGCAAGTCGCGCGAGCGGCTGGTAATAGCAATAATACCCGTGGTAAGATCCACGGCCCACAGATCGATCAATGCCAGGTCTATCGCCTGGTTAAGGTTGGTGGTAACCTCTTTCAAGTTTTCGTACGCCAACTGCAACTCGTCACGGGAAGAGGTCAGCTCCTCGTTACTTGCAGAAATCTCTTCATTGGCAACTTCTAATTCCTGGTAGAGCATCCGCAACCGCGCTTCGCTTTGCTGCAACTGCTTGTTTGAGAAAATCAGCTGATTGTTTACGTTAACCAGATTGGCGCTTAACGCTTTCAGTTCGTTGCTTTTAGAGCGTTCCTTCTGCAACGAGGCATTTGCGTGTAACACCTCATCATCGGCAGCAAGGTTAAAAGAGATAAGATCGGCATACAGCCTGAACATTGCCGCGGTTTCAGAATTATCAATATTGGCAGGATTGGGGTCGATGGCGCAGAGCGTCCCAAAAAATTCACCATTCTTTCTATGGACTGGTACGGCGATATAGCTTTGCAGACCGTAGATAGCGGGCGTATGATGCTTGGCATAAACTTTATCGTTGGCCACATCGGCAATGATGATCGGCTGGCCCGACTGACGTACCTCGTGGCAAAGCGTGGTATCCAGCTTTAATTCGCTGCCGATCTCCAGACCGAAATTGATCTCATCATGCACGGCACAAGCCACCCATTTGTTTTTGGTAACGCGCACCACCACCGCAAAACCCATATGGGTAACGCGGCAAACCACCTCTAAAATGGCGTTGATCGCGGGGATGCGCCCAATTGCTTCTATATCTGCTTGTATACTTTCTTCTTCTCTCATCCGGGGTCTGCCGTAAATAAGGCTGTAAAAGTAAATGTTTTAAGCCAATGGCAGGGTAAAATAAAACGTCGACCCTTTGCCAATCTCGCTCTTTGCCCAAATATGCCCGTTATGCCGGCGCACTATTTCTGCGCTAAGGTACAGGCCAATACCAAACCCCGATATGGTTTGCATTTGCGGCGCTTCAACACGGAAAAATCGGTCGAACACCCGGTCAATATCTTTGGGGCTTAACCCGATCCCTTGATCTTTTATGCTAACTCTTGCCTCTGCAGTATTTGAACTGCACACCACTGTTACTTCTGTGCCGCGGGGCGAATATTTTAGGGCATTGTTAATTAAGTTATTGATCACCGAACCTATTTTGTCGGCATCGGCATTTACTAAAACGCCTTCACATGGCTCGTAAATAATTGTGTGTGTGTTTTGAGTCGTTTTAGCCTCATCCACTATTTCTGCTACCAGCAATGCAAGATCAAACCGTTTTATGTCTAAGCTTATTTTACCCGACTCCAACCGCGACAAGTTAAGGAAGCCGTTAATCAGGGTCGTCATTTTATTGATCTGCGCATTGGATTTCGCCAAAGCGTTCACCGTAAATGCATCACCCGCCTTTTGCGCGTTCACCGCCAGCAGTTGTATATATGCTTTAAGAGACGTGATAGGCGTTTTCAATTCGTGGCTCACCATGGCAATAAAGTCGTTCTTGCGCTGGTCATCTTCTTTTTGTTCTGTGATATCCAGCAGCGTGCCGGTAAGGTACGTTGGTGTGCCATCTATGCTATAATGCGGCAATGCGTTAAGCTTATACCACAACTTCTTTTGGCCCGATGCCGACTTCAGCTGAAACTCTATATTGAGTTTCTTTTTATTGGCGATGGCCTTATTGATCACTTGATTTATACGTTCACGGTGGCCGGCGCCTACGGTTTCTAAAAATGACTCAAAGGATAATTTATTGCCTATGGCGTTGACCAATTCAGCACCATTATCAGACATGGTGAATTCACCTGTGCCTAGGTCGGCTCGCCAGGTTATAATGTCTGCTGCTTCAATAGCCAGATTTAGGGTGTCACGGCTTTTAATTACTTCTTCATTGGCAAAGGCCAGTTCATCATTTGTAGAAGAAAGCTCTTCATTTATCAGCACAAACTCATTGTTAGTGCTTTCCAACTCGTGGTTTATAGCCTCAAATTCTAAATTGGTCGCCGCCAGTTCCTCAATCAATTTTTGCAACGCGGCCCTGTTTTGTTCTACCTCTTTGCGGGCTGCAACTGCTTTGCTGACATCGTTGACAGTAATTAAAACGGACTCGACGTTTCCTTCGGGGTCAAACAATGGATTGTAAGAAATACTCAGATAGCCACTGCTCTTGTTCCCATTCTTATCAGCGATCTCTATGAATACTTCGGACATGGTAACAGGCGCGCCGGAGTCGAACACACTGTAGATCATGGACGGAAAACGTCTGTCGATCTGATCCGGAAATATTTCTATCAGCGAGCGGCCTAAAACCTCCTCGCGTTTGCGCGACCAGATTTCCAGCATCGGGTCGTTCGCGATCTCCACTATCAGGTAGCGGCTGCGCAAAATGGTCATACCAACCGGAGACGACATAACCATTTGCCCCAGGCGGTGCTGACTGAATTCTACTTTTGCCAGATTTTTTAGTGTGCGCTCGGTAACATCATTGGCTGTGTGCAAAATGCAATGGATGCGGCCTTCGTGATTTTTTATCGCACGGTACTCAAAATCAAAGTAAACGGTTTGTTTTTTTTCGCGGTAAACAACCGGGACTTCCTGTGCCTGGTAAGTTTGGCCGGTACGCCAAACATTTTTTAAAAGATCTAAAAGCGGGTTGCCCGATAATATCGGAACGGCTTCTTCCAGTTTATGCCCGATAACCGTTTTATCTGCATGCCAAAATGCAAGCATAGCATCATTGGCGGCTTCAATGACCAGATCTTCTGTAGTATAAATAGCTGTTGCGTTGTGCGAGAGCGACAGAATGGCTAATAATTCATTGTCAGATAAAGACGGTCGCCTGGCAATCATGCAAAGTAGATGTATACCGATAAATATAAGTGATTTTATGAATTATCGGCTTTGATTGCTAAACCTAAAAGTTGTATAAAAATTAAAGCCCCCTCACACTCGCTGTTTGGGGGCTTTACCTAAACCTTATCACAATGTTAAATCCTAATGTATTTAACGGTGGCTAATATAGATTTTATTTTATGAAGTTTACATGAGCGCGCAATTATTTGATTTTTTGCTGCCATAGACTATACGCTAATTTTTGCATCTTTACGATAATTCTAATCAATTAACACCTCAAACCCCAAAATGAAAAAAGTAATCCTGGTAACCGGTGCGTCATCGGGCCTTGGGCTGGCAACGGCAAATGCGCTTGCAGAAAAAGGCCACACTGTTTACGGCACATCGCGCAATATCGAAAAAATTAAAGCTGTATCGTTCAAACCAATTGCGCTTGATGTTACCGATGATGCTTCTGTTAATGATGCAATTACTCAAATCATAAAGGCGGAAGGCAGGATTGATGTCTTAGTGAACAATGCCGGTAATGGCATAACCGGCCCGCTTTATGCAATGCCGGTCGACTTTGCGAAGAAGCAATTCGAGGTTAACTTTTTTGGCGTGGTACGAGTGTGCAGCGCGGTTTTGCCACACATGATAGAGCAAGCCAAAGGTCTGGTAATCAACATTGGTTCATTAGCCGGTTTGTTTGGGCTGCCATACCAGGGGCTGTATAGCGCATCTAAATTTGCAATAGAGGGATACTCTGAAAGTTTACGCATGGAGTTGCAGAACACCGGGGTAAAGGTTAGTGTACTTAATCCCGGCGACTTTAAAACTGATTTTACCGGCAACCGCGAAAAGGTTCCGTTTACGTTGAAGAACGAAAAATTGGAAGGCGAATTCAACGCTGCCGTTGCTGCCATGGAAAAAGATGAAAGCATTGGTGCCGATCCTAAAAAACTGGCAGCGCAAATTGTTAAGATAGTTGATAAGAGCAGCCCTGCCCACAGCTATTTGGTAGGCGCTATAGGGCAGACCATTGTGCCGACTTTAAAGAAAGTATTACCGGGTGGCATTTTTGTAAAGTTGATGAACGACCATTACGGAATTAAATAGAATATCGAATGTCCCATTTCGAATTTCGAACTAATTTTAGAGCGATACACCTTTTTCATTCGGTGTTCTCTATTCGATATTCATTATTCAAATGAGCGTGGTTCCCGAAAAAAACAACAAGCGCACCATCTGGGCCTGGGCCATGTTCGATTGGGCTAACCAAGCCTATAACATGGTGATCACATCGACCATTTTTCCTGCTTACTATGTCGGCATTACTGCTAATAAACATGGCGACACGGTCTCATTTTTCGGGCATAGTTATGTAAACACGGTATTGTCTAACTATATCTTGGCGCTATCATACCTGATCATTGTGGTGCTGTTGCCCATACTTACATCTATAGCAGATTATAAGGGTCACAAAAAAGGTTATCTGCAAGCATTTACGTGGTTAGGTGCACTGGCCTGCGCGGGCCTGTATTTTTTCACAATGGACAACTTCGAGTTCGGGATGATCTGCTTCGGCCTGGCTTCGGTAGGTTATTGCGGAGGCTTTGTTTTTTATAACTCATACCTTCCTCAAATCGCCACAACAGACAAGCAGGACAGCGTTAGCGCAAAGGGTTTTATTTATGGTTTTGCCGGAAGCATTGTGGTACAGATCATTTGCCTGGCCGTTGTAGAATTGCACGACAAGTTTGGTATAACAGAAGACCATGCGGCACGCGTTTCATTTCTAATCGTTGGCATATGGTGGATAGGTTTCTCTTTTATCGCCTTTTATCTATTGCCAAAAGGAACGCCAAATGCCGGTTCGCATCAATACAATGTATTTACAGGTGGGTTTAAAGAGTTAGCCAAGGTTTGGGAGAAGATAAAGCAACTACCATTATTAAAACGCTTTTTGCCGGCTTTCTTTTTTTACTCAGTTGGGGTACAAACCATTATGCTGGTAGCCGCGAACTTCGCCGCAAAAGAGCTTCACCTGCCTGACGAAAACTTGATCGCCATTATTCTCATCATCCAGGTAGTGGCCATTATTGGTGCCGCTGCAACCGCAAAGCTTTCCGCGAAATATGGAAACGTAAAAGCACTTACAGGCATTGTTGCGTTTTGGACGCTGATCTGTCTGGGTGTTTACTTTATCGCTAATGCTAATCAGTTTTACGTAGCGGCGGTGTTGGTAGGTATTGTGATGGGCGGTGTACAATCGCTGTCAAGGTCTACATATTCTAAATTTATTCCCCCTAATATTCCCGATACTGCATCTTACTTCAGTTTTTATGATGTTACAGAAAAGCTGTCAATAGTTGTCGGGCTATTTACGTTTGGCTTTGTAGAAGCGGTCACTCATGAAATGCGCGACTCCGCATTGGTATTGGATGGGTTCTTTATCATCGGCTTGCTGCTGTTAATGAGTCTTATCGCAGCGCAGAAAAGGGTTAAGGTGCAAGGGGTGGAAGCTGTTTCGTAAAATCACTGCGGCATGTTTCTTAGTCTCCTCTTTCGGCGGTCAAAAAAAGTAACGATTCAGCGGTGAATAGCATCTAAGAAATCTCGCCCTTTGAGATGCCGAATGTGCTGGCTCTTCTACAACATTCTTTTGCACTTTGCGATAAACCCGGTAACATCATAGATCAACAAATCACCGGAGTTTTCTATTAGATACACATCTTTCGAATTTTCAATGCTGATGTATTTGTTCTTTTCTTTACGCACTTCCATTGCAGACGGACCAATTTCGGGGTTGTCGTTAACACTAAGTTTTTTTTCTTTGAATGTAATTACCTGGATGTAGGTTTTTGGCCCTTTGGTTACTATCTGGTAAGCCACCTGATCGCCATTATCAGTTTTAATGTCTTCATCCAGCCACATGCCCACCAGGTGCGAAGTGTCAGCTTTAGTCACCATGGCAGTATCTTGTTTGGGTTTGTCAGTGGCTGTGGTCTTAGGTTGAGAACAAGAAACCCAGATGCAGGCGAAAAATACAGTGGTAGCAGCAATAATAGACGGGATTGGTTTATGCTTTTTCAAATTTTTGTATTTTGGAACGGGTGTAAATATAGCCTTACTATTTTACTCCTGACAATTACACGTGTATAGTTGGCGTTATCTTATCGCAACGTTTTTAAATGCAGCAAAGCAATTACCGGTTATTAATAGAAAAAATAGATGCCTTTATACGCAGGTACTATTTAAATAAGTTGCTGCGCGGACTTATCATTTGGGCTGCTGTCTTATTTTCTGGATATTTTATTGCAGCCTTAAGCGAATACTTTGGTCACTTTAACTCCGTTACACGCACCGTAATTTTTTACTTTTTTATTCTGATAAACGTTCTCATCGTAGTCGCGTTGGTTATGCCGCCCCTGTTGTTATGGCAAAAGTTGGGAAGGACCATAGGTCATGAACAAGCGGCAGAAATAATAGGGCGGCATTTCGCAGAAATAAAAGATAAGCTTCTTAATACACTACAATTAAATACCCTTGCAGGGCATGACGAGCATCACAAACATTTAATAGAGGCAAGTATCAATCAAAAAATTGACACTTTGCGCCCCGTGAGGTTTCCGTCGGCGGTAAACCTTCGGGCTAATCGAAAGTATTTAAAATGGGTTTTCATTCCGGTTTCTATAGTGGTCATTGTCGCTATTGCCGCTCCAACAATTCTGTCAGAAAGCACTAAACGCCTTGTAAAACATGACCAATATTTTGCGCCGCCTTTGCCCTTTAATTTCAATATCGAGAATAAATCTTTGGCCGTTACACAAGGAAACGATCTTGATCTGAATGTTAGGTTAACAGGTAATGAGTTCCCGTCTGATATTTATATTGAAAGTGATGGCCACGTTTTCAAAACAGAAAAGATTTCAATTAGCCGGTTTAAATATCATTTTAGTAACCTGCAGCAAACAACAAGCTTTAAACTTAGTGGTGGAGGTTATACATCGTTGAAATATAACATCCGCGTAACCGCCCGTCCATCACTATTGCGGCTGGATGCCCATTTAGCGTACCCTGCTTACTTGCATAAAAAAAATGAAACCTTAGCAAACGCCGGCGAGCTGACTGTCCCTGCCGGGACAACCGTTAGTTGGCGCATTGTAACTCAAAACGCTGATGCCGTGTTGTTTACGCTAAACAACGAACAGAAAAAATTAATTACATCCGATAAAGGAACGTTCATTTACTCTGCCAGGATGCTTAAGCCTTCTGCATATGTAATCGCGCCAATTAATGGTTCTGCGATTTCGGATTCGTCTGCTTACCACATTAATATAATAGCCGATGAAGCTCCTGCAATTGCTGTAGAAGAAAAACAAGATTCGGTAAGCATTAAGTCGCTTTACTTTACAGGCAAGATCCAGGATGATCATGGATTTAGCTCTCTCAAATTTCATTACAAAGTACAAACACAAGATGGCCGACAGTCTAGTTTTTCCCAACTAGTTAAAGCGGATTTAAGCGGCACATCATCATCATTTTTTTATTATTGGAATATCGCTGCGATCAAAGCTGCCCCGGGTGATCGCGTGAGTTATTTTTTTGAAGTGACCGACAACGACGGTGTGTCGGGGCCAAAGGCAACGCGCACACCAGAGCGGGAATTGTCTATTCCGTCGGAAAAACAGTTAGCGGCTCAGTTGAATGCCGGCTCGCAGCAGGTGAAACAAAAAATGGCGTCCGCGGCAAAAATGGCATCCCAGATAGAACGCGAATCTCAACGCCTTAATCAGATTTTACTGAACAAGCGCGATCTGACATTTGATGAAAAGAAACAGGTGCAGGACCTGATGGATAAAAAAAAGGAGTTAGACGCCTTAGTCAAAGAAGCCCAGGCAGAGAATAAAAAGAATGTTTATAACCGCCAGCAAAACCAACAACAAACTGAGCAGGTAACCAAAATGCAAAATGAGTTGGATAAGCTGATGGATAATCTGCTTGATGAGAAAACGCAGCAAATGCTCCAACGGCTGCAAGAGATGCTTCAGCAGGAACAGAAAGAAAGTACCCGGCGAGAATTGACCAAAATGCAAAGCGACAACAAATCGCTGAAAAAAGAACTGGACCGCATGTTGGAACTATACAAGAAGCTTGAGTTTGAACAAAGATTAAATGAGCAGGTGTCCCGGTTAAATGAGCTTTCGCAACAACAGCAAAAGCTTGCAGAGCAAACCGCTGATCAAAAGGTCGAAAGTAAAACCATGCAGCAAAAGCAGGAACAGCTTAAAAAGGATTTTGAAGGCGTAAAGAAATCACTGGACGACCTACAAAAATCTACAGCAGATGATCAGCAAAATAAATTTGATAGCCCAAAAGCGGATGAGCAGAAAATAGACCAGCAAATGGATGACGCCGGGATCCAGATCAGCAAGAACAACAGCAAAAAAGCTTCAGAGTCGCAAAAGCAAGCCGCGCAATCTTTAGAACAACTTGGCCGGAAACTGCAAAAAGACAATGAGGAAAAAGAGGGTGAAGAACTTAACATCGATGCCCGTCAGCTTCGTGGATTACTGAAAGACTTGGTAAACAGCTCTTTCGCACAAGAAAAATTAATGCAGACATTTAAAAGCACAAACGCATCTAACCCCGACTACGTAAATCTTACACAACACCAAAAGAACATAAAAGACAACCTCAAAACAACCGAAGACAGTTTATATGCGTTAAGTAAAAGGGTGCCGCAAATACAATCGACCGTAAATACAGAGATCACATCAGTAAATGACCGAATTACAAAGGCATTAGAAAAGCTGGGCGACAGGCGCACGCCCGAAGCGGTGAGCGACCAACAGTATGCGATGACCGCTATGAACAATTTGGCACTGATGTTGGATGAGGTGTTAGACCAGCTGCAAAACAGTATGAAAAATGCAAAAAGTGGCAAGGGTAAGTCAAAACAAAGTATGCAGCAATTAAGCCAAATGCAGCAAAAACTTAATAACAACATGCAGCAAATGCGCGAACAAATGCAATGGCAGGCGCTGCAAGGCCAGGGACAAAACCAGGCGAAAGGCCAGCATCAAAGCCAAAGCGAACAGTTTGCGCGTATGGCACGCGAGCAGCAGGCTATAAGGCAGGCGCTGCAGCAATACAATCGCGATGCGTTGAAAGATGGCAAGGGTAACCCGGGCGATTTGGATAAAATTGCCAAGCAGATGGAACAAACAGAGACGGATCTCGTAAACAGACGTATAACAGATGATGCAATTAAGCGCCAGGAACAAATAAAAAGTCGTTTATTAGAGGCAGAAAAGGCAGAACAGGAACGCGAGCAAGATAAACAGCGCTTAAGTAAGGCGGGCAAAAATATTCCGCCGGGCTATATAAAAGCACTTCAACAGTATGAAGAGAAACGTACCAAACAAACAGAACTGATTAGAAGCGTTTCGCCTGAGCTTAATTTTTATTACAAGCAAAAGGCTAAGAAATACTTTGAGCAAATAAATGGTAAATAGTATGCAAGAGGTTAATGTACAAGGAGCTAAGCTTTATACTTTGCAGCTCCCGTCTGTGACAGAGAGTATTACCGAACTTGAAAACCTGGTTGAAAAACTTGCCGACCAATTACAGGTTGGTGATGATACCTTCGCCAATATGATGACTTGCCTTAATGAAGCGGTTATGAACGCAATTATACATGGCAATGATTTCGATCCAAATAAGAAGGTATTCGTTAATGTTGAGATAGATGGCCGCACCCTCATCTGGACCGTAAGCGACGAAGGCGATGGCTTTGATTACAGCCATTTACCAGACCCTACAGATACATCAAATATTGAGAAGCTAACCGGTCGTGGGGTGTTCATTATCAAGCATTTAGCAGATCAATGCATTTTTAATACAAAGGGCAATGAAGTAGAACTTCACTTTAAGATCTAATGCCAGCCATTAACTTTTTTGAAGAGGATGTTTCGATAAACCTAAAGGGTAAGCTTAAGCTGAAAAGCTGGATCAAGTCGACTGTCGAAGCGGAGGGTTACAAATTAGCTGAGCTTAATTACATTTTCTGTTCTGACGATTACCTGATACAGATAAACCGCCAATATTTAAATCACGATACTTACACAGATATCGTTACGTTTGACAACTCTGAAAAAGAGGGACACATCACCGGTGACATCTTTATTTCCATTGAGCGGATAACGGAGAATGCCGGAAAGTTTGAAGTATCTTTTATAGACGAACTCTGCCGCGTAATTATTCATGGAGCCTTGCACTTATGCGGTTACAAAGACAAGAAACCCGCTGATAAAAAACTAATGACGCAAAAAGAAGACTTTTATTTGGCAAAGTATAAAGAATTGTCCGCCTGATTTTTACGTACATTTACGGGCCATTCAAATTGGCTCATTCCGATAATTATCAGATCAAATAAAACATGAAAACTTTAGCACTATTATTCGCCCTGCTTTTCGTATCAGCTCCATCATCAATTTTTGATTTTAAAAATCTGCACAACATTGATGGCGGAAAACTTTCTTTATCCAAATATAAAGGCAAGAAGATCCTTATCGTTAACACTGCATCCAAGTGTGGGTTTACTAAACAGTATAAAGATTTGCAGTCGCTCGCAGAGCAGTACAAAGACAAAGTAACTGTCATTGGCTTTCCTGCAAATAATTTTGGCGGCCAGGAGCCCGGTACCAATCAGGATATTAAAACGTTTTGTCACGACAATTTTAATGTTAGCTTCCCTATGAGCGGAAAAGTAAGTGTTTTGGGTTTGGATATAGATCCTCTATTTCAATATTTAACTACTGCTCCAAACCCTGATTTTACAGGTGATATTAAATGGAATTTTGAGAAATTCCTGATCGATGAAAATGGCAAATTAATTCACCGCTACAGATCACAAGTGACACCACTTGATCCGAAGATCACCAGCGCATTGTAATACGCAATTTTTAAGAGGGCCTCGCATTTTTGCGGGGCTTTTTTATTTCGTGGGCCCTTTTAATCAGTATCGTTTTATCAATCAGAGATTTGCAATTCTTAAAAACCACGCAATGTCCATTAATAATTGCATCTGTTTTAGAACCAATGCCTTACAGCCTCATGCTAAGTTTTCATACCTTTGCAAACTATCATGAGAAGGGCAATAATTGCAGGGGCGACAGGATTAGTGGGCAGTAATTTATTACAGCTGTTATTGCATTCTATTCAATATCAAGAGGTTATAGCGGTTACTCGTAAAGAAATTGCTGTGCAACACCCCAAGCTTATCCAATTGATCATCGATTTCGATAAGCTACATGAGCACGCTGCGGCTATAAATGGAGACGTTTTGTTCTCCTGCCTGGGCACCACAAAAACCCAGGCTCCAGACCCCGAGCAATATCGAAAGATCGAATTCAAGTACACAACCTTGCTGGCAGATATAGCTAAAAATAACGGCGCTCAGCAGCTGCATTACATCTCATCGATTGGCGCTGACATCAGTTCATCAAACTTCTATCTTAAGCTTAAGGGCGAGACGGAGTCTGCTTTAGCTCATTTAGGACTTAAGTCCACTCACATTTACCAGCCATCTGTGATAAAAGGCGGCCGCAAACAATCACGGCCGATGGAAATGTTTGTGATCGGCTTAATGAAAATGGTAGATCCCATACTTATTGGGAGTTTAAAGAAATACCGCAGTATAACTGCGCAAACTGTTGCACAGGCTATGTTTCAACAATCGCTTTCAACAGAAGCCGGCCTGTTTATCCATCCATCAGATCATATACAAAACTTAGCGTGAGCACATATTTATCAGGAGAAAATTTAGGTCACTCATTCCATGACAAATGGCTGTTCCGCAATGTTACTATAGGCATCAATAAAGGCCGCCGTGTTGCACTCGTTGGTGTTAACGGAGCGGGAAAGTCTACTTTGTTGAAAATATTGTCGGGTAAGCTCGTGCCAATAGAAGGCAAAGCAGTAAGAGCTAAAGATTTGAGGATAAGCTACTTAGATCAAGACCCTAAGTTTGATGGTAATGCGACTATTAGTGATTTTATTTTCAGTGCTGACAACGAACAACAGCAATTAATCCGTCAATACGAGGAACTGCTCGATAATGACCCTACAAATGAGGCAGCTATAAATAAGATCGCTGAAGAATTAAGTATGGCCGACGCCTGGAGTTATGAATATGAGATAAAACAAATTCTGGGCAGACTTGATATCCATCACCTACAGCAAAAGATCGGCACGTTGTCCGGCGGCCAGCGTAAGCGTTTAGCGCTTGCGGGCATGCTGATACAAGAGCCTGATGTATATGTGCTTGACGAGCCTACAAACCATTTGGATATAGATACGATTGAGTGGCTGGAAAAACTATTGACCGATGGTGGTAAAACCATCATTATGGTTACGCACGACCGGTATTTTCTTGACAACGTGTGTAACGAGATAATTGAGATAGACAATGTAAAGCTTTATACTTATCAGGGCAATTACCAGTACTATCTTGAAAAGAAAGCTGAACGGGACGCAACAGACGCAGCACAATATCAAAAGAACACGCAATTACTAAAAAAAGAACTCGAGTGGATGCGCAGGCAACCACAGGCACGCGGAACGAAGTCGAAGGCCCGTATAGACGCATTTTACGACCTTGAGGAAAAGACTAAACTTAGTCAAAAAGACAAAGTTCAGTTAAGTATTAAGACCGCCCGCCAGGGAAACAAAATTCTGGAGCTGGATCATATTGGTAAAAGCTTTGACGATCGTATAACTTTCACAGATTTTAGTTATGTCTTTAAAAAAGGGGATCGAATAGGCATTGCAGGAAAGAACGGCAGTGGTAAATCTACATTGTTAAATATAATTACAGGAAATCTGCAGCCAGATACTGGCGAAGTTGATAAAGGTGAGACAACAGTAATGGGCTATTTCAACCAGGCTGGGATTTCTTTTGCAGAAGACGAACGCGTAATAGACATTGTCAAGAACGTGGCTGAGTTTATCACTATGGCCGACGGCAAGATGATTACAGCGTCACAATTGCTAACCCAATTCTTATTTCCGCCTAATAAGCAATATGGTTTAGTGACTAATTTGAGCGGTGGCGAAAAGAAACGCCTGCAGTTGATGCGCATCTTAATGCAGAACCCGAACTTTTTGATACTGGATGAGCCGACTAACGATTTAGATATCGACACTTTAAATGTACTTGAGGAGTTTTTGATTAGCTATACCGGCGTTCTACTATTGGTATCGCACGACAGATATTTATTGGACAAATTGGTTGACCAACTATTTGTATTGCCGGGAACTGGCAGCGTAGATATCTATAATGGCAATTATTCTTCTTACCGCTTAGATATGGATTCAGAAGCAAAAGCTGATAAAAAGCCGATTGCCGCCGCACCAACTCCGGTTGCTATTAAACAGGACCAACATAAAATCAAACTTTCTTTTAAAGAGCAAAAAGAATTAGAAACTTTAGAAGCCGATATAGCATCGATCGAGAAAGAAATATCTAAACTTACGGAGATGTTAAATTCGGGTAGTTTAGATCACACCGAACTGTCGGAAACCGCTCAGCAAATACAAAACCTAACTAACAATATGGATGAAAAATCTATGCGCTGGTTAGAATTATCAGAAAGATCATAAATGAAATTATCAGACGTTTTAGCATCGGCAGGCGTTATCATATTATTGATAGCCTTTTTGTTGAATCTTTATAAAAAGCTTCCTGCGCAAAGCAAAGCATACACCCTAATGAACTTTATAGGCGCAATGCTTTGTTGTGTCTCATCTATCTTAATTAAGTTCTATCCATTCGTTGTATTGGAAGCTATCTGGGCAACCTTCGCTATACTGTCATTATTCGGTGTTCCACGTGGAACATCAAACGATAAAGATTAATTTTGTAATGTTCCACGTGGAACATTTAATAAAAGAATGTTTAAGAAATACGATGTTATAGTTGTTGGGGCCGGGCACGCCGGCTGTGAAGCCGCCGCTGCTGCAGCCAATATGGGCTCATCCGTGCTATTGGTCACCATGAATATGGGCACCATTGCACAAATGAGTTGCAACCCAGCAATGGGCGGCGTTGCTAAAGGCCAGATAGTGCGAGAAATCGACGCTTTAGGGGGTTACTCGGGCATTATTGCAGATAAGACAACTATACAATTCCGCATGCTTAACCTTTCAAAGGGGCCCGCAATGTGGAGCCCGCGGGCACAAAATGACCGCATGCGTTTTGCCGAAGAATGGCGTCTTGCTTTAGAAAATACACAAAACATTGATTTTTGGCAAGACATGGTAAGCGGGCTTATTGTTAAAGGCGGCAAGGTGAGCGGAGTAAAAACGTCTTTAGGCGCTGAAATAGAAAGCGACGCCGTGGTATTAACCAATGGTACTTTTCTAAACGGAATTATCCATATTGGTGAGAAACGTATGGGCGGTGGTCGCACAGGCGAAAAGGCTGCAACCGGCATTACTGAGCAGTTAGTTGAATTAGGCTTTGAGGCCGGCAGAATGAAGACCGGAACCCCACCGCGAATCGATGGTCGGACATTAAACTACAGTGTAATGGAAGAGCAATGGGGTGATGAAAACCCTGGTCGCTTCTCTTACACAGATGTAGAAATCCCTAAAGAAAAGCGTTGCTGCTGGATAACTTACACCAATCAGGAAGTTCATGACACCTTGAAAGAGGGTTTTGAAAAATCTCCAATGTTTACCGGGCGCATCAAAGGTTTGGGCCCACGTTATTGCCCATCTATCGAAGACAAGATCAATCGTTTTGCTGAACGCGACCGGCATCAGATTTTTGTTGAGCCCGAAGGATTCAACACAGTGGAGATCTATGTTAATGGATTTTCAACTTCTTTACCTGAAGATGTACAGTACCGCGCTCTCACTAAAATACCGGGTTTTGAAAACGCGAAAATGTTTAGGCCGGGTTATGCAATTGAATATGACTACTTCCCGCCTACTCAACTGAGCTTAACGCTTGAAACCAAATTAATCAGAAATCTCTTCTTCGCCGGCCAGATAAACGGTACTACAGGTTACGAAGAAGCCGCAGCGCAAGGTATGATTGCCGGCATGAATGCTCACCAAAATGTGCATGGCGGCGATGAAGTTATACTGCAGCGCAGCGAATCATATATTGGGGTACTTATAGATGACCTCGTTACTAAAGGTACAGAAGAGCCATACCGCATGTTTACGTCACGTGCAGAACACCGTTTGTTATTGCGACAAGACAATGCTGATATTCGCTTAAGTCCGCTTGGGCATAAACTAGGTCTGATCAGCGACAAGCGCCTCCAAAAAGTAAATGATAAAATTGCCGAATCCGACCATATAGTGGCTTATACTAAAGGCCGTTCAATTGAACCCTCGACTGTAAATAACTTGTTAGAGGAATTAGGCACTACCCCGCTCTCACAAAACGTTAAACTATTTAATGTGATGAGCCGCCCGCAGGTTGCTTTTACAGACTTGGTGAAAGCTGACACCCCGTTGGCGGATCTTCTTTCAAAGTACGATAAAGAAACTATAGAGCAGGCCGAAATAAAGATCAAATACGAAAGTTATTTTGAAAAGGAGATGGACATTGTGAACCGTATGCGCAAGATGGAAAATAATGACATCAACCCAAATTTTGATTATCAGCAGTTGCATTCGCTTTCAAAAGAAGCCCGGGAAAAATTAATGAAGATAAAGCCCCGTACATTAGGCCAAGCTTCCCGAATTTCTGGCGTATCACCATCAGATATTTCCGTTTTAATGGTTCATCTGTCTAAATAGTATATAAATAGCTGTAAATCAATAAATTATAAAATACTGTTTAAGAGGCATTATTTTTTATTTTTGATAACCCAATACTAAAAAAGAGTAAACCGCGCTATAAAGCCTAAAAATGCCCTTAAATAAACTTCGCTCATTATTGCCGACTTTTTCATGCTTGTTAATGGCATGTATTGGGCTATTTAGCTGTGCGAGTATCCAAAAACCTCAAGGCGGCCCCCGAGACCGTACTCCGCCGAAATTGTTGAAGGCAACTCCTGCTGACATGACACGTCACTTCAACGCAAAAAACATTACGATAGAGTTTGACGAATATTTTAAATTGTCAAATCAGTATTCAGAAATTGTAATGAGCCCCGCGATGGAGAAATCGCCTGAGTACAAGATCAGTGGAAAAAAGTTGGTGATTAATTTACGCGACACGCTACAGCCGAATACTACTTACACATTAAATTTTGGGAAGGCAATCGCCGACGTAAATGAAAGCAACGTTTTGAAAAACTTCACTTATGTATTTTCAACCGGTGAGCACATCGATTCACTTTCTGTTGCGGGTAATGTTACGAATGTAGAAACCGGCGAAAAGGAAAAAGAAGCAACCGTAATGCTTTTTCCCCTAAATCAAGATAGTGTTATGTTTGGCAAAAAGAAGCCGAGTATTTTTGCAACTACTGATAGCTCAGGTAATTTCTCGATCAACAATTTGCACGATGGTTATTATCGCATTTACGCGCTCAAAGAAGCCAGCCCAAATAAGATATATGATAATGACCAGGAACTTATAGGCTTTTTGAAAAACCCTATACACCTTACCAAAGATACATCCGGGATCGTGTTGAAATTATTTAAACAGCAGCCCGAAAAATTTCGAGTGGTTGACAGGAACTTTGACGGAGATGGTAAGCTTGCCTTTACGTTCAATAAGCCGTTGACAAATCCCTCGGTTAAAGTTGTTTACCCCCCTGGTGTGGATGAGTCAAAATATGTAGAGTTCAGCAAGACAAAAGATTCAGCAAGGGTTTATTTACGGAATATGGACTTCGACTCGTTGCGTGTAGCTTTCTTTGATAATGGCAAAGCACTAGACACAATTACGAAGAAGAAAGGCCGCAAAGAAACGTTTACACGTATAATAACATTTAGATATAACCTGGATAACGACGGCAGGCTTAAACCGGGTAGCGACTTACAGATCAATTCGATTTTGCCTTTAGAAAGTTTTGATCAGGGGCAATTTTCACTAACTGAAGATTCTGTACCGGTTAACTTTACCCTTCAAAAAGACGCTAACAATCTTAAGCTTCTCAACCTGAAATATCGGTTTAGAGAAAAATCCGATTATCAGCTAACTATAAATGAAGATGCCGTAACAGACATTTATGGCGACAAGAACAAAAAAACTTTTAAACGTTTTACGGTTAACAAGACAGAAAATTACGGGACATTAACGATCAAATTAAATGTACCCGATACTACAAGGGCCTACGTTGCCCAGGTATTGAACAGCCAAAAACAGGTTTTAAGAACTGTCAGTATGACTAAAAATACAGCTGTGGTTTTAAAGGATTTTCTGACTGGAAAATATCGCGTACGCATTATCTATGATGATAACCGTAACGACATATGGGACAGCGGATCTGTGAAAGGAGGCCGCCAACCGGAGAAAATATGGATCTATGAAAAAGAAATAAATTTACGTGCTAACTGGGAAACAGAAGAGTCTATCGATGTTCCGCGCGAATCTAACCTTCCATAAACCAGCCGGAATACATCACGTAGTTATCCGGTAGTTTGTCTAATAGAGCCCTTTGCTCATCAGTAAGAGGCTTTATTTTTTTTGCAGGTGTGCCGGCGTAAAGATAGCCGCTCTCGCAAACAGTATTTTCTAACACCACAGACCCCGCCCCTATTATCACATACTCTTCTACCACTGCATGATCCATTATAATGGCACCCATACCAACTAATGTATGATCTTTCAGCGTGCAGCCATGAACGATAGCGTTGTGGCCAATAGAAACATGATTACCAATCTCAGTAGCCGCTTTTAAATAAGTAGCGTGTATTACCGCTCCATCCTGGATATTGGTATTGTTTCCAACTTTAATATAATTGACATCTCCGCGCACAACAGCATTAAACCAAACGGAACAGTTGTTGCCCATAGTTACATCTCCAACTATAGTGCAATTATCAGCAATAAAGCAATCGTTTCCCCAACCAGGGTTTTTATTTTTTACAGGCAAGATCAATGGCATACTATCGGGTGAACGGTAAAAAGTGTAAAGGTAAACGGTTGCAGCTCTATTGAATTAATAAATTTATATTTACCTTAAATCATCAATAAGCGGAAATAGCTCAGTTGGTAGAGCATCAGTTTCCCAAACTGAAGGCCGCGGGTTCGAATCCCGTTTTCCGCTCTCATCTAAAAGACCGTATCCTCCAATACGGCAGCATGTTCAGGATAATCTGTGGTAAAATGCAAGCCCCGGCTTTCTTTGCGCATCATCGCAGACTTTACCACAATATAAGAAACCTGTATCAAGTTGCGCAACTCGCAAAGTTTAACGGATAGCTTGGTCTTTTTGTAAAATGATTCTGTTTCTTCATGTAATAAACCTAGTCGGCGCATAGCACGGTCGAGGCGGAAGTCTGAGCGTACAATACCCACATAGTCGTTCATCAACTTCTGCATCTCGCGCACATTGTGGGTAACCAAAATATCCTCGTTTGATAATTGTACACCATTCTCATTCCAGTCGGGGATATTAGCCGGTACACTATACTCTTCAAACTGTACTACGGCGTCTTCATAAATACGATGCGCAAATACCAAAGCTTCTAATAACGAATTGGATGCTAATCGGTTAGCACCATGCAAACCGGTGGAAGAACACTCTCCACAGGCGTATAACCGGTTAATAGACGACCGTCCCCAATGGTCTACCATAACCCCGCCGCACATATAATGGCACGCCGGGGATACAGGGATCATGTCTTTAGTCATGTCTATACCTATATCTAAACACTTAGCATAAATGTTAGGGAAATGCGCTAAGATGTCTTTTTTGTTCCGATGACGGATATCCAGGTAAACGTAATCTTCGCCCGACTTTTTGATCTCGTTATCAATCGCCCGTGCAACAATATCCCGTGGCGCTAAAGACCCGCGCGGATCATATTCCTGCATAAACTCGGTACCGTCCAATCTTTTTAATACTCCGCCAAAACCACGTACAGCTTCGGAGATAAGGAATGATGGATATTCGCCCGGGTTATACAATGCTGTTGGATGAAATTGGATAAATTCCATGTTCCGTACTTTACCCTTTGCCCGGTAAACCATCGCCACACCATCACCTGTAGCAATTGTCGGGTTAGTTGTAGTAGCATAGATATGTCCCGCACCGCCCGATGCCATTACTGTAATTCTCGATAAGATCTTATCCACATTACCATTTAAATGATTTAGCACATAAATACCGTAGCATTTAATATCGTCACTGTGCTTGGTAACCAGTTCACCTAAATGGTGCTGTGTAATCAATTCCACCGCAAAATAATGGCTGATTATTTCTATGTTAGGATGCTTATGTATCTCTTCGAGCAGTGCACGCTCGATCTCAAATCCTGTTATATCCTTATAATGTAATACTCTAAATTCTGAATGGCCACCTTCTTTCGCCAAGTCATATATACCATCATTAGTCTTATCGAAATTGGTACCGTAGTCAATAATTTCGCGTATACGTGCAGGGCCTTCTTTTACAACAGCCTCAACAACCTGGCGGTCACAAAGCCCGTCGCCAGCAATTAGCGTATCTTCTATATGCTTTTCAAAAGAATCGTCTTTTTTATCCACAACCACGGCAACACCCCCCTGGGCATATTTAGTGTTGCTTTCATCTTCGCTGGCTTTTGTAACTATCAGTACTTCACCATGTTTAGCTGCTTTAAGTGCAAAACTTAAACCGGCTATTCCGGACCCTATCACCAGGAAATCCACAGATCTTGTCATATTATAAGTAGTGTATGTGTAAAAGTACGGCTCTTGTTTATAAGCAGCTTAAAAGATGTTAATTTTGTGGGCGTAATTATTTAACAAGTTTTTAAAGCGTGGATAACTGTTGATGCGGCATATCGTAGCCGTAATTTATGAGCAACTTTTAAGATGTTTTAAGTGCTCCGTTAACATTTATCAACTAAATAAATAATTAACAAAAAGGTTTTTAAAGTTTATTTGCTCTTTATAAAATGGTTTTAAAATGAGCAACTTAACAAAATAAAAATGGCGGTGTTGTGTGGATAACATGCTGAAAAATGAAACTTCAAAAAAAAGTTAGTCTCATCATTCAACATAACTAACACCTTAACAAACAATAGGATTTATATTAATATTAAACTATTGTTTTTATTAGAATGTGAGAAATGGATACCTTAGAAGAAATAAACGTTAAAGGTTTTGCCGACGAATACATCGACCCGACGCTTGATCTTTTCGACGAAATAAGCCGATTAAAAAAAGAAAAGAATGCAGTTATACTGGCACACTATTACCAGGAAGGAGATATACAAGATATTGCCGATTATATCGGTGATAGTTTGGGCTTGTCTCAGCAAGCTGCGAAAACGGATGCCGATATTATTGTATTTGCGGGGGTTCATTTCATGGCAGAAACTGCCAAAATATTATCACCTAAGAAAAAGGTTTTACTACCCGATATTAAAGCCGGCTGTTCTTTGGCAGACAGCTGCCCACCACACCTTTTCAGGAAATTTAAGGAAGCTTATCCCGACCACCTGGTAATTACCTATGTGAACTGTACTGCCGAATTGAAGGCGATGAGCGATATTGTTTGCACATCGAGCAACGCGGTAGGTATTGTTAACAGTTTGTCACCAGAACAAAAGATCATCTTTGGGCCCGACAGAAACCTTGGTCGCTATGTAGCAGAAAAAACGGGCCGTGATCTGGTATTATGGAATGGTGCTTGTATGGTGCATGAAATCTTTTCGCGCGAGAAGATCACCAGGTTAAAAGAGCGCTACCCTGAAGCAAAAATTTTGGCCCACCCTGAATGTGAACAAGCCGTTTTAGATTTGGCCGATTATATAGGCTCTACAACGGGTATTTTAAGGTATGCGACTTCTTCTCCCGACAAGCAGTTCATCGTAGCTACAGAGGCCGGAATATTGCACCAAATGGAAAAAGATAACCCGGATAAGGAGTTCATTCCCGCACCACCTAATAATAATTGCGCATGTAATGACTGCCCGCACATGAAACGTAACACTCTGGAGAAGCTTTACCTGTGCTTAAAAAATGAAATTCCTGAGATATTGGTCCCCGAAGATATTATTGCTCGGGCGGTGAAGCCCATTGAAAGGATGCTGGAGATTTCAGCGGAATTGGGGTTGTAGTGCTTAAGGCGAAATTAATAGTTATTGAAAGCATACTCTAACCATGAAACTTTTCCATGAGTTAGTTTAATGTTTAACGTCTCATATGGATTAACAGTTCCATCTTGATCTAAAAATCGAATGAAATAAGGATTGTTATGATTTTTGCGGTAACTTAATCCATAGGGAAATTTTTCTTGCAAATACTTGACTTCAGTTCCAATTGTTATTGGGCTTAACATTTGGTTACGGAATTTTAAAAGTAAAGCCCATGAATCATTTGTTATCACGAAGCTATCAAGGTTGCCATCTGTACCGAAATAAAGTTTACCTCCTTTGTAAGTAAATACTTTATAATCATCTACGCCACCGATTTCCAGGTGTATTATTAATGGATATCCTAGCAATTTTAAAACAGTTTTTTTATTCAATTTAGAGAAGTCAATTTTCCTTTCCTGTGAGGGTATATAAAGCGCCATTGATTGTATCGCTTCCCTTTGCTCAAGGCGATAAGCGCGCTGTTCTTTTAAAGTTGTCTGGGCAAATAATTTACCGTCGTAGCGAATCAACGCGGTCAAAAAAATCAAAATAAAGAAGCTTTTTTTCATCTTATCTAAAATAAAAAACACCGATGGTAATTACCATCGGTGTCAGAGTTACTATATAAAGTTATTCACATAATCGTGGTATTCTAAGATCATGATCCGGCGTCTTTTTTAACCTCGATAGCGTCTTGTACAGACTGTGGCAAGGCTGAAAGTATATTCAAACCTGTCGCAGTTTCAATGCTGCGTACGGTTACAATGTATTTGTTCCAGTCACTGTCAATAGTGTTGATGTTTGGTGTATTAACCGCTATCACACGAGTTGTAGTAGATACACGTAATAAGTCGCCGTTACCTTTCGGCAAAATAACCGCCACTTTCCAAACGTTACTTGGTACGGTTACGTGACCGTTATTGATGGTATTTGCACTACCTAAACTACCGGTCCCCCCTGTTCCATAGCTGCCCATAATGATATAAACTTCGTTGCCTGCAGTAACCTGGTCACGCAGATAATTCTCAAGGTTAGCCCAGGTTTGCTGATTGTTTTGCGGCGCTTGCGGAATCATATTCGTCATTAGGAATGTCGACGAATTCGCATTTACAGAACTGGTACGGTCTGCAGACGGGCAGTTGTGTCCACGGTCAAATCCCGAACCTGAATAGCTGTTACTTTGAACCACATAGTCATTAGCTGGCAAACCAGTAAATCCAGCAAAGTTATCAAGACGTGCAGTCGCGTTTGTGTTGTTGGTGTTATCCAAATGCCAGCTTACCCAGTTAGGTGTGCCGCGGGTCGCACTGTAAGACTCTACATAATATCCCTGGTCAAGCAGGTAATTGTCTAACATTGCTGTTGTTGTTGTAGCATTTGATGGGTTTCCGAATAGCAAATTGCTGTTATCGCCGGTTGCAGGCGGTGCATCGCTGCCTACAGTTACACCGCGAGGCGTTGTCGCCTTTGCAGTGCTTGCAGTATCTACCGGGGCAGTATCGGGCACAGTAAGAACAATTCCAGATGCACCACGGCCTTTAAAAGTGATGTCATCAAAATTCAAACGCGTTTGCGCTGTACCTACTTTTTGAAATTTAAAGCGGACAGGGCCATCAGACGCGATACTTACAGAGTCTGTTGCCAATGCGTTTACAGTTTCCAAGTAGTCAGCTCCAACCTGAACATATGTTTTTCCTTTATCGCGCGACATGTACAACTGCCATGACGATGATGCGTCATTACCATATTTACCATGTTTAAAAACGATCTTATCAAGGTTGGCGACATCAAAGTTCATCGAAAAGCTTCCGGCACGTAACCGTATGCTCCAGTTGCCATTTTTTGCATCGCCGGCAATGTTACCTATCAAGGCATCATTAAAGTTCCATGAGCCTGTTTTAAGTGTAAGGTCGGCAGTTGCATAAGCAGCTTTGGTGCCTTGTTCAAAATCTTCTGTAACAGAATACGCTGTTTGGGTTACGGTCAGCGAAGGGTCCGAGGGGTTAGTAAATAACGCCGTGTCTTTTTTACAACTCGTAAAAATAGTCGCGGCTGCAAGTGTAAGTAGTAGAAATCCTTTTTTCATCAATTCAATTTTTATTTGAGTGTACGAAGATGCAGTGTTAAATGTTAACTTTTTGTTACGATTTTTAAGAATAGCGCAAGGCTGCGTATCATTCTTAATACAAAAGGCTGTAACAAATTGTATTTTTGCGGCTATGGACTTGTTTGAAAACACTGATAAAACCAATATAAATGAGTTAGGCGAATTTGGCCTGATAGATCACCTCACCAAAAACTTTGAGATCAAAAAAAGTACTACAGTAAAAGGTATTGGCGATGATGCTGCGGTGCTGAACCCTGGCGATAAAAAAGTATTGATATCAACTGATATGTTACTAGAAGGCATTCATTTCGATTTGGCCTATACACCGCTTAAGCATTTAGGATACAAAGCGATACAGGTAAACTTGAGCGACATTTTTGCCATGAATGCTATACCACAGCAGGTAACGGTTTCCATTGGTATGAGCAGTAAGTACACTTTAGAAGCTATTGAAGATCTATATGAAGGTATTTACGTTGCCTGCGAAAAATATGGTGTAGACCTGATCGGTGGCGATACAACCGCTTCTAAACAAGGATTGGTAATAAGTGTAACTGTTTTAGGTTATGCCGATGAAAAAGATATCACCTATAGAAATGGTGCCGAAGAAGGCGACCTGATATGCGTAAGTGGAGACTTAGGTGGCGCCTATGTCGGTTTGCAATTATTAGAGCGCGAGAAAATGGTTTATCTGGAAAATCCAAATATTCAGCCTGACCTGGAAGGCAAAGATTACATTGTTGAGCGGCAGTTAAAGCCTGAGGCGCGAGTGGATGTCGTGGATCTGTTAAAGTCACGCGGAATAAAGCCAACGGCTATGATCGATGTGTCAGACGGGTTAGCCTCTGAGTTGTTACACATTTGTAAGCAGAGTAATAAAGGTTGTAATCTGTATGAAGAAAAGATTCCCATTGACCCAATGACGTATGACACCGCCCGCGAATTTAATCTGGATCCGACTGTATGTGCGCTAAGCGGCGGCGAAGACTATGAATTACTTTTTACCATTAAACAAACCGACTACGACAAGATAAAGCATGATGTAGACGTGAGCATCATTGGTTATATAACTGAGCCGGCTGCCGGCTTAAACTTGATCTCGAAAAGCGGCCAGGTACATGAACTAAAAGCCCAGGGTTGGAACGCGTTTGAGTAATGAGAATTAGATAAATACCTCAACCAAGTCATTGCGAGGAACGTAGTGACGTGGCAATCACTAAATAAAAGAGCGGTGCTTAGATGGGCTCCGCTTTTTATTATGCACTGGATATTAAGCTTACCTGCTTAAATACATTGATTTCTCTTTGTATAAATGGCGGAAATACGGGTCCTGCAAATTTGGTATAAAACGTATGGCTTCACCCGTCGATTTCATTTCTGGGCCTAATTCTTTGTTTACTTCCGGGAATTTATCGAAAGAGAATACGGGCTCTTTAATGGCATAACCCTCTAATTTGCGCACAATGGTGAAATCTTTAAGCGTATTCACACCTAACATAATCTTTGCTGCAATATTGATATATGGCACATCGTAAGCTTTGGCGATAAATGGCACCGTACGCGATGCACGAGGGTTAGCTTCTATCACATACACCTTTTCGTCTTTTATTGCAAACTGTATATTAAGGAGACCTTTTACGTTAAGTGCTTTAGCTATTTTCTTAGAATAGCGGTCCATTTGTTCTAATACTGTGTCAGGTAGATCAAACGGCGGTAATACCGCAGATGAGTCGCCTGAGTGGATACCGGCAGGCTCGATATGCTCCATCATACCAATTATATGTACTTCCTCACCATCACAAATTGAGTCTGACTCTGCTTCTGCAGCACGGTCTAAGAAATGGTCTATTAATACACGGTTACCCGGCAGGTTTTTTAGCAGATTAACAACCGCGCGTTCCAGGTCTTCATCGTTGATGACAATACTCATTCCCTGACCGCCTAATACATAGCTTGGACGGACAAGAACAGGATAGCCAACTTCATGCGCTACTTCGATGGCTTCCTCCGCTGTTTCTGCGACGCCATATTTCGGGTACGGTATGTCCAATTCTTTTAGTAAGTCAGAGAAACGGCCTCGGTCTTCGGCAATGTCCATATCGTTAAAAGACGTACCGATGATCTTTATACCATGTTCATGCAGCTTTTCCGCCATCTTTAAGGCAGTTTGGCCACCAAGTTGTACAATTACACCTTCGGGTTTCTCCAAGTCGATGATCTCGCGAACATGCTCCCAGAATACCGGCTCAAAGTATAGTTTATCGGCCATGTTAAAGTCGGTCGATACGGTCTCAGGGTTACAATTAATCATGATGGCTTCGTAACCCGCTTCTTTGGCCGCTAATAAGCCGTGAACGCAGCTGTAATCAAACTCAATACCCTGACCAATACGGTTAGGGCCTGAACCTAACACAATGATCTTCTTTTTGTCAGATACTACGGATTCATTCTCGCCTTCGTAAGTCGAATAATAGTATGGCGTCTTTGCCGGGAACTCCGCAGCGCAGGTATCTACCATTTTGTAAACCCGATTTAGGCCAAGTTCTTTTCGGCGTTTGTAAACATCTTCTTCTGTAGTATTTCCGCCCAAAATCCACGCGATCTGCACATCAGAAAATCCTTTTTGCTTTACCGTATTAAAAATATCAACAGGAATATTATTGACAGAATAGCGGCGCAATTCGTTTTCAAAGTTTACTAATTCTTGTATCTGGTTTAAGAACCAGCGGTCTATTTTAGTTGCTTTGCGCACCGACTCGATAGGCACACCCAGACTTAATGCGTCATATACATGGAATAACCTGTCCCAGCTTGGGCGTTCAAGGCTTTCCATAATTTCTTCCAGATTACGGCTCTGGCGGCCATCCGCTCCTAGACCTGCACGGCCGATCTCCAGACTTTGACAAGCCTTTTGCAAAGCTTCAGAAAAACTACGGCCAATGCCCATCACTTCACCTACAGATTTCATCTGCAAGCCCAGGTATTTGTTAGCGCCTTTAAATTTATCGAAGTTCCAGCGAGGGATCTTAACGATCACATAATCCAGCGTCGGCTCAAAGTAGGCTGATGTTGTTTTAGTAATCTGGTTTTCCAGTTCGTCCAGGTTATAACCAATAGCCAACTTGGAAGCAATTTTCGCGATAGGATAACCTGTAGCTTTTGATGCCAATGCTGATGAACGGCTTACGCGCGGATTGATCTCGATAGCGATAATGCTTTCATCAGCAGGATTGACAGAGAATTGTACGTTACAACCACCTGCGAAATTGCCAATGGCGCGCATCATTTTTATGGCCTGGTCGCGCATGCTTTGATAACAGCGGTCGCTTAGGGTCATGGCGGGTGCAACAGTGATCGAGTCGCCGGTGTGGATACCCATCGGATCGAAGTTCTCAATAGAGCAGATAATGATTACATTATCGTTACCATCGCGCAATAACTCCAACTCATATTCTTTCCAGCCCAATACAGCCTGCTCAACCAAAACTTCGTGCGTTGGCGATGCCTGTAAACCGCGGCTAAGTGCGGCATCAAACTCTTCTTTTTTGTGCACAAAGCCACCGCCGGTACCACCAAGCGTGTAGCTTGGACGAATAACCAATGGGAAACCGATCTGCTGCGCGGCCTCTTTACCTTCAAGGAAAGAGTTAGCGATCTTTGATGTTGCTACACCCACGCCAATTTCTACCATCAACTGGCGGAAAGCCTCGCGGTTTTCT
This sequence comes from Mucilaginibacter ginkgonis, assembly GCF_009754905.2. NCBI lineage: Bacteria > Pseudomonadati > Bacteroidota > Sphingobacteriia > Sphingobacteriales > Sphingobacteriaceae > Mucilaginibacter > Mucilaginibacter ginkgonis. The sequence continues at coordinate 3,112,558 of NZ_CP066775.1, read as the reverse complement.
GTTTTTTCTATAGCAGCAATATCAACCCCAATAATGCGCACGCCATATTTTTTCCATAGCCCGCGCTCATCTGCTTCAATGCAAAGGTTCAACGCAGTTTGGCCGCCCATGGTAGGCAGCACCGCATCTATTTTCTGCTCCTGTAAGATCTTCTCTATACTCTCGCAATTTAACGGCAGCAAATAAACATTGTCGGCAATGACCTTATCGGTCATGATGGTTGCCGGGTTGCTGTTTATAATGGACACGGTGATACCTTCGTCTTTAAGCGACAAAGATGCTTGCGAACCGGCATAATCAAACTCACAAGCCTGGCCAATAATTATTGGTCCCGAACCGATGATCAAAACAGATTTTATAGAGGTGTCTTTAGGCATAGTCTTTAATTCAAAAGTTAAAAGTCAAAATTCAAAGGAAAGGCCCGCATTTGGGCAATGGACCATTGTCTATGAATTATTGGCTGTAAAAATCTATGCGCTCGAAGTATGGAAAACCGACTTCAGCGTCGGGATGCAAAGTTAGAATTTTAGGGAGTTACTGTATGTTAAATATTTAGATTTTTGCTTCAGCCTTTTTCATTGTAAAAATAATTACATTGTGATACCAATTAGCAGCCCTGCTTGCGCTTCCAAAACCGGCAAAAACTGCGATTTATAACTTATTTTAAATTTTACTGATATAACTATGTCTACAAACCGCCGTAAGTTTCTGAAGCAATTTGGCAGCACTATATTATTGTCGTCAGCCGGGCTAAGCAGCCTTGCTGCCAAAGAGGATATGGACCGCCGCATTCTATTTTCTGAAAAGAGGATAACAGCTAATGACAAGATACGCATTGCTACCATAGGCATGGGTATTATGGGGTTTAATGATACTTACGCAGCACTTACGGTGCCGGGTGTTGAATTGGCAGGGGTTTGTGATTTGTATACCGGGCGTTTACAACGTGCAAAAGAAGTATTTGGTCAGACCTTGTTCGTAACAAGCGATTACCGTCAAATACTTGATCGAAAGGACATTGACGCCGTGATCATTGCCACCAGTGACAACTGGCACAGCCGTATAGCCATTGAAGCAATGCGTAAAGGCAAGGCGGTTTATAGCGAAAAGCCGATGGTGCATTATATAAGTGAAGGACTGGCAGAAATACAAGCTCAAAAAGAAACTAAAGCAGTGTTTCAGGTAGGCAGCCAGCGGGTAAGCAGCGTAGCATATCAAAAGGCCCGCGAACTTTACCACAGCGGGGCTATAGGTAAGATCAACTCTATAGAGGCGTCATTTAACCGTCAAAGCGCTCTGGGTGCTTGGCAATATACCATTCCGCTTGATGCCGGGCCGCAAACAGTAGATTGGGCGCGGTTTCAAGAGCCTGAAAAAGTAAAGCACGACTACGATAATAATCGCTTTTTCCGTTGGAGAAATTACCGGGAGTATGGTACAGGTGTAGCAGGCGACTTGTTCGTGCATTTGCTATCCGGCATACACTTTATTACGGGCAGTAAAGGGCCGGATAAGATTTATTCCATAGGCAATACTGTATTTTGGAAAGATGGAAGAAATGTACCAGACGTAATGAGTGCCGTACTTGAATATCCTGATACCAAAGAACATCCGGCTTTTCAGGTTACTCTACGTGTCAATTTTATAAGCGGCGAGGGCGACCGTTCAACAACAAAAATTGTTGGAAGTGAGGGCGTAATTGATTTATCCGGTGAAGGTGACGGATTTACTTTGTACAAAAATAAGATGCCGGTGGCGCCAGGTATAGGCGGGTGGGATTCTTTGTTTACTTACCCAGAGGCCATGCAGAAACAATTAATGGCTAACTATAACAAAAAATATTCTGCAACGGATCAGGCGACACCAGCTACCGATAAAATATTATATCATGCTCCGGATGGCTACAACGCGTCAAATGATCACTTTGCGAACTTTATGGATAGCATCCGTACCGGCAAGCCGGTTGTTGAAAACGCCGTGTTCGGCTTTCGCGCGGCAGCACCATGTCTAGCCTGTAATGACAGCTACTTTGAAAACAAAGTGATCCATTGGGATGCAGAGAATATGAGGATAGTTTAATTACTATCACTGTAAATAAAAAGATATAGGTATTGAAAAATACTCCGTTCTCTTTATACCGTAATGCTCTGCAGGCAACCATGATGGGGTAAGCTTTATCGCTCTTAAAGCTTCTGCGTCCATTTGTGGATCTATGCTGTGCGTAACTTTAAAATTATCTGCCGATCCATCGGTATTCACCCGTAGAGTTATAACAACACTACCTTGGTGGTTCAACTCACGCGACCTGGCGGGATAACGCACTGTTGTGCCGATAAACCGGTAAAAATCTATGGGCTGTTGCCTAAAGCTTGCGTATTTTATACGTTTATCATATGTAGATTGCTTTCCTGCCGAATCCGTCGAAATCCCCTCTATTAGTTTGCCATTAATGTATCGTTCGGTAAACAATACCTTTTCTTTACTATCATAACCTTTCCACATACCCGCTTTCTTTCCGTCAATTACTTGTCCTTCTTCTGCAACATCGGTAAAAGCATCGCCGGCGCATTTAAAATAACCGTTGCCATTTATTACCAAAGCGTTACCTGTTGTATCGTATGCAGCTTGAAAAAGTGAATCGGGATAAAAAGCATGAAAATTGCGCTTTAAAAGGCTGTCTCTTGACATGTATGACATAACAAGATGCATTTTTCCTGACGGATAATATTTGTAAGCGTCGCCCTCGCGCCGGCCAGACACATACTTCTCAATTGATTTTCTTGTTCTGTTTGGATAAAAGCTGACAACTTGCCCTTCTAGTTTCAATGGGAAGACATTGCTGGATTTTCCAATCATTATCAAATCGCCTCCTTTTCCAAATTCTTGCACATCGTATAACTTCTCACTTTTGTCAGGCTCGGTAACAACAAGAATAATATCAGCAGAGTCTTTCGAGAATACTTCAGATGTTCTATCCTTTTTAAGGAAATAAACATTTTGTGCTTTTTCCTTTGTAACAGGTTTCTGAGCGACACAGAAAAGGGTAAATAATAATAAAATTATTGTGAAAAGATTTTTCATAGAAAAGCAATTGTTTTATATAAAATAGCATTTTTAATTTTCGCGCTGCCTTGGTCAAATGATAACGTAAACACCCCGGCCAAACGAGTGCTGAGGTTTACCAAAGCAAAAGAATATGGGTACAATGATTGATGAAGTAACGAGTTTTCCGTAATGTTTAGCCGGCAACCAGTTTTTCGCAGAAGAAATAGCGTTCAAAGCCTCTTCATCCATATACTTATCTCCATGAACCAGAATTTCATAATTTCCAGGCCTTCCTGTTTGATCTATGGTAAATTTTACAAGCAATTGTCCCTGGCGCTGTGCCGTAACTGACGGCATGGGATATCGTAACGTTTTGGCCAAATACTGCCAGAAATTGACTATGCCACCTTTGTAGTTAGCAGCAATCATTTGCACTGTGTAATTGTATTTATTCCCTGACGGGTCTATTGATGTACCGTTGATAAGCTTACCATTGTTGTATTCTTCATTGAATGACAAATTATAACGAATGCTGTGACCTTGCCATTTGCCGTCGCGCTTAAAATTGTTTACCAACCCTTCTTCTTCAATGTCCTTAAAAGACTATCGTATTTTGTTAAATGTCCGTAGCCATTTTCTAATGTGGCCTTGCCCGCAGAATCATAAGCAGCTTCAAATAGGGTATCCCTGTAAACCACTTTCCTTTTCTTTGTATCAAGGCTGTCCTTTTTTAAGCAATTTATTACATAACATACTTTACCATTGGGATAGTAGTAGTAACTTCTGCCAATACACTGCCCATCCTCATAATTAGTGATTAATTTTTTTCGCCCGTTGGCAAAGTAATGAATGCCCTGATCCTGAAGATAGGCCGGGTGTAAGGTAGAAGAGGATCCGGCAAAGCGTAGAACGCCATTTTTATAAAATTCCTCAACATTGTATAGTGCTGAACCGGAGTCGGGCTCACTAACAATCTGAATGATTTCTGCACTGTCTTTTGTAGATACCTCGGATAAACCATCACTTTTATAAAAATAGATGTTATGTGCTTTTTCTCTTATGGCAGGCTTTTGACCGAAACAGAAAAAAGCAAAGAATAATAATAATGTTGTGAAAAGATTTTTCATGTGGTTAACTGTCAACGTTGAATAGTCGTAAATTACAAGCGCGGCGGGCCGTAGCCAAAGCTCAAAGGTGCTGTATAATAAGACGAAACCTTTTTCCCGTAAAGTTCTGCCGGCAACCAATCAGGCGAAGATTTAAAAAAACCAAGAGCTTCCTCATCAACCCCGTTGTCTAACGATTTTACGATCTTAAAATCGCAAAGTTTGCCTGCCGCGGTAATCTCGAATTTAACAGCGACAACACCGTTTCTTTTATTTTGGTAAATAGAATTTCTAAGCCTAGAGCCAACGAACATCGAATAGGATAATGTTCCGCCCGGATATGACGCAGGCTTGATCCGCTCGGTATACTTATAATGCACGCCGGTTGAATCCATTGCATCGCCGGATACCAATTTACCCCTTTCATAAATTTCTGTAAAGGTAAAGCTGTTTTTCTTGTCAATGCCTTTCCACAAACCATTGCGGCGCATATTCTCAATGGGGCCTTCTTCAGTAACCGCTTTAAAATCAGGGCTGTATTTAAAAAAATATCCCTTGCCGTTCTCTAACGTCGCGTTACCCAGTGAATCATACGATGAAACGAAAAGGGAGTCACGTGTAGATTGCGTTGAGCTAAAAATATCAAAAGCTACCTTTTTAGGCTTGTATTCCATTATAGCGTAAAGTCTGCCGTTTGGGTAGTGCTCATATGTTTCGCCTAAAGGTTGGTTGGCTTTAAAAGTCCCGATAAAGTTTTTATGACCATTAGCATAAAATGTTATAGCCGGGCCTTCCAAAGTTAACGGATGAAGAGTAGATGATTTGCCGATAAACCTTGGCCTTTCATTTTTATAGAATTCTTCAACTGTAAAAAGCTTGTAGCCTTCGTCAGGGTCGGTCACAACCTGTATTATATCGGCACTGTCTATGATGGAAACAGTAGCATTGCCGCCAAACTTGTAAAAATATATATGCTGAGATTTTTGGTACACAGGCGTCTGTGAACAACAATTTATATACGCAAAAACCAAGGAAAAAAGATAAAAGCATTTCATAATTGCGCCGGTTTAGCACAACTAAGATAAACAATACTTACATGTTAACTCCAACACCAATTGTTAAAAACTGATAAATCGTTAACGCAAATTCAATCTGCACATTAAGCATATATTTGCAGATTAAGCAAGACCCCTAAATGAAAAGTTTAAACAATATTACATCTGTAAAAAAGCTCTGTCAAATAGCAGTCTTTATCCTGCTCGCTGCAGTAATAATTAGTTGTAAAAAAGTATCGTCTGTACAACTCGCCCAGCAACAACAGATTATTGGTAAATGGAGTATTAAAAATGCGATTGGCAGCTATACCGTTTTAGGATCAAACAGAAAAGACACGACTAAGTATACTGCCTCAGATTATTTTAATTTCAAGGCAGACGGCTCATTGACCATTGTAGAAACCAACACCACTTACAAAGGTAACTGGAAAATAAACAACAATAAATTGTATATCACCAACACCGGTTATATAGATTATGCTTCGGGGTTTGATCTGCCGGTGTTAACAGCCACAGACCTGCAATTATATTATACTGAAACGAATCCCACCAATACGCTAGAGCAAAAGCTTAACCTGTACAGATAGTCTTATTTGATTAATTTATTATCAGAATCAGGAAAAACCAAAAGCGGTTCGTATTTGCGGGCCTCTTCCATTTCCATATGGGCGTAGCTGATAATGATCACAATATCGCCCACTTGAGCCAGCCTGGCAGCTGCCCCGTTAAGACAAATGATACCGCTGCCGCGTTCGCCTTTGATTACATAAGTTTCAAAACGTGCGCCATTGTTGTTGTTAACCACCTGCACCTTTTCATTCGGGATAATGTTGGCGGCATCTATGAGGTCCTCATCTATGGTAATGCTGCCAACGTAATTAAGCTCGGCTTGCGTTACTTTAGCACGATGTATCTTTGATTTTAAAACCTCAATTATCATAGGTGCAAAGGTATAAATAAGTTGTTCCGCATAACATAAGCCATCATCAACGTAGTATCATATTGTCTATCAGCCTTGTGCTGCCAACTTTAGCGGCCGTGAGCGCAACTATATGAGCGGTTTGTTCGTTTGTGGGGCGCAGTGTTTCTGCATCCGCGACTTCAAAGTATTCCAGTTCGACACCGTTTTGGGCAGTAATCATATCCCGGCCTTTATTTAGCAGGTCTTTTAGGGTTTCGCCATTAAAGCTGTCTTTTATATACCACAAAGCTCTGCTAAGTATAAGGGCGTTTTGGTGCTCTTCGGCAGATAAGTGAATATTCCGCGAGCTCATGGCCAAGCCATCCGGCTCACGTAATATCGGGCACATGACAAGTTTGATCGGCAGCCTAAATATTTCTACCATTTTGTTGATCACCAAAAACTGCTGATAATCCTTCTGGCCGAAAAAAGCTTTATCGGGCTCAACCAGTGTAAAGAGTTTATACACAATTTGTGTCACGCCCTGATAGTGCCCCGGCCGAAACTTGCCCTCCAGCAAATGCTCCAGATCTCCAAGTTCTATATGCCATTGCTCATTTGCGGCATACATTTCTTCTATACCGGGCATAAACAATACATCACAATCCGCAGTTTTTAACTTTGCAATGTCAGTTTTTATTGGACGGGGATAGTTTTTAAGGTCATCAGCGTTAGTAAACTGCGTAGGGTTTACAAAAATGGTGCAAACGCTAATGTCAGTTTGCTGTTTGGAAATCTCCAGTAGAGACAAGTGCCCCTTATGAAGGGCACCCATTGTTGGCACCAAGCCAATGGTTTGTCCCTTTTGCTTCAATATCTTAAGATGTTTTTGAAGCGAATCTTTTGTGTAAAAAATTTCCAAGCCTTACGGTTTAAAAAAGTTGGCAAAGGTGTGCATTAGATTAAAATTATCCAAACTTAGTTGCATATATGGTTGATAGTTATTAACATATTGAGTATATTTGCAGACTCAAATTTTTGAGCGAAACTAAATTTAATTCTTAATTAGAGATGGGTAAATCTAAGCTTCTGTTCATAACTCATGAAATGTCGCCTTTTCTCGAGCTCTCAAAAATTTCTGAAATAACCAGGCAATTGCCGCAGGCCATGCAGGATAAAGGATTTGAAATCCGCATCCTTATGCCTCGTTTCGGAAATATCAATGAGCGCCGTAACCGCCTTCATGAAGTTATTCGTCTTTCGGGCATGAACATTATCATCAATGATAATGATAACCCGCTTATTATTAAAGTAGCTTCTATCCCGTCGGCTCGCATGCAGGTATATTTCCTGGATAACGAAGAATATTTTCAGCGTAAACACGTTTTTACGGATAAAGACGGCAAGTTTTATGCTGATAACGATGAGCGTATGATCTTTTTCTGCAAAGGTGCTTTAGAAACTGTTAAAAAGTTAGGCTGGTCGCCAGACGTAGTGCATTGTCATGGCTGGATGAGCTCTCTAGTGCCTGCATATTTAAAGAACACATATAAAGACGACCCTACGTTTAAACATGCTAAAGTTGTTTACTCGGTTTACGAAAATGAGTTCTCAGGTAAACTTGATGAAAATTTTGCGCACAAAGCTGTAATGAGCGATATGACCGAAGAACATACCGAGGTTTATAAAGCAGGTACAAATAACGCGCTGCATAACGGCGCTATATTTTACAGTGATGCAGTGGTATTAGCTAGCGAAAACATTGACGCTGATGTGTTAAATAATGTTAAAAACAGCCAAAAACCTGTATTGGAATTTGATTCGACTACAGATTATGAAAATTATTCCAACTTTTACGACGAAATAACCAGCGAAGAGTTGGTAAACGTTGCTTAAAGATATAGTGTATATGAAATTTTTCCGATTAGACTTATTAACCTTGTTGATAAGTCTTTTTCTTTTAAATAGCTGCAAAAACCAAAACAACCTTGGTTTGATAATCGATCCTTCGCAGCAGGTTAACGGCACGCTAACTGATACCTCGACACTTTGGACCAATACTGTTTCTGAAGATACCGTTGTAACATCCGGCTTAGCCAAAACACCCCTGGCTTATTTTAAGGATCCTATAATTGGAACATCTGAGGCAAATATTGCTGCCGCGATAAGTTTGCCGGGCAACGCCGGATATACGTTGCCATCCGGAACATTAACTATTGATTCAGCGGTTTTGATCCTGCGATATGCTGATGGATTTTACGGAGACTCTTTAACTTCAAAGTATAAAGCAAATATTTACCAGTTAGCAGAGAAGCCATCTGCTACAACTACTTATTACAATAATAAGATCTGGAGTGTAAGCAATGTTTTGCTGGGTTCGCAAACCTTTAATTCGCGTACTCATACGCCATTCAAGATCACAGACATTGTAACCGGTAAGCCGGATACGTTAAAAAGCGTGCCTGCGCAGTTGCGTGTAAAAATTAGTACCAACTTTATTGCAAGTAATTTATTTAATGCCAATTCTACCACTCTAGGTTCAAACACATTATTTCAAAACCAGGTTAAGGGCCTCTACATCACGCTTGACAAAACGCAGGCAGGAAATGGTGGCCGGTTCTTTATCAACGGCGATTCTAGCCGCATAGACGTTTATTATAAAGCCGTTAACCCAACAACGGCCGTTATAGACACCGCGGTAGTTAGTTTGCCTTTAGCACAACGTGCGGCCGAGATAAAACATACTTATACTACTGCGGTAACGGCAGCTCTAAATACTACTGCACCACAGGAAACCATCTATCTTGACGGGCTGGGCGGTTTACGGGCCAAGATCGCGTTTCCTTATATTAAAAACTTTCTAGCGACAGCAGGAGCAAATGCGGTTATCAGTCGCGCTGAATTGGTTATTACGCCGGTACCGGGGTCAAACATCTCTTATAAGGCTTTACCGAGATTAACTATGTACAGGTTTGATATCGCTAAACAGCGCATCGCAATACCTGATGCAACCGGCGGTTCTACAAGTACTCTCACAGATTCACGTTTTATAAGTGCAGGTGTTTTTGGCGGTATTTTTAATAATCTGGACAACAGCTATCATTTTATTATTACGGGATATGTCTCAGATCTCGCCCGCGGTAAAACTCCGGATTATGGGACCTATATTGCGCCAATCGATACAACTTCTCTAACAACCGTTCCTATTGCAGCTACGCCGCAGACCGCTGCGCGTACTTATGCTACAGGTGGCGTTACTAATAAGGCATCTGCAAATTTCCCTTATCGAATGAAATTGAATATTATTTATACCAAGGCTACGCAATAACATATGCGATAACAGCCATAAGCAAAACTTCTGATTTGGCTTGTAAATGCTTAGTTTAGCGAGCGTTTACAAGCCTTTTTGGTTTAAATATTATAATACAGACTACTATGTGCGGAATTGTTGGTTATATAGGTTTTAGGGATGCTTATCCCATTGTGATAAAAGGACTACACAGGCTTGAGTACCGGGGTTACGATAGTGCCGGTGTCGCTGTGCAAAATAATGGCCTCAAGGTTTATAAAAAGGCCGGAAAAGTAAGTGACCTGGAGAACTTTGTAAAGGATATTGATACAGACGGTACCGTTGCCATGGGGCACACTCGTTGGGCTACCCATGGCGCACCGAGCGACCGCAATTCACATCCCCATTCATCGGGCGACAGAAAACTTACCATTATCCATAATGGCATTATTGAAAACTATGCTGTAGTAAAAGAGGCCCTGCTTGCAAAAGGCCACGTCTTTAAAAGCGATACAGATACCGAGGTTTTGATACACCTTGTTGAAGATATCCGCAACGAAACCAATCTTGATCTAAATGAATGTGTGCGTCTTGCTTTAAACAGGGTAGTTGGCGCTTATGCTATCGTAATCATGAGCGTTGATGATCCCGATCAGATCATTGCTGCACGAAAGGGCAGCCCGATGGTAATTGGCGTGGGGAAAGGCGAATATTTCATAGCCTCTGATGCAACTCCAATTGTTGAGTATACCAAAAATGTGATATACCTTAACGATAATGAGATCGCTTACATAAAACGTGACGACTTGTTAATCAAGAGCATTGACAACAAAGTGCAAACGCCGTATATCCAAAAACTGGAGTTGCAGTTAGAGATGTTAGAAAAGGGCGGCTACGATCACTTTATGTTAAAAGAGATATATGAGCAACCACGCTCTGTGGGTGACTGTCTCCGCGGGCGTATTTACCCCGACAGGGGGCTGGTTCAATTAGGAGGGATTAAGGAATATGCGGAAAAACTTAAAAATATTGACCGAATTATAATCGTGGCCTGTGGTACGTCGTGGCATGCAGGCTTAGTTGGCGAATATTTGATCGAAGAATATGCCCGTGTGCCGGTCGAGGTTGAGTACGCTTCTGAGTTTAGATACCGTAACCCGATAATTACTGAAAAGGATGTTGTTATTGCAATATCGCAATCAGGAGAAACAGCTGATACGATGGCTGCTATTGAATTGGCAAAAGAACGGGGTGCCACAATATTTGGTATCTGCAATGTAGTGGGAGCATCAATTCCACGCCTAAGCCATGCCGGCGTTTATACACATGCCGGTCCGGAAATTGGTGTGGCATCAACAAAAGCATTTACGGCACAGGTTACGGCACTTACCATGCTAGCGTTTTATACAGCACAGCAACGCGGTGCTATTACAGAAAGCAAGCTGATTGAATACCTTACAGAGCTAAACAACATCCCTGCGCTGATACAAAAAACCTTTGCGGCGAATGATCACATCAAAACAATTAGCGAAGAATATAAAGATGCTTCAAACTGTTTATTCCTGGGTCGCGGAAGCTCGTTTCCGGTCGCCTTGGAGGGTGCTTTAAAGCTTAAAGAAATATCCTACATTCACGCAGAAGGTTATCCTGCTGCAGAGATGAAGCACGGGCCTATCGCCTTAATAGACGCGGATATGCCGGTTGTGTTTATCGCCACGCAAAATTCTTCTTATGAGAAAGTAATTTCTAACATCCAGGAAGTGAAAGCCCGTGGCGGCCGCGTTATTGCCATAGTAACTGAAGGCGATACAATTGTGCGCGATATGGCAGAACATACCATTGAGATACCGGAAGTGTCAGAAGCATTTGTGCCGCTTTTGGCAACTATCCCGCTGCAGTTATTGTCATATCATATCGCGGTTTTACGTGGCTGCAATGTAGACCAGCCAAGAAACCTTGCAAAATCAGTAACTGTGGAATAGGCATTGTTAATTGTTATAATCAAAATCGATATCTTTGAAAAAAGATATCGATTTTTTTATGACTGTTACCCAGTTAGAGTATGTTGTAGCCGTTGACACCTATCGCAGTTTTGTTGCCGCTGCAGAAAAATGCTTCGTAACCCAGCCTACATTAAGTATGCAGGTACAAAAGTTAGAAGATACGCTTGGCGTCAAAATATTCGACCGCAGTAAACAACCAGTAGTTCCTACTGAAATTGGCGAAGATATCATCGTTCAGGCTCGTGTTTTACTTGCAGAGCACCAGAAAATAAAGGAGATCATCACAGACAGGCAAAAGGACTTGGCTGGCGAATTGAAGATCGGGATCATCCCGACTGTCGCACCCTATTTGCTACCCAAGCTCATCAGCAAATTCATGGCGAAGTATCCTCAGGTAAAACTGATGGTATGGGAACAAACCACAGAACAGATCATTCATCAAATAAAATCAGGTGTGCTGGATTGCGGGATACTATCTACTCCGTTGCATGAGGCATCACTAACAGAAACGCCGCTTTTTTACGAAAACTTCGTGGCCTACGTTGCCAAGAACAGCCGCCTCGCTCCAAAGAAACATATTACTCCGGACGATATAGAAATGAGTGAATTGTGGCTGTTAAACGAGGGCCATTGCATGCGCGACCAGGTATTAAACGTTTGTCAGCGCCGCAAAAGCAGCCGTGGCTTTCAGCATCTGGAGTATAATACTGGTAGTATCGAGACCCTAAAACGTATGGTTGACCAAAACGACGGTATGACTATATTACCCGAACTGGCCTTAAGCGAACTAACGGAAAAGCAGCTCGACAAGGTGCGCTATTTCAAATCGCCGGAGCCAGCCCGTGAAATAAGTCTGGTAACACAAAAGAATTTTGTAAAACGCCGCATGATAGATTCGCTTAAGAACGAGATACTCGATTTTATCCCCAAACGCTTACGAACCAAAAAGAAGAAAGAGATGATAGATATTTAGAAGAATGGGGTCATCCCGAACTTGTTTCGGGATCCCTCCTGACTGGGATGTGAGATGCCGAAACAAGTTGGGCATGACTTGGTTTTTATACGCCCTTTATCAAATACCTATCTATCACTTTGCGCACTTCTGACTTATTTTTAGCTGCATCCCAATGCTCCTTGACAGATCTGTCACCAAGATCAAATAGATGTTCGTAAAGCACCTTTCCATCTTTCTTGCCTTCAATTTTTACTGTTGGATTTGCCGCGTAAACAGAATCCCAAACTAAACGGACATCATTCCAGTAACTTTGCTGGCTTTTCCACCATTGTTGCGCGTAGGAAAACTTAGCAGGGTCTGCCTTGGTAAACTCTTCGTAGCCTTTTTCCTGGGCCAGCAGCTTATCACCAGCAGGTGTGCGCACTATTTTCTTATTGTCCTGCTCAAACATCCAGCCATTACCTGTCAGATAAATGCGGTTGCCGCGGCGTAGAACATTATAATCGCTGCGCTTGGTAAACTCGCGGCGTGGCAAAGGCGAGTCTGTTTCGCTATGCCATTCGTGGCGGCCGTCAACATGTACCCATGTGCCAATTCCTTCATAACGCGGGCTATCATCCACCTGATAAACGCGCTGTACCCAGCGGCCTTTTACATCGGCTGCAGGCAACGTCACCCGTTTTCAAGTGTTGTCTTTATCAAACGATAACATAGCTGGGCTTTCATATTCCCAATCCTCGCGCCAGTGTTTTATTACGGTACTATCGCCAACAACCAGCAGGTGTTGTATTACGATTTTCTTTAGAGAATCTTCTGCAATTACAGCCCATTCATAACCCCATGAATTATATCTCGGATGATATTTGTACGCCGTGTCGGGCGCGAAGGTTTCGGCGTAATTAAACGTTACCTTGTAAAAACCTGCCAGTGCCTCAATGGCTTTGCGGTCTTGCTCAAACTTAGATTGTGCACTTACATAAGCTACTGATAGGCTAAGAATTACAGCAATAATTATTCGTTTCATGATTTTAGTTTAGAATGATTCTAAACACAAATGAACAAATAAAAAACAAATTGTCAAGATGTTATCTGATAGAAAGATAGGTGCATAGCCAAAAAGTCTATAATGCCCTTGTCTGCAAAGCCGGCTTTCTCCAAAACTTTTCTCGACCCGATATTTTCAGGCACAGTGACCGCGTAAACTAAGTCTACGCCTTTTTGATTGAAAGCGTAATCAACAATTCCCTTTGTTATCTCAGTCCCGGCGCCGTTTCCCCATAAAACTTTTCAAGGGAGTAACCCACCTCATGACCTTCTAAACTCTCCCGGCTGGGTAACAGCATAGCATTTGCGACCAGTTTGCCGGTCCGTTTATCTTCTACGCCCCAACGGCCCAGGCCCGGGTTGCTTTTATAAAAATCCAGATTGGCGTTGAAAATTGTTGACCATTCTTCCCTGCTTCGCTGAGGCAGATAAACTTTCACCTCGGGGTCTGTAAGTAAGCGAACGAAATCATCCAGATCTGCCGGAAGATATTCTCTGATTATAAAGCGTTCGGTCTCAAAAATGATTGCCATAATTGCTAAGCTAACCATTTAGCCGATTAACCTGTCAAATTTTTACCTTTGCCGCATGGCTGCTGTAAAACCAACCGTACCCAAAGGGACCCGCGATTTCTCGCCTGCCGAGATGGTGAAGCGTAATTATATTTTCGATACCATTAAAAGCGTTTTCCGCAAGTACGGCTATCAGCAAATAGAAACCCCAACGATGGAAAACCTTTCGACATTGACAGGTAAATACGGCGATGAAGGTGATAAATTGATTTTTAAAGTCTTGAACAGCGGCGATTATTTAGCCAAGGCCGATGCGGCGGCGCTTGAAACACGCAATTCTAACCAGGCCACCTCTTCAATTTCAGAAAAAGCCTTGCGCTACGATCTTACTGTTCCTTTCGCGCGCTATGTGGTAATGCATCAAAACGAGATCACGATGCCGTTCAAGCGTTTCCAGGTGCAGCCTGTTTGGCGGGCCGATCGCCCGCAGAAAGGCCGTTACCGTGAGTTTTATCAATGCGATGCTGATGTGGTAGGATCTGATTCATTGCTCAATGAAGCAGAATTTGTCATGATCTACGATGAAGCCTTATCAAACCTTGGACTTCAAGATTTTACCATCAAGATCAATAATCGAAAAATACTGGCAGGCATTGCAGAGATCATCGGCAAGCCCGGGCTGATCGTTGACATGACGGTTGCCATAGACAAGCTTGATAAAATTGGATTGAATGGTGTGGTAGACGAATTGCTTACAAAGGGTTTCACCAGAGAAGATATAGACAAGCTTGAACCGATCATCTTGTTAGAAGGCGGTAATTACGACAAACTAAACAAGCTTAAGCATGTGCTTGCAGCATCAGCAACTGGGCTAAAAGGTTGTGAAGAGATTGAAGAGATTCTTGAGTATATCAACAATATAAAACTAAAACGGGCTACATTGGAATTGGATATCACCCTTGCCCGGGGATTGAATTACTATACCGGCGCCATCTTCGAAGTGAAAACGAATGAGACGACTATGGGGAGCATAGGCGGTGGCGGCCGTTATGACGACCTTACCGGCATGTTTGGCTTAAAAGGCTTAACAGGGGCAGGTATCTCTTTTGGTGCCGACCGTATATATGACGTGTTGAAAGAGCTCGGCTTGTTCCCTGAAGGCAGCACCCAAACTACAAAAGTATTGATCTGCACATTTGACAAAGGCGGCGAGGTTTATGCGTTGCCGCTCTTGCAGCACCTTCGTGCCGAAGGTGTGAATGCGGAACTTTACCCGTCGGGAACTAAGATCAAAAAGCAATTCGACTACGGTAATGCTAAAAACATTCCCTACGTTATCGTAATAGGCAGCGACGAAATTGAAAGCGGCCATCTCACTTTCAAAGACATGCAGAGCGGCCATCAGGAAAAGCTGACTAAAGAGCAGATATTGGCGAAGGTGAAGTAATTAAAATATAATTTGTCATCATGAGTGAAACGAAGGATCTTATGCGTTTATGCAGTTACGCATAAGATCCTTCACTACGTTCAGAATGACAACAATTTCTATCTACAACCCGTTATGCCTTTCTTTTTCCTGTGCGTTTTGTACTAGCTCTACCGCATTATCTACAGCATCGCTTAGCGTGGTGATAAACGCGCCGGGTTTAGCCAGGCTTATGGTATATGCGATCGGATCCTGGTCAGCAGTGAGCCATTCAACAGGTATGTCGGGTTTTACCGAGCGTATACCTTCTTCCATCAGCCCTAAAATATTTTCACGCGTACGGCCTCTGGTATGATTTTCCTGACGAAGCAAGATATGGTCAAACATATCTGCTGCGATAACGCCCAACTCGCGAATATCGTCGTCGCGACGGTCGCCCGTGCCGGCAATCAAGCCTATCTTTTGCGGCGAATCAACTGACTTTAAAAACTCTTTTACACCGTGATAACCATCAGGATTGTGCGCAAAATCGACCATAAAGCGGAAGTCTTTAAAATTAAAGATGTTCATGCGGCCCGGGGTTTGCGCCGCGGACGGGATAAATGTAGTTAAGGACGTCTTTATCTCTTCAGTCTTGATGCCCCAAAGGTAGGCAGCGAGCGTTGCCGCCATCACATTTTCAATCATGAATGACACTGTACCGCCAAATGTAAGCGGGATAAGCCCTGTACGTTGTACGCGTATCTTCCAGTCGCCGCGTTGAATGGTTATGTATCCGTTTTCGCAGATACAAGCGATACCGCCCTTGGCGCAATGCGCTTTTATTACCGGGTTACTTTCGCTCATGCTAAAATAGGCCACCTTACAATCTGCACGCTTGCCTATCTTCACACAATAAGGATTGTCTGCATTTAATACACCCCAACCATCTTTTTTAACGGCGTTGATCACTACTTCCTTAACACGGGTAAGGTCATCCAGGTTATGAATGTCTGATATACCCAAGTGATCTTCCTGAATGTTGGTAATTACGCCGATATCGCATTTGCTAAATCCAAGGCCATTGCGCAGAATGCCGCCACGAGCCGTCTCTAAAACGGCGAAGTTTACGGAAGGATCTTTTAAAATAAACTCAGTGCTTTTTGGCCCGGTAGTATCACCTTTTAGCATCATGGTGTTTTGCACATAGATACCGTCCGATGTGGTAAAGCCGACCTGATAGCCCCCATTTTTAATGAGGTGCGCAATTAAGCGCGTTGTAGTGGTCTTTCCGTTGGTACCGGTGGTAGCAATGATAGGTATCCTGGCCGATTTGCCCGGCGGGTACAGCATATCTATTACATGGCCCGCAACATTTCTCGGCAGGCCTTCGCTCGGGGCGATATGCATCCGGAAGCCCGGGGCTGCATTTACTTCCAGCACCACGCCGCCATTTTCTGTTAGCGGCTCTTCCAGGTTCTCGGCCATGATGTCTATGCCGCAAATATCTAACCCTATTACCTGTGAAATGCGCTCACAAATGAACACGTTAAGCGGGTGTACATGGTCAGTAACATCTACAGACGTACCGCCTGTGCTCAAGTTAGCAGTTGATTTTAAGAAAACGATCTCTCCTGCCGGCGGAATGGTTTCCAAAGTATAATCCCTCTTTTTTAGGAGATCGAGTGTATCCCGGTCTACAGCAATTTCGGTCAGCACATTTTCATGGCCATAGCCCCGGCGCGGGTCAGAGTTTTCTTTGTCTATCAGCTGTTGGATAGTAAGTGCGCCATCGCCTTGCACATGAGCTGGTTTACGCAGCGCCGCGGCTACCATCTTATTATCTATCACCAGCACCCGGAAATCATATCCGGTGATAAACTTTTCGACTATTACCCTGCGCGAAATGCGGGCAGCATATTCAAAAGCTGCAATGGCCTCTTCTTCTGTTTTTACGTTGATCGTAGCGCCGCGGCCGTGGTTGCCATCCAATGGTTTAAACACCAATGGGAAACCAATTTTACGGATTGCCTGCGGCACTTCGTGGGCCGCGGTAATGGTCATGCCTTTGGCAACCGGGATGGCGTGTTCCTGTAAAATGCGTTTTGTCTCGTCCTTATTGCCCGCCAGATCAACGGCTATACTGCTGGTTTTCTCTGTCATCGTCGCTCGGATGCGTACCTGGTTTTTACCGTAGCCCAATTGTACCAGCGACTGATTGTTGAGTCTTATCCAGGGGATGTCTCTTGCAATAGCTTCCTCTACGATAGAACCTGTACTCGGACCGAGGCGTGTATGCTCGCGTATCTCGCGCATTTGCTGGATGTCTTTTTCCAGATCATATTCTTCGCCTGCGATCAGTGCTTCTGCGATTCGCACTGCCGACTCGGCCGCGAAAATACCCACCTTCTCTTCCAGGTAATTAAATACTACATTGTAAGTACCGGGCGTATGCGTTTCGCGGGTGCGGCCAAAACCCGTGTTCATACCCGCCAGGGTTTGTGTTTCCAAAGCAATATGCTCTATCACATGGCCCATCCAGGTGCCCGACTCGATCCGCTGAAAAAATCCACCAGGCACCCCGGGAGAACAACGGTGATTATATAAAGAAGGAATAAGCGCTTTAAGCCTTTCATAAAAACCATCTATCTTGTTGGTAGGCTTGTGCTCCATCTCTTCGAGATTTAGCCTCATTTGAATCAATTTTTTTCGGCTGGTGCTCCAGATGTTTGGGCCGCGAAGTACCTGTATATTTTCAATTTTCATAGTAGTTTGACAAGTGATGGTAGTAGTTATAATTCTAAAGCTACTAATTGGCGTAACGCGATAAAAACTTTTAAGCCAGAATTGCAATATTTGTTTTAAAACCGGCTGCTTTACCCGCTTTTTTTGTTAATTTGTAATAGAGGACAACAAAATGGCAGCACCCAAAGGGAAATTAATCATAATTGGCGGTGCGGTTGACATGGGTAGTAGTTTAGGCGCGCTTGAATACACCAATCAGCCGCTTAATAGACTTAAATTTTTCGAGCGCGGGATACTTCGCCGCATTATAACAGAATCCGGCAAAGAAGAAGGCGTACATGTGGAAGTAATTACCACGGCTTCGCAAATACCCGAACTGGTTGGCGTAGAATATATCCAGGCTTTTAATCAGTTAAACGTCATCAACGTAAATATCCTCGACATCCGCACACGCGAAGATGCCGGCAAAGAGGAATACCTTGAACGTATCCGCAAAGCAGATGTAGTGATGTTCAGCGGCGGCGACCAGCTGCGCCTCACCTCTATATTTGGCGGCACGCAATTTCTGCAGATATTAAAACAGCGCTACCAGGACGAAGCTTTCGTTATAGCAGGCACATCTGCCGGCGCCGCGGCCGCGTCAGCGAATATGATCTATCGCGGGCAAGCTAACGAGGCTTTGATAAAAGGCGAGGTTCAGATCACCGCAGGCCTTGGTTTCATAGACTCGGTCTTTATTGATACACACTTTGTACAGCGCGGCCGCATTGGCCGCTTATTTTATGCGGTTGCCAGTAACCCGGGTATCCTGGGCATTGGTTTGGGTGAAGACACAGGCTTGCTCATAACCGAAGGTTACATGATGGAAGCAATAGGTTCCGGGTTGATTATTTTGGTTGATGGACGCAACATTGTAGAAACCAATATTTATAATGTCGAATTGGGTTCGCCAATTTCTATAGAAAGCTTGCGCGTGCATGTGATGTCCATTTTTGACAAATACGATCTGGAGCAGAAAAAACTATTTATTAAAAAAGCTGTGCTTGTAGAAGACGGCGTTTATTTGCAGGCACCTGACAGGTAGCCTCACCCAACCCTCTCCAAAGGAGAGGGCTTGAGGTTGGGGATGTTAGTAAATTTTAGTTCCCTCTCCTTTGGAGAGGGTTAGGAAGAGGTTAAATGAAACTCATTATACACGGCGGATTTTTTAGCGAATCGCTTACCAACCAGGAAGTCAAAAAGGCGAAACAGGAGGCTTTGCGTGATATCGTGACCAAAGGTTACGAGTATTTACAAACACATACTGCTACGGAAACCGTGGTTTACACAGTTTCTTTGTTGGAGGACTGCGACCTCTTTAATGCAGGTACAGGCTCGCAGATACAAAGCGATGGGAAGATCAGGCTTAGTGCCGCATTAATGGATGGAAAAACGCAAAAGCTGTCCGGCGTGATAAATGTTGAGGACATAAAAAACCCCATCCAGGTTGCGGAAAAGTTGATGGCATTCCCTGACCGCGTGCTGAGCGGCACAGGCGGACAAGATTTTGCACGAGAACATGGCTTTGAACATTACAACCCCGAAATTTCGCAGCGCAGGCAGGAATACGAAAAGAAGCTTAGCGATTCCATCCGCTTGGGAACGGTTGGCTGTGTGGCGCTGGACGCTGAGGGGAATATTGCAGCCGGAACGTCGACAGGCGGCAAGGGATTTGAAATGCCTGGGCGCGTGAGCGACTCAGCGACAACGGCAGGTAATTATGCTAATCAATTTGCCGGAATCTCTTGCACGGGCGTGGGAGAGGATATTGTAAGCGCTTCCGTAGCGTCTACCATTGTAACCAGGGTTACCGACGGATTTACTATTGAAGCGGCGACTAAGAAAACGCTTGATGAAATGAAGCCTTACGATGGCTTTGCCGGCGTGATAGGTATTGCGAAGAATGGCGATGTTTTTCATGCCGACACACATCCGTACATGGTGTGGGCAAGTCATGATGGCAACGTGCAGGTTTTCAATTAGTAACTGCTATATTTACGTGTTGATGATAATTAATTAAGCAAACGATTTATTATATTTGCTTACTAATTAATTTGATTAAACCCAGGGCAAAAAATTTATGAAGGCAATCCTACTTGTTTGTTTTTGTGCTTTAACTATGTCTGCTTCGGCAAAAAATGAGCGTTACCCTCAGCTCAGCCCGGTTACGGATAATACCATTAAGGGATTTTCTAAAAAGGTAAATAAGGTCGTTAAATTAAAACGGACTTACCTTGCGCAGAGCGAGTACAGCTTAGAGCTTGCCGAAAATACAGTGATGAAAACCGCTCAGCATAATATGCGCTTTAGGGTTTATGACTTGGCTAGTTACAATTTTAGCGAGCTTGCACAATTGTATATTCAACAAGGCAGGTACTCAGAAGCCAAGTGGTTCTTTTTGCAAAGCAACATGTTATCGCGTCAGCAAAACAACGATAAGCTAACCATCAGTAACCTGCTTAATCTCGCTGAAGTTAAATCGAAGATAGGCGATTTCGTCCTTGCCCAGGACGACCTGTTCGAGGCGCGCGACATGGCATCGGCACATGGCTGGTTGACAGACGTGATCAGCGTAGAAAAAAAGTTGAAAGCCATTCAGCTTAGCCGTGTGCTCAACACCAAAACAGAGTTACGCTACGCCAGCAACGCCAAAGCAGAAACAGCGTCAGTAAACTGATAGCCATTGCTGCGCCACCGGCAATGCTTCTTGACAATATTTGAAACATTATAACGTAATATTGTATTAGTAAAAATGAGAGACAGCTTTGTGGCTGTCTCTTTTTATATACTTTAGCGTTTCATAGTTTCTTATCAATGTTTGATAACACCCTCGGTTTAAATACAGTAAAAGATATGTTCAAGAGATTTTATATGCTGGTTGTGCTGGGCGCCGCTCTGGCCTGCAATGCCGCTCCAAGCCAAAAAGTGCCTGTTACTACACCCGGAGATCTGCAGCCCGATGCGCAACAAAGCGTGGTATTAAAGGAAGTGGCTAGCCTCATCAGCCGTTATAATTATAAAAAGGTTCCGCTTGATGATTCTTTGTCCAAGATCATTTATAACCGTTACCTCAAATCTTTAGATGAAAACCACAACTACCTGTTAGCATCAGATGTAAAACAATTTGAAACTTATAAATTGAAACTGGACGATGACATTCAGGAAGGTAATCTCAATGATGTATTCCAAATGTTTAACGTGTACAAGAAACGTTATAACGATCGCATCAAATATTCACTTTCGCAATTGAACAACAAATTCGATTTCAACCAGAATGAGGACTTTGTTTACGACCGTGATAGCCTGCCTTTTGTCGCTTCAGAAGCAGACATGAATGTCTTGTGGACAAAACGTGTAAAATACGACTTGTTAAATCTTAGGTTGGCCAGCGCAGATGAAGCCAAAAATAAAGAGACGCTCAAAAAGCGTTACGAGAACCTGATAAGTCAGTTTAATAAACTGAACAACCAGGACGTTTTTCAATTCTTTATGGACGCGGTGACTAATTCTATCGATCCGCACACAACCTACTTCAACCCGGCAAATGCTGCGCAGTTCAATATTGAGATGTCTAAGACACTGGAAGGTATTGGGGCTACACTCGCATCGGAAAATGATTATGTAACTATAAAAAGTATTGTTCCGGGCGGGCCGGCAGACAAGAGCAAGCAGATCTATGTTGACGACCGTATAGTCGCGGTAGCCCAGGGCGCCAACGGCGAGTTTCAGGATATTATTGGCTGGAGGGTTGATAACGCGATAACGTTAATACGTGGCGCGAAGGGAACCTTGGTTCGATTGAAATTATTGTCAAAAGGAAAAAGCCTGGCAGATAAGCCACACGTGGTAGAGTTGGTTCGCGAAAAAATTGTGGTGCAGGATCAGTCGGTAAAGAAAGAAATTAAAACTTATAACGAGAATGGCCGCACGTATAAAATAGGCATCATAAATGTACCGGCGTTTTATATTGATTTTGCCGCTTACAAAGCCGGTGACCCTAATTATAAAAGCACCACCCGTGACGTTAAGCTAATCCTGGATACATTAAAGAGGCAAAACGTTGATGGCGTAGTAATGGACCTTCGCCAAAATGGCGGCGGCTCTTTGGTGGAGGCAATCGATCTAAGCGGCTTGTTCATTAAAACAGGTCCGGTTGTACAGGTTAGGGATGTAAAAAATAAAATTGAAGTTGACCAGGACGAAGATCCGGCAATAGCATGGACAGGTCCGATGGCAGTTTTAACAGACCGATTCAGCGCATCAGCATCAGAGATATTTGCAGGTGCCATGCAAGATTATGGGCGCGCTTTAATTATCGGAACCCAGACTTACGGTAAGGGCACTGTACAAAGTGTAATTGACCTTGACCAGGTGATCAGCCCATCGGTTAGCGACATGATCGCCCGTGTAACCAATAAACAAAAGGTTGCAGGCTCACAGTCTAAATTTGGTCAGTTGAATTTGACAATGGCCAAGTTTTACCGCATCAGCGGCGGCAGTACGCAGCATAAAGGTGTTACACCTGACATTAGCTTCCCGGCAATTATCCCATTGGATAAATATGGCGAAGATACCGAACCATCCGCGTTACCATACGATATGATACAGCCAAGCCCGTACAGCAAAGTGGGCGACTTTAGCGCCGTATTGCCAACTTTAAAGCAAATGCACAACAGCCGTATGGCAAACAACGTGAGCTATAAATATTTGCTGGAAGATATCGCCGATTTCAAAAAACGGGATGCTGAAAAAAGCATCACCCTTAATGAACAGCAATTGAAGCAAAAACGTGATGCCGACGAAGCACGCAGCCTTGAGCATGATAATCAGCGCCGGGTTGCGATGGGCTTACAGCCATTGAAAAAGGGAGCTCCGCGCCCTAAGAATGAAGACCTTGATTTCTTAAAATATGAAGCGGGCCAAATCGTTACTGATTATGCCAGCATGGGAAATAAGATGACCGCTGCACCAACAAAGGTCGATCCATA
This sequence comes from Mucilaginibacter ginkgonis, assembly GCF_009754905.2. NCBI lineage: Bacteria > Pseudomonadati > Bacteroidota > Sphingobacteriia > Sphingobacteriales > Sphingobacteriaceae > Mucilaginibacter > Mucilaginibacter ginkgonis. The sequence continues at coordinate 3,089,471 of NZ_CP066775.1, read as the reverse complement.
ATAATAGTTTAACATAAACGAACACAGCCCGCAACTTGCGGGCTGTGTTCGTTTACAAGAAATTGGTTATAAAACTTCTTTGATCTTTTTCATCTGGTGGATGTGCCTTTGCGTATGCGCACTGGTAAAATTGAGCATTTCGCTGCGCGTAAGCTGACCTATGGTAGGGAATTCAAAGCCGGTACACAATTGAGTAAGGTCTTCTGTCGCGGCGATTTCTGCAAGTTTATCCAATATAGAAACGATCTTCTGCTCCAGATCATCTTTGTCATGATGGTCTGTCGATGGTTGCAATGCCGGCGCTGCCTCATACTTCGCCTCAAAATCAAGAAACATGTCCCGCAAAGTTTTTACATGCTGCTCCGGTTCGCGTGTTGATGGCACGGTATTGCGCATTAGTAACAGCGGAAGTCCGCGCATCGATTTATGGATGTGCTCAGCGGCCTGGCCCGCCGTCCAGCCGCCTATGCCCGGCACTTTATTAAACTGCTCGTCATCGAAATTATGGATCGTTTGTTTCAGATCTAAACTTACAGCTTTAAATTCTTTTGCTAATTTATTCATGGTGTTATGGTTTTGGCATGTTTGCTATATCCATCCAGGCAACTTCCCAGATGTGTCCGTCAAGGTCATTAAATCCCCAACCATACATCCAGCCGTAGTCTGTTGGTTGCCGCGTTGTTTTGCCACCTGCGTTCACCGCTTTCTCTACCATGCTATTCACCGCGTCTTTGCTTTCCGCAGAAAGGCAAACCAGCACTTCTGTAGTTTGGGTAGCGTCCGCAATGGCCTTATCGGTAAAGGTAGCAAAGAAAGGATGTGTTACCAGCATAGCATAAATGGTATCGCTGATCACCATACATGCTGCCTGGTCATTAGTGAACTGCGGATTAAAGTGATAGCCCAGGGCCTCAAAAAAAGACATTGACTTGTCAAGGTCTTTAACCGGCAGGTTAACAAAAATTTGAGTTGCCATATTTTTATTGTTTGGTATGATACAAATGTAAGTTGAGACCGATAATCGTGTAAGTATTGAACCCGACAAAATAACGGGTGATTTACGACATCAATAATGTGTTCATCGCCGCTTTAAAACTAATGTGCGTAAGCGCCGTTATTGCTATATGCCAAGAGCACCTTTGCTTGAATTTACGGACAGGGGCATCTATTGCGCTAAAGGGAAGTTTTACGTTGACCCGTGGAAGCCTGTTGATGACGCGGTGATTACTCACGCCCATGCAGATCACTCTTATCCCGGTCATAAGCGTTACCTGGCTCACCACTTATCGCGCGAAGTAATGCTCCACCGGCTTGGCGAGATAAACCTGCAAACGGTTGAATACGGTGAAAAGGTGATGAAGAATGGCGTGGAAATTTCCATGTTCCCGGCAGGGCATGTCATTGGTTCGGCACAAATAAGAATAGAATACCAGGGCGAGGTTTGGGTGGTTTCCGGCGATTATAAAACCGAGGACGATGGTGTTTGCGCGCCGTTTGAACCTGTACGGTGCCATCAATTTATATCAGAATGCACGTTTGGGATGCCGGTTTACCAATGGAAGCCTCAGGCGCAGATTTTCGATGATATGAACAATTGGTGGCGGCATAACGTGGAACGGGGGTTGGCTACCGTTGTAGCGGGTTACTCGCTTGGTAAGGCGCAGCGCATCTTACAAAACCTTGATCTCAGCATCGGCAAAGTATATACCCATGGTGTAATTGAAAATACCAATGAGGCGCTGCGAAGAAATGGTATCATTTTAAATCCTACGGAGCGCATCACCAAAGAGTCTATAAAAGATGAAGTACGTAAAGGTATCATCCTGGCGCCGCCTTCGTCTGTTGGTACGCCCTGGATGCGTAAGTTCGGGCCGTATAGTTTTGGCTACTGCTCGGGCTGGATGGCCATTCGCGGCGCGAAGCGCCGCCGAGCTGCCGACCGAGGCTTCGTGTTGTCTGACCATGCCGACTGGACCGGGCTTATCAGTGCCATTGATGCTACTGACTGCGAGTGTGTGTACCTCACCCATGGCTACACCGCCAGCTTTACGAGATATTTAAGTGAGATTGGTTTTAACGCCCGCGAGGTGCATACACTTTACGGCGCAGAAGATGATGAAGGTGAGCCTCCTCAACCTGCTGAAGGAGAACAAAAAGAAAGCACTGAATCTGATGTTGAACAAAAAGAGAGGGCCGGGGAGAGGTCGGGGATCGCATGAAAGCTTTCGCCCAACTTTTTCTCTCACTGGATGAGACCAACAAAACCAATGAGAAGGTTAAGATCCTGAAGGATTACTTTAACCGTGTGCCCGATACGGATAAGATGCACATGCTGGCATTGTTTACCGGGCGCAAACCACGCAGGCCAATTAACAGTACCAATGTGCGGTTGTGGGCTATTGAGTCGCTCAATATCCCTGCCTGGTTGTTTGAAGAGAGTTACCATGTTGTAGGCGATCTTGCCGAAACCATGGCATTGCTTTTTCCGCAGAATACAGAATCGACAAACAGTAAAACGTTAACTGAATGGATCGCGGAGATAAATGCCATCGCTGCAGCAACCGACGATGAGAAAAAAGCCTGGCTGCAAAACGCCTGGAATAATTTAGATACGCAAGAACGCTTTGTATTTAACAAATTGCTTACGGGAAGCTTTCGTGTGGGGGTATCACAAAACCTGGTGGTTAAGGCATTGGCCGACATTGCAGGCCTTGATACCAATGTAATGACCCACCGCATTATGGGTAACTGGGCGCCTGAGGACTACACTTATGCCCAATTGGCTGAGCCGCAGCAAGCCGCAGACGACATCTCCAGGCCTTATCCGTTCTTTTTGGCTTATCCCATCCAGGAAACTTCAACCGTGCAGAAATCCGTAGAGGATCTGCAAAACTCACTGGGCGATGCTGCCGACTGGCAGGCAGAATGGAAATGGGACGGTATACGTGCACAATTGATCAAACGCGATGGGCAATTATTTATTTGGAGCCGGGGCGAAGACCTGGCTACCGAAAAATTCCCCGAATTGCATCCTTTTATGCAAGCCTGGCCCAACGGCACAGTGATAGATGGTGAGATACTAAGTTTTAGGGATGGCTTGCCCCTGCCCTTTGCTGTTTTGCAAACGCGTATCGGGCGGAAGAATTTATCAAAAAAGATATTGGAAGACAGCCCGGTTTCGCTCATCGCATATGATTGCGTGGAATATGCAGGTGAGGATATTCGCTACAAAACCCAATCCGAAAGACGCGTGCTTTTGGAAGAGCTGCACGGCCAAACGCCTCATCCCAACATCTTCAATATATCACCGCTGATTACTTTCAATTCGTGGGATGAGTTGGCAGTAATCCGTGGACAATCGCGCGAGAAAATAGCCGAAGGTATCATGCTGAAACGCAAGAGCGCCACCTACCAGGTGGGCCGCCGCCGCGGGGATTGGTGGAAGTGGAAAATAGACCCGCTATCAGTAGATGCGGTGATGATCTACGCGCAAAAAGGCCATGGCCGCCGTGCAGACCTCTACACTGATTACACCTTTGCCGTATGGGACGGCGACAAGCTGGTGCCGTTTGCCAAAGCTTATTCAGGTTTGACTGATGCCGAGATCAACAAGGTGGATTATTTCATCAAACGTAATACGCTGGAGAAGTTCGGGCCGGTGCGTACAGTAAAACCCGAGTTGGTTTTCGAGATAGGATTCGAGGGTATTAATAAATCCAACAGGCATAAATCTGGCGTGGCGTTGCGCTTTCCGCGTATCTTGCGCTGGCGGCAAGATAAACCCAAAGAAGAGGCGGACAGTATAGATACGCTGAAAGCTTTATTGGGGGAATAACTATATCCATGAATTCTCAAACCTTACACATTCTCAACGGCGACGCAACCTTACCCGGTTTTATAGATTGCGGTATTGAGGGCGATACCCTCATCTGGCGGGAAACTTTGTCCGAAGGGCCGGTTGCAAACACACTGGATGCCGGGTTTTGGAAAATGCGTGCGCAATGGATCAGCAATACGTATAATGCTTCTGAGCAGGAATATTTTAACTGGGAAGCAACGGAACTGGCAAAGATCAATGAGCCATACGATGAGATAAACCTATGGTTCGAGTTTGATTTATTTTGCCAGGTGAACCTGCTGGGCGTAATGCAAATGCTTAACCAGCAAACCGACCTGTCAGAACGCGCGGTACACCTAATTTGCCCTGATACCGTTCCGGGCGTTGACAACTTCCGCGGACTTGGTCAGCTTAGTGGCGGGCAGTTAGAAACGTTATTCGATGACCGCATTCAGCTTACGGATTACGACTTTAAACTCGCTGCTGAAGCCTGGCAATTATATATCGCGGGCGATGCAGAAAATCTAAAGACCTGGCTTATCACGAATTCATTCTGGGGCAGCTTGCATGCGCTTAAACCGGCTATGGAGGCACATGTAAAACGCTTAGAGGTTAACGCTGCTGGGTATAACTACATCGAGCAAACGCTGCTGGAGATTTATAATAGCGGAATTACATCCCGGCCCGCCATCTATGAGGCATTTTGGAAAGATAACTCGATATACGGGATGGGCGATAAACAGATTGATATCTATCTCGATAAACTGGGGCTGTAAATGCTCAATTCACTAATCCGTCAGCTGATGGACGGGTGTAACATGTGACAGATTCTCTACCAAATACTGACTTATTGGTATCTGACGCTATCATGTCAGCGTTGCAAGAAGCTGATAATCAACCATGCATGATAATGTCATTGTTTCACTTTTGCCAAAATTCGTCAAAAAGTGTCACACATCTGTAACAGGTGTTACACTGGCAAATCAATGCCACTACCCTTCACAGACCTTCTGTCTTGTCAAACTGCTTTTTCTACCAGAGTGCGGAGCAGTTAGGCCATACCTGCTGACATTATTTAAAACGCATCTAAATAACGATTGCGCAAACCCAATATCCCTTTTGCCTGTTAAATTTTGTACATTCGCCGAATTAGTCCGATTGGAACTTTCCTGCCGGATTTTCTACGTTTTACTTTTAAAAATCAAATACAATGGCTTTTGATTTAGACATGATTAAAAGGGTTTACGATCGCTACAACAGCCGCATTAACGCGGCCCGCCAGGCGACCGGTAAATCACTAACCTTAACCGAAAAGATATTATACGCCCACCTTTCCGGCGGCGAAGCTTCACAGACTTACCAGCGCGGTACAGACTATGTAGACTTTGCACCAGATCGCGTGGCCATGCAGGATGCTACCGCGCAAATGGCGCTATTGCAGTTTATGCAGGCAGGCCGCCCGCAGGTTGCCGTACCATCTACAGTGCATTGCGATCACCTGATACAAGCCAAAATTGGCGCAGATACAGATCTTTCTACCGCGAAGGACATCAATAAAGAAGTTTATGATTTCTTGTCGTCGGTTTCTGATAAATATGGCATCGGTTTCTGGAAACCGGGTGCAGGTATTATTCACCAGGTAGTATTAGAGAACTATGCTTTCCCGGGTGGTATGATGATCGGTACTGACTCACATACACCTAACGCAGGTGGCTTGGGTATGATCGCTATTGGTGTTGGCGGTGCCGATGCCTGCGACGTAATGGCCGGCTTACCTTGGGAGCTAAAATTCCCTAAACTGATAGGCGTCCACCTCACAGGTAAATTATCAGGCTGGGCATCAGCTAAAGACGTTATCCTGAAAGTAGCAGGCATCTTGACCGTTAAAGGCGGTACCGGCGCTATTGTAGAATACTTTGGCGAAGGCGCGCGTTCACTGTCTGCGACAGGCAAAGGAACCATCTGTAACATGGGTGCAGAGATAGGTGCAACTACGTCGATCTTCGGTTATGATGAAAAAGCGGAAGCTTACCTGCGCGGTACCAAACGTGCTGAGATAGCAGACGCGGCTAATGCCATAAAAGAACACCTTACAGGCGACGAGGAAGTTTACGCGAATCCTTCCGCTTATTTTGACCAGGTAATAGAGATCAACCTGAGCGAATTGGAGCCACACGTTAACGGTCCGTTCACCCCCGATTTGGCTTGGCCGATATCAAAATTCGCGGCAGCGGTTAAAGAAAACGGCTGGCCCGAAAGGTTGGAAGTGGGCCTGATAGGTTCATGTACCAATTCGTCTTACGAAGACATCACCCGTGCGGCGTCTATAGCGCAGCAGGCAACAGATAAAAACCTGAAAGCACAGGCTGAGTATACCGTAACACCAGGTTCAGAACTGGTACGTTACACCGTGGAACGCGACGGATACCTGAACACCTTCGAGCAGATCGGCGGTGTGGTTTTGGCTAACGCCTGCGGACCTTGTATCGGTCAGTGGGCACGTCATACCGACGACCCTACCCGCAAAAACTCCATCATCACATCGTTTAACCGCAACTTTGCTAAACGCCAGGATGGTAACCCAAATACACACGCGTTTGTAGCCTCTCCGGAAATTGTCACCGCTTTCGCTATCGCGGGCGATCTAACTTTCAACCCGTTGACAGATACCCTGACCAACCAAAACGGCGAGCAGGTGAAATTTGACGAGCCGATGGGTATAGAGCTGCCGGTAAAAGGTTTCGCGGTTGAAGATGCCGGCTACCAGGCACCTGCAGAAGACGGCAGCACGGTTGAAGTGATCGTTGATCCGAATTCTTCACGTTTGCAACTGCTTGACCCGTTTGCGCCCTGGGAAGGTACAGACATTACAGGCCTTCGCCTGCTGATCAAAGCCAAAGGCAAATGTACTACCGACCACATTTCTATGGCCGGCCCGTGGTTGAAGTTCCGCGGCCACCTGGACAACATTTCTAATAATATGCTGATCGGTGCGATCAACTACTTCAATAACAGTCCTGACTCGGTTAAAAATGAACTGACCGGCGAATACGGACCGGTTCCTGCAACTCAGCGCGATTACAAAGCGCATGGCATTGGTACCGTTGTTGTGGGCGACGAAAACTACGGTGAAGGTTCATCTCGCGAGCACGCGGCAATGGAGCCACGCCACTTAGGCGTACGTGCCATATTGGTAAAATCATTTGCCCGTATCCACGAAACCAATTTGAAAAAACAAGGTATGCTGGGCATCACCTTCGCCGATACGGCAGATTACGAAAAAGTACAGGAAGATGACGTGATCGACATCCTGGGCTTGACCACCTTTACGCCTGGCAAACAGTTAGAAGTTGTATTGCACCATGCAGACGGTTCAACGGATTCATTCCCGGTTAACCATACCTACAATGCACAGCAGATAGAATGGTTTAAAGCAGGCGGCGCGTTGAACATTATCCGCAGGCAGCAGGCTTAACCCCAAATCGACCTCTCCCCTCCCGATAGCTATCGGGACTTCCGAAAGAGAGGGAACTAAGAATATCAAGCGCCTTTGCGAAAGCAAGGGCGCTTTGTTTTTAGGAATATGCCGCCGTGTTGCATTGGGGGCAAGTATAATCACCCGAATCAAAATCTCTATAAAATACTTCACGGCAAGAGGCAATTCTACATCTATAAGCCTTGGACCGAACAAACTCCTCAATTGTTAGCGTTGGGCAGGCCATATAAGCAAGTCTTATATCTTGAAAAGCATATTCATTTACCGCTTTTGCGTGCTTTCTACTTTGAAGACCGATTTTTTTTAAATAGCCAGCCGTCGTCCATGGATAAATTATGTTTCGCACTGCCGGTGAATCAGAAGCGACCTTATTTTTCACCAAATCTTCAATGGTAAAGGATACCCTGTTTGTTTTAGTTAAATACCGCAAATTGTTAGCGTTTGTAATCAGTTCTTGCGCTTTTTCTTTACAAAATATTTCCAATGATTGATTAATTACATCTTCAGTAAAAACCTTTGATGTTGGATCTGTTTTAAATTGTTCTGAAAGTATACGATTGCAAATTCTTATGCAATCTCTTGGGGAGAGTTCGGAAAACAAGATGATTCTTCCAAGCATTTTGGTTGAAGGTACCAATGACAGAAACTCAG